>NZ_JBFBGZ010000003.1:0-369424 GCF_040684925.1 Arthrobacter sp. NPDC089319 | reverse complement strand
GCTGCGCCAATACTTCCCCAAGGGCACCGACCTCTCCGTCTACGGACCCGAGGACCTCGAACACGTAGCCCAGGAACTGAACGGCCGGCCACGCAAAACGCTCGACTGGGACTCCCCAGCCGAGCGTCTGCGTGACTTACTCTTGACTACCTAGCCACCTAGGGTGTTGCAACGACCGCTAGAGGACGCCAGGTGGCCATCGCCGTCGTCTCTTTCTGGATCAGTAGCGGTAGTGGTCCGACTTGTACGGGCCGGCCACGTCCACGCCCAGATACTCGGCCTGTTCCTTGGTCAGTTCGGAGAGTTCGACGCCGAGCGCGTCCAAGTGCAGCCGGGCTACCTTCTCGTCCAGCACCTTCGGCAGCACGTAGACCTGCTTGGCGTACTCGGGCTCGCCGGTGGCCGACCCCTCGGCCGGTTTGCCGTGCTTGGTGAACAGTTCAATCTGCGCAATGGTCTGGTTGGCGAAGGAGTTGCTCATCACAAACGACGGGTGGCCGGTGGCGTTGCCCAGGTTCAACAGCCGGCCCTCGGACAGCACGATGATGGAGCGTTCGGCGTCGGAACCGGTGTCGAAGACCCATTCGTGGACCTGCGGCTTGATCTCCACCTTCTGCACGCCCGCGACCTTGGCCAGGCCGGCCATATCGATTTCGTTGTCGAAGTGGCCGATGTTGCCGACGATGGCCTTGTCCCGCATCCTGACCATGTCCGACGCCATGATGACGTCCTTGTTGCCGGTGGTGGTGATGAAGATGTGCCCCTCGCCCACCACCTTGTCCAAGGTGGTGACCTGGTAGCCGTCCATCGCTGCCTGCAGGGCACAGATCGGGTCGATCTCGGTGACCACAACGCGGGCGCCCTGGCCGCGCAGCGCCTCGGCCGCGCCCTTGCCGACGTCTCCATAGCCGCACACGACGGCGGTCTTGCCGCCCATCAGCACGTCCGTGGCGCGGTTGATCCCGTCCGGCAGCGAGTGGCGGATGCCGTACTTGTTGTCGAACTTGGACTTGGTGACCGCATCGTTGACGTTGATCGCCGGGAACAGCAGTTGGCCCTGCTCCGCCAACTGGTAGAGGCGGAGCACACCGGTGGTGGTTTCTTCGGTGACGCCGCGGATGCCGGCGGCCACCCGGGTGAACTTCTGCGGGTCCTTGGCCAGCGAAGCGCGCAGCACGTCCAGGATGATGGTGAACTCGTGCGGGTCCTCGGCGGAGGCCGACGGCACAGCGCCTGCTGCCTCGAATTCCACGCCCTTGTGCAGCAGCAGGGTGGCATCGCCGCCGTCGTCCAAGATCATGTTGGGCCCCAGCTCGGGGTTGTCCGCAGCGCCGGGCCAGGTCAGGATCTGCTCTGCGGTCCACCAGTATTCTTCGAGCGTTTCGCCCTTCCATGCGAAGACCGGCACACCCTGCGGGTCTTCCGGCGTGCCCTTGCCCACCACGATGGCGGCGGCGGCCTCGTCCTGGGTGGAGAAGATGTTGCAGGATGCCCACCGGACCTCGGCGCCCAGAGCGGTCAGGGTCTCGATCAACACCGCGGTCTGCACGGTCATGTGCAGCGAACCGGCGATCCTGGCACCGGCCAGCGGCTGGGTTGCGCCAAACTCTTCGCGCAGGGCCATCAGACCCGGCATTTCGTGCTCCGCCAAGCGGATCTGGTGCCGGCCGGCAGCAGCCAGCGAGAGGTCCTTGACCTTGTAATCGATCGTCACAGTCATGCTCCTAAGCGTTGTCGGCGGGGCTGTCGGGGGTGGAGTCAGTGCCGGGGGCTGCCTGCGGCAAAAGCACCGGGATGCCGTCTTCGATCGGGTAGTGCAGCCGCTCACCTGCCGCGGTGCGGCCGGTGGATACCAGCTCGTCACCCTCCTGGACCAGGGATGAACCGGTCACCGGGCAGCGTAGGACCGCCAGCAGCTCGGATGTCAGATGTGCCATGCGAATGTTGTCCTTCGGTTCGATCGGCGGCTTCGGCTGCGCCAGCGTCCGGTGGACGGCGGGGCGGGGCCTCGCAGCGGACAGCAGGTTGCCTGGAATGCGGGCTGCCCGCCTCCCAGCGTATCGTTCTACGGTTGTCCGCGCAGAATGCGGAGATGCCCGCGTCGGGTGCCGGCGGCACCGGCCGGCGGCTCCAGCGGTTCACGCTGTCCGCGCGGCTGGGGCAGCTCATCGGGGATCTCCGGGGTGCGGGCGGCCTCACGGACTGCGTCGGCCAAGGCCAGTAAATCGTCAGGATTGGGGGCCGGTGCCTGCGTGGGCAGCGCCAGCCGCATGACTTCCCAGCCGCGGGGAACGGTCAGCCGCTCAGCATGGTCGGCGCAGAGGTCGTAGCAGTGCGGCTCAGCGTAGGTTGCCAGCGGGCCAAGCACGGCGGTGGAATCTGCATACACGTACGTCAAAGTAGCGATGGCCGACCGCTGACAGGCCGAGCGTGAACATTGACGAATGGATCCCACGAGAAAGAATCCTACTCTGGGCCGCTCGGCTTCCGGGCCACCGGCACGGGCACGTGTGGAAAGATTAGGTCACAATCAGGCCTCTCGGGGCGCCGCCGCTCCGGGCGCTTCCGGCGCACCTCTGCTGGCCAGTGCCGAATTCGCGCCGTCGGGCTTAAAGTCGGTATATGGAACACGGACCATCACTGACTGTTTCGCTGGGTGGCGACGGCGGTGGCTGGCGCCGTCCGTTCAGCGCACGACGCCGGAACCGCCGGGGCCGCGGACTGCGCGGCGATCTGCTGCCCGCCCACCTGCCGGGTCACCTGACCAGGCCGGAGCAATTCGAGCAGTGGGTTTCCGAGTCCGCCGAGCGGTTGGAGTACTTCTGGGGCGAGCGGATTGAAGCAGCCCAATTCGTGGTCGAGGACATCCCACCGCATCTCGAGGAACTCTTGGCCCGAGGCCAGGCGTCGCCGCTGGGCAGCTTCACGCCGGCCGCTCCGGGCCGTCCGGCAGTGGTGACCGTCTTCCGGCATCCGGTGCAGATGGCAGCCCGACTGCGGGCCGAACTGCCGGAGCTCATCCACGATGTGGTGGTGGAGCAGACCGCGCAGCTGCTGAACATGGCGCCCGAAGCCGTCGACCCGGGCTACGGCCGGACCCGCCCCTGACCGAGACGCTGGGTCAGTACCCGATGTTGACCGGTACGGCGTTCTGCGCCTGCGTCCCGGCGGGCACCGGAAGGACCGCAACGTCGGCCGAGCCGCCGTTGGTCAGCGTCTGGGCACCGTAGACGGCTTCGCCCGACGCACTGATTAACCACGCCGCAGGATCGGCGCCGTCGGCCTTGGGGTTCAGCGTCACGGTGGTTCCGGCGGGAACTTTGACCGTCCGTTTCTTCCCCAGTCCGCCGTCCACGGCCACCAGGGTAATTTCCAACTGGGCGTCACCGGACGGCGCGCTGAAGGCCATCCGGGAGCTGACGCCACCGGGAACGACTGCCAGGTGGTTGCTGCCGAGCCGGCCGGTGGCGGCCGCCCAGCCGAAGTCCACCGGCGCTCCTTCCTCGGTTGCCCTGCTGACGCGTGCCGCGGCCGCGATGGAGACATCGGAGCTGACTTCAACGGAATACGTGCCGTCCGGCAATGAATCGAGCGGAACTCTGGTGATGCTGCCGGCGGCCGCGGTGATGACGCCGCCGCCCGGGAGGCTGACCGGTCCGTCCGGGCCAATGACCCGCACTTCAAGGACAGCGTCGGTCACACCCGGTACCGCTACCTCCAACGCCGGCGCGGCGTTCTGATAGCCGTCCTGTTCGCGAATTTTCCGCGCGAGCTTCTCATCCTGCACGGTGATCCCGGTAACCAACTGTCGCGTCCCGGCGGGAGCGGATGCCTGCAACAGTTCGACGCCGCCGGGCGTCAGCTGGCGCAGAACGCTCTGTTGGATGAAGCCTGTCACCGGTCCACCGGAGGACTGGACGCGCACGGCCAGTGATTCCTGGTTGGCGGCCAAACCAGCCAGCACGATGGAGCGGGATTCTCCCGGCGCCACCAGCAGCCCGCGGGTGCCGGCAGCCTGGATCTGTCCCTCGCCGGAGATCAATTCGAGGTTGACCGAGGACGGGGTCTGCGAACTGTTGTGCAGCTTCAGCACGGAGGTGGCACCCACGGTGGTGGAGGCGCCGAGCAGCCAGAAATCGTTGGACGGCGCCATGCAGTTGGCCGCGGCCAGGCCGCGCAGGTCGCCGTCGGAAGCCCGATAGGACATCGCGGCCCCGGCCAGCGCGGTGGTCTCCCCCACCGGGTCGGCCCGCAGCACGGTGGGAGCGGACAGCTCCTGCCCGGACACCACGGATGCCACCACCTTGGTCTCGCCGGAGGACTCTTCCGTCGGTTCGGCGATGCGCTTGAGCGGAGTGTCCTCGCCGAGTTCAGCCAGCTCGCTGCCCGGGACATTGCCGCTCAGATCGCTGAGCACCAGGGCCCGTGCCCTGGTCTGCGCCGTGGTGGAGACGGGGCTGAATTGCGGGTCGGTGGCCTCGGCAGCCGAGTCCAACAGCCGGAGCGGCTCCGGACAGACCGCGGTGTAGTCGCCAGCCGGGACGGCGGCGGAAACAGGTGGAAGCTCGGTGGCGGCGCTGGGCGCGTCCGCCAAGCTGCCGGCGGCCACCGCCGCACCGGTCAGCAGCACTATGCCTGCTCCGGCGATGGCGCCCATGGTCCGCCGCCCTCCGCCCTGCCGCGCACCGGGGCCGGCACCCTTGGACCGCGCCTTCGGTTTGCCCGCAGCGGCATCACGCGTGCGGTCCCGCCGTTCGGCCCTCCGGGCGGCCTTGCGGTCGACCGGATGCTCCGACTCGGCCGGCTCGGTTGGCTCGGCCGGCTTGGCTGGCTCGGCCGGCTCGGTTGGCTCGGCCGGCTCGGTTGGCTCGGCCGGCTCGGCTGGCTCGGCCGGCTCGGCAGCGGCCGTTTCAGCAGTCGCTAAGTCAGCCGACTGCGGAGGCGCTGCGTCCGCCGGCGGGGCAGGCTTGGTGGCAGCCGGATTGGCGGCCTCCGCTGCGGCTGGCTTGGACGACTCGGCAGCAGCCGTTTCAGCAGGCGCGGCGTCCGTCGGCTCGGCAGGCACAATTGCTTCCGGCTGGGTTGACTCAGCTGCGGCCGGTTGGGCCTCGGCAGCCGTTTCCTGGCGCGGTGTCATACCGCCTTCGGCTGCTCCGTCCGAGGCTGCCGCCCCGGTCTCTGCTCCTGTCGGATCCGGCTGGTTACCGCGGCCGCCTGTTTCGGTCATCGTTGCTGTCCTTTTCCGGCCAAGGCTGCCGTGGCGCCGTCGTCCGGGTCTTCGAAAGCTGCACGTTGTAGTTCGGCGGTGCTGGCATCCGCCCCGGTGGTTTTGATGTGGTCGATCCGGCGCGGCGTGAACCGCCGCCGGGCCGGTATCGGGATGGCCAGCAAGACGGTCAGTCCAATAGCGAGCACCTGCACGATACCGATCCACGGCGACCATGGGCTGGCGTAACCGATCTTCACGGTCCCTGCGGCGGCGGGGACCTCGAAGGCCTGTGCCCAGCCGTCCTCCGATGCCTCCAGCCGCTGGCCGTTCAGCGTGGCTGTCCAGCCCGGATCCTTCCTTTCGGCCAGGATCAGCTGTCGTCCGGACTCGCCGGCGGGAATCTCGCCTCCCGCCGCGGTCCAGTCGGACGGAACGGATTGAAGCAGCGTGCCGTTGGCATCAACCAAACGCACCCGCGCCGTCTGCGCCCCGGCCGCCGTGCCGTCGTCGGCAGTCGTCCCCACAACACGCCAGAGCCATCCGGCATCGGTGCGTCCCACGGAGGTCAGCCCGGGAACGGCGTCAATGCGCCCGGCCAGCAGTTCGGCCGCCGTGTCGGATTCCTGCAACACCACGAAGTCAACGCCCAGGCGCACCAGCGACTGCCGCGGATCCACCCCGGTGCCCGCCACGATGACGGCCACCGTATTGCGCAGTTCGGCGTCGGCATCATCGTCGGCACCCACTTCGGCCTCGAGCAGCGGACCGTCCAGCGTCCGTGCCGCATAAATGGTCGAGAGCTGATCGAGGGTAGTTCCGGCACCGTGCATCACTGCCGCGGTCACGGTACCGCCGGTCCCCGCGGTCAGTACGAGCGCGCGCGCCTGCTCCGGCCCGGTTCCTCGATCAGCGGCCGTGGCCGGGAGCGTGCGGTCGGCGCCTGGCGCCACGGACATCTGCGTGCCGAAATCGGTCAGTGAACGGGCCTCGGTGGAGGCTGTGTAGCCGGTGAACTGGGGTACCAGCCAATGCGCCAGGCCCACCACCGGACCCAGGCCCAGGAGTACGACGGCGGCCACCGCCACCGTGCGCCGCAGGCCGCCGCGCGACCGTCCCCACGAGTCCATTCCCAGCTGCATCCGGTTTCCGGCGATCAGTGCCGCGCCCAGCAGCAGGAACATTGCCACCGAGACGAAGGGACCGGTAAACGGTGTAACCACGGCTCCGGGTGCCACCGCGGTGGCCAGCATGGACGAGCCGTAGGAAGCGGCCAGCGCCAGGAAGGCGCCGAGCCAGAGCAGTCGTGCGCGGGCGGCTCCGTCGCCCCCGATTGCGCCGGCCACTGCCAGCACGAGCATCGGCACGGCCGCGACCAGTGCGTAAACCAGCGCCCACGGCCCGTGGGCCAGGTCCTCCAGCAGTCCGGCTCCGGCGAGTCCATCGGTGGGGCCGAAGGCCAGCGGGAAGCCCATCAACTGCTGCCAGAGCGGGGCCGCGTCGAAGGCCAGCGGCAGGCCTGGGTCGCTCAACAGCGCCCGCGGCTGGTTCAGTGCGGCAATGACCATGGGCAGGGCAAGCGCCAGCGGCGGGACCAGCGACCACCACACGGTCTTGGCCCGGCGGCCCAAGGAGAGCACCAGGATGAGAACGAAGACAACGGCCACCGGCAGCAGCGCCGGCGCGGACGCCGTGATAGCAGCAAGGCAGAGCCCGGCCGCTGCCGCAGCGGTCCATGAAGGATTCCCATTGATTCCAGGCTTGTGCACGGTCTCGTGCGGCAGCAACGGGCGGTTGGCATCGACTCGCTGGACGGCCGAACCGGTGGCCCGCAACAGCCCCAGCACCGCCCACGGGATCAGCAAATGGGCAATCAGCGCGCCCAGGCGTCCAGTACCCAAAGCAACTTGGAACACTGGAACGCTGGCCCAGAAAATGGCGGCCCAGAAGCGCAGGCCGCGCCGCTGCGTGAGAGCCCCGGCAGCAAACCAGGCACCGGCAGCGGCCAGCGGCATGGACAGCATGACCAGCGTCAGGACGGCGGCAGATCCGTTCCCCAGCCCCAGCAATGCCAGGACTGCCAGCACGTAGCCGAAAGGGTCACCGTGCCCGGACATCCCCGAACCGAGCGAGACCCACCAGCTGGAGGCGTTGTGCCAGATCTCGGCGACGGTCGCGGATACCGGCAGCAAGCCGCCGCCGACGAGTGCTGGTGCGCCGAAGAAGTCGAACATGCCCACCGCGGACACGATGGCCAGCGCGACGGCGGCAACCACCAGTCCCGTACCGACCCAGTTCCGCGCGGGCGCCGCCAGCGCGGCGAAGTCGTCGGACCCGCCGGTGGGCTGGTCGCTGCTGCCGGCATCCGTGCCGGAACCGTCCCCCACCACGCCGGCGGCGAGTTCGGGGCGGAGGGACTCAGCCAGCGAACGGCGGTAGGACCAGACCTCGCGCTGCGGCACCATCAGCGGACGCACTATCCCCCGCGAGGTCCTGCGGGTCTTGGCCGCCTGCCGCCGGGAGGCAAAGTAGCCGACCGGGCGGAAAAGCGCCACCAGGGTTGCGCCGAGCTGCCGCAGGCCGTGCATCGGGTCCTTGGCTACCACTGACGCTAAGAAGCTGTACAGCCCGCCCAGCAGGGCACCAATCCACAGGAACGGCACCTTCCACCACGCCGCGTGCTTCAGGCGCAAATAAATTTGTGCCTTGCGGGCCGCCTTGGCGGTGGTGTGGTCACTGGCCCGGGTGGCATGGCGGACGGCAGCGGTCGGCACCACCACCACCCGGTGGCCGGCCAGCCGGTTCCGCCAGCACAGGTCCAGGTCGTCGCCGGTCCCGGGCAGGGCGGAGTCAAACCCGCCCAGCTGGTCGAAGACGTCACGGCGCACCAGCATTCCGGCGGAGTTGACGGCGAAGAAGTCGCTGCGCCCGTTGTACTGGCCCTGGTCCAGCTCATCCAGGTCGATCATGGTCAGCCGTTCGGCCCAGCGGCTCACGGTCAGGCCGACGTCGACCAGCCGGCGCGGGTTGTCCCAGTCCACCTGCTTGCAGCCGGCGATGGTGACCGACGGCGCCGTTTCCACGGCGAGCAGTAGTTCTTCCAGGGCGTCCGGTGCGGGCGCTGAGTCGTCGTGCAGCAGCCACAGCCACTCCTGCGCCGCAGGGCCATCGTCGGCGTGCTTGGGCAGCTCGGCCAGCCCCACCCGCACGGCAGCACCGAAGCCGGCGCGGCCGGAAGCCGAGGCCACCGGGGCCCCGGCGGGCAGTTGGGCACGCAGCAGGTCCGCGGACGCGTCGGATGACCCGGTGTCGACGCCAAGATAGACATCGGCCGGCCGCGTCTGCTGAGTCAGCGCGGCCAGGGTTTGCGGTAGATAGGAAGCGCCGTTATGGGCAACAACAACGGCGGTGACGCGAACTTGCTGCTGAATTAGAGCGCTCTTTTCCGTAGCCGGCGGCGCTCGCGCTCCGACAGCCCTCCCCAGATGCCGAAACGCTCGTCATTGGCCAGCGCGTACTCCAGGCACTGGGAGCGCACCGTGCACGCGCCGCACACCTTTTTCGCGTCGCGGGTAGAGCCGCCCTTCTCGGGGAAGAACGCCTCCGGATCCGTCTGCGCGCAGAGAGCGTCGGCCTGCCAGCCGAGTTCGCCCTCATCCTCGTAGCCGGTGCCGAAGCCCGGCAAACCGATCCAGAGCGGCTTCTGCGCGGGTTCGGCCTCCGGTTCCCGCAGCAAGCGCGGAGCGGACAGCTCCAGCACATCTGCTTCGGGTTCCTCCGCCAACGCTTCGTGTGCGGCCAGGAACGCGGTAGCCGCGTCCTCAAGCGTCTGTTGGCTGGATTCGCGGAAGCGCTCTGCCGCCGCCGGATCAGCCGGATCCACATACCAATCTGCCGGTACGCCGCGCGATCCCTGCGATGCCGAAGCCTGTGCCTCTAGCTCTCGCCGGTGCGCAATACGTTCTGCCTGCCCCATCAGCCCTCCCGGTGTTGCTGTCCCAGCATGGTGCTAAGTTCGACTCCAGTGCTGGATCTCAGCGCCGAATACGAGAATGCTGTTACACGTTTAATACCTAATTACACGGGTGTAATCCGGTCCAAGTCAAGTGCCGGCGGGAATCTTAGAGACACGCGGGCCCAAAACCGGGCACGCCACGCGAAAATCTTGCCGTCGTGACACACGCCACACTCTCAACAGCTAACGAAACCCCGGCCGCCGCCGCATCGCGACAGGCGTCCGCCGGCCGAAGCAGAAGGAACACCGTGAACCCTCCCGCCAGCATCAATGACCTGCTCGCCCGGCTCCGCCCCGACTCCTCCCCCTGTCTGGTCTGGTACGGACCGGCAGGAGAACGCGTCGAGTTGTCCGGCCGGGTCATGGACAACTGGGTGGCCAAGACCGCCAATCTGCTGGCCGAGGAACTGGACGCCGGCGAAGGAACAACGGTGGGCGTTCGGATGGAGCCGCACTGGCGGTCGCTGGTCTGGGCACTGGCAGCGTGGCAGGCCGGCGCTACCGTCCGGCTGGACACGGCTGGACCTGCCCCGGACGTGCTGGTCTCGGCCGATCCCGGGCAGTTGACCGGAGACAGCATGCACCGGGTACTGGTGGCCCCGGGGGCACTCCAGCTTCGTTGGCCGGGGGAATTGCCGGACGGCGTCCTGGACTACGCGGCGGAAGTCCGGTCCTATGCAGACGTTTATCTGGGGTTGGACACCCTGCCGGCCGGCGGCGTGGCCTTGGAATACGACGGCGGACACGTCACCTTCGGTCAGCTGCTCGGCCAGCCGGCGCCGGCCCGGATCCTGTTGGTGCCGGCACAGACCGCCTGGCCCGAGGTGCTGGGCGAGGCCCTGGCAACGTGGCAGGGCGGCGGCACTGTGGTCCTGGTGCACGCGGATGTGGAAGTGTCCCAGCGCTTGTTGGACAGTGAGCGGGTCAGCGCCCGGCTCTGAATGAACCGCAGGGGCGGCTAGGCCCGTGCCACCTAGCTCCTGGGGGTGCCGGATGCCTGCGGTCCGTCAACCTCTGGAGCCTCCGCCGGCAGCTTGGTCGCCACGTGCTGGCCATGGTGGCTTTCGAAGATTTCCCGGTCATCGGCGAACTCCGGCTCGGCGTCCAACTCCGCGTTGAACACCAGGAAGCGGTAGGCGAAGAACCGCATGACAGTAGCAAGGACGGTGCCGAAGATGCCGGCGAACAGCAGCATGGTGGGTTCGGTGATCTCCAGCGGGTACCGGGCGATCCATACGCAGCCTGCCGAAATGACCATGCCGATGACGTTGATCACGATGAACAACACGAGCTCGCGCAGCGCGTTCGCCTGGCGGCGGTGGCGGAAGGTCCAGTAGCGATTGGCCACCCAGGAAAACAGCGTCGCGACGGAAGCGGAAACAAACCGCGCCTTCACCACGCTGTCGTCCATCGGCCCGTTGATCAGCCACCAGTACACGCCGTTGTCCAGGATGAAGGCGATCCCGCCGACGGTGCCGAACTTCGCTACTTCCCGCCAAAAAAGGGAGACTAGGCCGCTGATGCGCTCGGAAATAGTTCGATTCATGATCGAAGGAGGGGCCCTTTCATTCTGGCGCCGGAATCGTGCCGGCCAACGCATCATTGTATTGCCCCAGACTGGACGTTTCCTAGGACATCCCGGCGCGGGTGTGTGCAATGCAGTTCTGCCAGAGCCGGTTCGGTAACCTGACAAGGTGAGTTTTCCAGTAATCGGTGTAGTGGGCGGCGGCCAACTCGCCCGAATGATGGCCCCCTGTGCAGTAGAACTCGGCTTTGAACTGCGGGTTCTGGCCGAAGCCGACGATGTCTCGGCGGTCTCCGCCGTCGCCAAGGCGCCGGTCGGCGACTACCGGGACCTGCAGGCACTGCGCGACTTCGCCCAAGGCTTGGACGTGCTGACGTTCGACCACGAGCACGTCCCGACTGAACACCTGCAGGCCCTGATTGCCGAGGGCGTGAACGTGCAGCCGCATCCTGACGCGCTGATCCATGCGCAGGACAAGCTGGTCATGCGTGAGGTGGTGGACAAGCTTGGGCTGCCGAACCCAGCCTGGGATTCTGTCTCCACCGTCGATGAGCTCGTGGCTTTCGGTGCGCAGACCGGCTGGCCGGTGGTACTCAAGACGCCGCGGGGAGGTTACGACGGCAAAGGCGTGCGGATCATCCAGGATGCCGCCGCGGCCGCCGACGCAGCGGACTGGTTTACCGGCGGCGCGCTGCTGGTCGAAGAGAAGGTCGACTTCAGCCGGGAGCTCTCGGCGCTGGTGGCCAGGACACCGTCCGGCGAGGCCCGGGCCTGGCCGGTGGTCCACACGATTCAAGTGGACGGGGTCTGCGACGAAGTCATCGCCCCGGCGCTGGATCTGCCGGACGAAGTCGCCGAGGCTGCCCAGCAGGCCGCGCTACAACTGGCCGACGAGCTCGGCGTCACCGGCGTCATGGCCGCCGAATTGTTCGCCACGCCCGGCCGCGGTGCCGGCTTCGTGATCAACGAACTGGCCATGCGCCCGCACAACACCGGTCATTGGACCCAGGACGGCTCGGTCACCAGCCAGTTCGAGCAGCATCTGCGGGCGGTCTTGGACCTGCCGCTGGGCGACACCGGGGTGCTCGGCGGCGTCGTCGTGATGAAGAACTACCTGGGTGGCGCGAATACGGATTTGTTCTCGGCCTACCCGCGCGCGCTGGCGGCCGAGCCTGCCGTCAAGGTCCATGGCTACGGCAAGTCGGTCCGCCCGGGCCGCAAGATCGGCCATGTTAACGTGGTGGGCCGGGACGCGTCCCAGGTGGAGGATTTGCGAAGGCGCGCGGACCGCGTTGCCTCGATCATCCGAGATGGTGGGGATCCCCAGGAAGGCAAGCCATGAGCCAACAGCCGATAGTCGGCGTCGTGATGGGTTCGGATTCCGACTGGCCCGTGATGGAAGCAGCCGCCCAGGCACTGGAGGAATTCGGCATCCCGTACGAGGCGGACGTCGTCTCGGCGCATCGGATGCCGGAAGACATGATCAGCTACGGCAGGGAAGCACATACCCGCGGCCTGCGCATCATCATCGCCGGCGCTGGCGGTGCCGCGCACCTACCCGGCATGCTCGCCTCGGTGACGCCGCTTCCGGTGATCGGCGTACCGGTGCCGCTGAAGTATCTGGACGGCATGGACTCCCTGCTCTCCATCGTGCAGATGCCCGCCGGCGTTCCGGTGGCAACCGTGTCCGTCGGCGGAGCCCGCAATGCAGGGCTGCTGGCCGTGCGAATGCTGGCCGCCGGCGGCGATGCGCTGGCCGAACAACTGCAGCCCGCCCTGCTGGAGTTCGCCTCCGGCCTGCGGCAGGCCGCCTATGACAAGGGAGCCGCCCTGCGCGAGCGTGTCGCCGGCTCCGGCGGGGCCTAGCCGGTGAGTCCCCAGCCGACCACCCGGCCGTCCGGCGCGTCGGCCCGCGGAATAACGGATCCGGTCCGTTACCCGCAGCATGCCTCGGCGCCCGTGCGGACCAAACGCGCCTTCGTCCTGCTGCTGCTGACCTTGCTTATCCCGGGCAGCGCGCAACTGGTGGCCGGGGACCGAGCGCTGGGTCGGCGCGCACTGGCAGTGACACTCCTGGTCTGGGCGGCCATCCTGGCAGCGGGCGTCGTGGCCCTGGTGGACTGGCCGCTGCTGGTGAATCTCGCCACCGGCCGCTGGAGTTCGCTGGTGCTGGTGGTGGTGCTGGCCGCGCTGGCGCTGTTCTGGGCTTTCCTGTTCCTGAACACGTTGCGCATCATCAGGCCCAACCTGCTGGCCCCGGGCGCCAAGCCCGCGGTGGCGGTGGCATTGGCCGTCCTGATGGTGGTGACCAGCGGCAGCTTGGGCTACGCCGCCTATCTGCTCAACGTCAGCCGCAACGCCTTCGGCAACATCTTCGAGACCCGGCCGGCGTTCGACCCGGTCGACGGCCGCTACAACTTCTTGCTGATGGGCGGCGACGCCGGCGCGGGACGTGTCGGACTGCGCCCGGACAGCATCCAGGTGGTCAGCGTGAACGCGGAGACCGGACACACCGTCATGTTCGGCATCCCGCGGAACTTCCAAAACGCACCGTTCCCGGCCGACTCCCCCATGCACGAGGTCTACCCCGAGGGCTTCGACTGCGGCGACGAGTGCATCATCAACGCCCTGTACGTGGACGTGGAGCAAAACCATGCCGACCGCTACCCGGACGCCAAAAATCCCGGTGCGGAAGCCATGAAGGACGCCGTCAGCGGCATCCTGGGCATCGACATCCAGGCCTACGCGCTGGTGGACATGGGTGGCTTCGAGGCCCTGGTGGACGCGATGGGCGGCATTACCGTTGACGCCGGCGGCTGGGTGCCGATCTCCAACAAGACCATTCCGGGAACCAATCAGCACTACCCGCCAAAGGGCTGGATCGCCCCGGGCGTTCAGAAGCTCGACGGCTTCCACGCGCTCTGGTACGCCCGCTCCCGCGAGTTCGCCACCGACTACGACCGCGTCCAGCGCCAGCAGTGCGTGATGTCGGCCATGGTCAACCAGCTGGACCCGGCCACCGTGCTGACCCGTTTCCAGCAGCTGGCCGAGGCCGGCGAGCAGGTCGTGGAAACGGACATCCCCAGTTCCCAGCTGGGCAGTTTCGTCTCGCTGGCGCTCAAGGCCAAGGACCAGAAGACGGACCGGCTGACCATTGGCCCGCCGGACTTCGGTACGGCGGCGGACAACTTCGTCACCTACCCGGACTTCTCCAAGATCCACCCGCGGGTTCAACAGTTGTTCACCCAGGAAACGGAGACTGACAAGAAGGCCTCCAAGAACGACGGCGGCGGCTCCGGCGACGGAAAATCCTCCGGCGGAGGTGCCAAACAGCCGAAGAAGTCCACGCCGGAACCGGCGGACACACCGGAGGCAGCGGATCCCCAGATCACCGAGGAGTATCTCCAGCAGCTGGCCGAGATTGGCGACACCGCTACGATCGGCTCCCTGCTGGCCGACAACGGCAAGTGCTCGCTCCCCTGATCCTGGCGTTCCGGTGAGGCCGGGTCCTGCCGGGACGACTGACCGTTCTGGCTGACCGGGCCGGGCGGGTGTTCTGGCAGGATCATTTTTCACACACGGACCAGGAAGAGGCTTCAAGATGTACCGGTTGACCAATGTATTGCGCCCCTACGCGTGGGGTTCGACGACGGCCATCGCCGAGCTGTTCGGACGCGAACCCTCCGGCGGGCCGGAGGCCGAACTCTGGATCGGCGCACATCCCGACTCCCCCTCCACGGTGCAGCTGGCCGACGGCGACCGGCCGCTGGACGAATTCATCAAGGAGAATCCGGGCGCCACGCTCGGCGAACCGGTGCTGGGCCTGTTTGGCGCCACCCTGCCGTTCCTGACCAAGGTTCTGGCGGCTGATTCGGCCCTCTCGCTCCAGGTCCACCCCACACTGGAGCAGGCAAAGTCCGGATTCGCCGCGGAGAACGCGGCCGGCATCTCCTTCAACGACGCACAGCGCAGCTACCGGGACGACAACCACAAGCCGGAGATGATCTTTGCGCTCAGCGATTTCCAGGCGCTGTGTGGTTTCCGTCCCCCGCGCGACGCGGCCCGGCTGCTGGCCGGCCTTCGGCCGAAGCTGGCGGAGGCCGGCGCCAGCCTAGGCTTGCTGGACGAAGTGCTGCAGCTGCTGGACACCGCCGACGAGGAAGCGGCCCTGCGCGGCGCCTTCGTGGCCTTGGTCGACGGCGGGGACCGTTCCACCGGGCTGGCCGTGGACACGGCCCGCGTACTGGCGGCTGCGCCGGCTGGAAGCCTGGGCAACGAATACGCAGCGGCCGCGCGTCTGGCAGAACTCTATCCGGGCGATCCAGGTGCCTTGATCTCGCTGCTGCTCAACCTGGTCACCCTCTCCCCCGGCCAGGCGCTGTGCCTGCCGGCCGGGAACATCCACGCCTACCTGCAGGGCCTCGGCGTGGAGGTCATGGCCACCTCGGACAACGTGCTGCGCGGCGGCCTCACGCCCAAGTACATCAACGTGCCGGAGCTGGTGAAAATCACCGACTTCCGCCCCATCACCCCACCGTTCGTGGAACGGACCACCACCGATGCCGGCCAGGAACTGTATTGCCCGCCATTTGCCGAATTCCAGCTCCAGCGCATTGAATTGTCCGACGGCGGCAGCCCAGTTCCGCTGGCTCAGCACGGTCCCGCCATCGTACTGGCGGTCTCCGGAAGCGTGCTGCTGGACTCCCCGAGATCAGACCTGACGATCCGCCGCGGCGAGGCCGCCTTCATTCCCGCCGCCGAACAGCCGGTGAACGTCCATCCGGCCGGCGGATCCGGAGCCGGCGCCGTGCTGTTTGCGGTCACCACTTCGGGCAGCACACATGAATTCGACGAACAACGAACGGGAGCAACACTTTGACCGCTTCGATCCTCCAGTCCGAGCCGTGGGCCCGCTTCCAACGGAGCCTGGGCAAAGAGGTCTTTGAACGCAGCGGAGACGGATGGGCCTATTTGGCCATCATGGAAAAGACGCCGCTGGGGCGCTTCCTGTACGTCCCCTACGGCCCCGCGGCCGCAGACCACGCGGCTTTGGTCCGCGCCCTGGCCGCCCTGCGTTCCCTAGCTGCCGAGCAGCACGCCCACTACGTGCGGATCGAACCGGTGGGCACCGACCTCGGGCAACGGCCGCAGGCGGCGTTGCAGTCGCTGGGCCTGGTCAAGGCCCCGGTGGATGTCCAGCCGAAGCTGACCTGGATGCTGGACCTCAAGCAGCCTGAAGAGGAGTTGCTGGCCGGTATGCGCAGCACCAGCCGGAACCTCTACCGCAACATCCACAAGAAAGGCGTCACCTTCGACGTCTCCTCCGACCCCGAAGACATCGGCATCCTGCTGGGATTCCTGCACGACGTCTCCGAGCGCGCAGAGTTCAAGGCCCAGTCCGATGACTACCTGCGCCAGGCTGCCCGGAACCTGGTACCGGCCGGTGCCGCCAAAATCTTCACCGCACGCTTGGACGGCAAGCCGATCGCGGCAGCGCTCTCCTACGACACGGAGTCCACCCGGGTCTACGCGCACGCCGCTGCCGACGATGCCCACCGCAAGCTCAATGCAGGGATTCCGCTGGTGGTCACCATGATGATGGATGCCCGCGCCTCCGGCATCGAGCGCTTCGACATGTGGGGCGTCAGCCCAGAAGACGAGCCCGACCATCAATGGGCCGGGTTCTCGCGGTTCAAACGATCCTTCGGCGGCTACGAGGTCAGCTACCCGGGCAGCTGGGACCTGCCGGTCAACCAGCTGATGTACCGGGCCTACCTGCTCACCCGGCGGGCCCGCGAGGCGGCCGGACCCGCGGTGCACAAGGCGCGCACCGCCGTGCTGCCGGCGGTGCAGAAGGCGGGCAACGCCGTCGTGCCGTCGCTTCGGAAGCTGCGGGCCAAGCTGCCGCGCTGAGCCGGCACACGCTTTCCCCGTCAGCCATACCGGCAGGGAAGCCGCAAAAACCCCGCACCGGCCTGGGCCGGTGCGGGGTTTTCGTTGTGCTGAGAGCCTCCGCGCTGCGCCGAGGCGGTCCGCTAGAGCTTCCGCTCGAAGCGGTCCCACTTGTATTCCTGGTGCTCGCCCTCGACAAACCGGATGGTGCCGGACTTCGAGCGCATCACGATCGACTGGGTCAGGACCTTGTGGTTCTTGTACCGGACGCCGCGCAGCAGATCGCCGTCGGTGATGCCGGTGGCTACAAAGAAGCAGTTGTCGCTGGTGACAAGGTCATCGGTGGTCAACACGCGGTCCAGATCGTGGCCGGCGTCAATGGCCTTCTGCTTTTCCTCGTCGCTGGTGGGCCAGAGCCGGCCCTGGATCACCCCGCCCAACGACTTGATGGCGCAGGCCGTGACGATGCCCTCCGGGGTGCCGCCGATGCCCATCAGGACGTCGACGTCGGTGCCTTCACGGGCGGCTGCGATGCCGCCGGCAACGTCACCGTCCATGATGAACTTGGTGCGCGCACCGGCGGCGCGGATCTCCTCCACGTACGGCTTGTGCCGGTCGCGGTCCAGGATCATCACGTTGATCTGGTTGATCTTCTTGTTCTTGGCCTTGGCGATCAGGTGCAGGTTCTGTTTGATGGGCAGGCGCAGGTCCACCAGGTCGGCCGCTTCGGGGCCGGTGACCAGCTTCTCCATGTAGAAAACGGCCGAAGGATCGAACATGGTGCCGCGCTCGGAGACGGCCAGTACGGACAGCGCGTTGTTGATGCCCAGCGCCGTCAGCCGGGTGCCGTCGATCGGGTCCACGGCGACGTCGCATTCGGCGCCGGTGCCGTCGCCGACCTTTTCGCCGTTGAACAGCATCGGGGCTTCGTCCTTTTCGCCCTCGCCGATCACCACCACGCCGTTGAAGCTGACGGTGGACAGGAACGCCCGCATGGCGTCCACGGCCGCGCCGTCGGCGCCGTTCTTGTCTCCGTAGCCCACCCAGTGGCCGCCGGCGATCGCCGCGGCTTCGGTGACGCGCACCAGTTCCAGGGCCAGGTTGCGGTCCGGCTCGTTGTCACCGACACGCATCGACGGCGGGAAGTTGGAAAAGGGATCAGCCTGGGCTTCGTGGGACACTTCGACCTCATCTTCGAGTAGCTCTTCAGACAACACCGGCTGTGGTGCCGTGGTGGATGAATCTGCGGGGCGGACATCTTCCATTGCTTTCGATCATAGTCGTCAGCACCCGGGGATTCAGCGCGCTGGGGTCAGCGCCGGCCACGGAAGGGCCGCCCGTGTGCGCACGGAAGGCGGCAATCTGAGATCATGGAAGCGTGAGTGAAGTGCGCCCCGAGGAATCGACCGAATCGGCTGGATCGGCTGAACTGCCCGCCAAGCCCGTGCTGACGGCCAAGCAGGCCAACCGGGCGAAAGCACCGGTTGTCGGCATGTTGCTGGCCGTGGGTCTCACACTGGCCGTGCTGCTGCCGGTGATGTTCCTGAACCCGGGCAGCAAGCCCGATGTCTACAAACGTAATATTGACGTCCCCGGCGTCGCGCTCCAGGCCGAATCCACCGCCGGCTACCTCCCGCTCGCCGTGGATCTTCCGGATGGCTGGACATCCAACTACGCCCGCTGGAACACCGGGGGCACGGCCCAGGTACCGGCATGGGAAGTCGGCTATCTCACCCCCGGCGAGCAGTACATCGGTTTAATCCAGACCGACAAGGCGAATCCCACCTGGATTGGCCAGGTCACCAATAACGCACCGGTCACCGGCGACCGCAAGGCCGGCGCCAGCTGGGAACTGCGCGATGCCGGCCAGGGCGAGCGCAGCCTGGTGCTGGAGCACGGCAAATCCACCGTCATTCTCAGCGGCACTGCCGAGCTGGACGAATTCGACGTGCTCGCCACCGCCGTCGTCAAAGCGCTGGACAGCAAGTAACTAACGATCGCCAGGCGTCGCGAATGCGCGGTCAGGGCGGCGCAAAGCAGTAAGGTTGCTTCGTGCCCACCTCACTGACTCCCGCCCAGGCCTGGCAAAAACTTCTCGACGGCAATGCCCGCTTTGTTGCCGGCACGTCGGTCCATCCCAACCAGGACGCCGCCCGGCGGAGTTCGTTGGTCAACGAACAGAATCCGTTCGCGATCATCTTCGGTTGTTCCGACTCGCGGCTGGCGGCCGAGATCATTTTCGATCTGGGTCTGGGCGATGCCTTCGTGGTCCGCACGGCGGGCCACGTCCTCGGCGACGCGGTGATCGGGTCGCTGGAATACGGCGTGGACGTGCTCAACGTCCCGCTGGTCGTGATCCTGGGCCATGACAGCTGCGGCGCGGTGACCGCCGCCAAGAACACCATCGACACCGGCGTGATGCCGCGCGGCGGCCTGCGCGACCTGGTGGAGCGGATTACGCCGTCGGTGCTGGCTGCCCGGCGTGCCGGAAACGACGACCTCAACGACATGGTGATCGAAAACGTGCGCCAATCCTCCGAACGACTGCTGGACAGTTCGCGCGCCATTTCGGAAGCGGTCGACGCCGGCCGCACGGCCGTCGTCGGGGTGGCCTACCGGCTGGCCGACGGCCGCGCCGACCTGGTCGCCGGACACGGCGCGCTCTAGCCCGGCGCCGCCCGGCCGCCGGGCGGCACGCGCCGACGTCGCACCGCCGTCGCACCGCCGTCAGCGGCGCAACACGATTCGGAACCGGTGGCACGGCGGGCCTAAGCTTGGAGCCATGACTTCTGCTGATTCTGCTGAGTACCGCATCGAACACGACACCATGGGTGAGGTCCGGGTTCCGGTCAACGCCCTCTACCGTGCGCAGACCCAGCGCGCCGTCGAGAACTTCCCGATCTCCGGCAAGACGCTGGAGCGCGCCCACATCGAGGCCCTGGCCCGGATCAAGAAGGCTGCCGCCACCGCCAACGCCGAACTGGGCGTGCTGGACGGCGAGCTGGCCAAGGCCATCGCCGACGCCGCCGATCAAGTAGCCACCGGCCAGTACGACGGCGACTTCCCGATCGACGTCTTCCAGACCGGCTCCGGCACCTCCTCGAACATGAACACCAACGAGGTTCTGGCCGAGCTCGCCACCCGCGCGCTGAGGGATGCCGGCAGCGACAAGACGGTCCACCCGAACGACCACGTCAACGCCTCGCAGTCCTCCAACGACGTCTTCCCGACCTCGGTGCACGTAGCGGCCACCTCCGCGCTGATCAACGAGCTGATTCCGGCGCTGGACTACCTGGCTGCTTCGCTGGAGCGCAAGGCCGAAGAGTTCAAGGACGTGGTGAAGTCCGGGCGCACCCACCTGATGGACGCCACCCCGGTCACCCTGGGCCAGGAGTTCGGCGGGTACGCCGCACAGGTTCGCTACGGCATCGAACGCATTGAAGCCTCGCTGCCGCGCGTGGCCGAAGTCCCGCTGGGCGGCACCGCCGTCGGCACCGGCATCAACACCCCCGCAGGCTTCCCGCAGCGCGTGATCGAGCTGCTGGCGGCCGATACCGGCCTGCCGCTGACCGAGGCCCGCAACCACTTCGAGGCGCAGGCCAACCGCGACGGCCTGATCGAGGCCTCCGGCCAGCTGCGCAACATCGCCTACGCGTTCATGAAGATCAACAACGACCTGCGCTGGATGGGCTCCGGCCCCAACACCGGCCTGGGCGAGATCGCCATCCCGGATCTGCAGCCGGGCTCCTCGATCATGCCGGGCAAGGTCAACCCGGTCATCTGCGAGGCAGCCATCATGGTGGCGGCCCAGGTGGTGGGCAATGACACCACCATCGCCCTTTCCTCCACCAACGGCGCCTTCGAGCTGAACGTGGGCATCCCGGTGATGGCCGCCAACCTGCTGGAGTCCATCCGCCTGCTGGCCAACACCTCCCGGGTCATGGCGGACAAGATGATCGACGGGCTGACCGCCAACGTGGAGCGGGCCCGCTTCCTGGCCGAAGCCTCCCCCTCGATCGTGACCCCGCTGAACAAGTACATCGGCTACGAAAACGCCGCCAAGATCGCCAAGCACTCAGTCAAGGAAGGCCTGACCGTGCGCGAGTCCGTCGTGGCCTTGGGCTTCCTGGAGCGCGGCGAACTGACTGAAGAGCAATTGGATTCCGCCCTGGACGTGCTGTCCATGACGGTGCCGCCGCAGGCCAAGTAACACCGGCTCCCCCCGCGGGCCACAGAGGGCGTTCCGGCTTCGGCCGGGACGCCCTTCGCTTTGCATGTTTCGCCCCACGCCGCGGCGTCCCGCCGCCGGAGAACTGTGGCCCACGCCACTGCTTTTGCACTATCGCTCAGATAGTGCAAAAGTACACTCTGTGCGAGATGATGCAAACAACGACGGCGGCGGCTTACGCGAGCGAAAGCGCGCCGCCACCCGTTCGGCCATCACCGCCTCGGCCCGGCTGCTGACCGCACGCAGCGGCATCAGCGGGTTCACCGTCGAGGAGGTCTGCGAACGTGCGGGCATCTCCCGTCGCACCTTCTTCAATTACTTTCCGACTAAGGAAGATGCCATCCTGGGCCATCCAGGCGATGACATTCCCGAGGCCCTGGCGGAGGCATTCATCGCCGGCGGCGGGGGCACGGCCGGCGGCGGGGGCACGGCGGGCGGCGCCCTCTCCGCTTCCCTCTGGCCGGACTTCATTGAACTGGCCGTCGGGATGATGGAGTCCATGGCCATGACCCGCGCGGAAGTCATTGCCCTGAAGGATGCCATCACGGCCGAGCCGCGGCTGATGGAGAAAGCCATGAATGGTTCCAGCGCCGCAGAGCAGCACTACGTGGCAATGCTGGCGGAGCGGGAATCCTTGCCGGCTGATGACCCGAGGCTGCAGTTGGCCATCGGCGCGATGGCCAGTGTGGCCAAATACGCCGGGACTGTCTTTTTTGCGCCGGATAACTCGCGCAGCTACCGCGATATCCTCACCTCCGCCATCGAGGCGCTGGCCGCCGTCGCGCCGCTGCGAGCGGCGGGCGGCCAGGCGACCGGTCCCCCGTCCACCTGACCACCAGCCGCCGCCACCGGGCCGCCCGGGTGGCCCGGTCCCTCAATCCGCCGTCCGCTACCGTCCCGAAGGACACTGCCATGACCACTACTGCCGCGCGGGCTTCCGAACCGCTGCTGCTGACCCAAAGGCGCATCTGGATTATTTTCTCGGCGCTGATTGCCGGCATGATGCTCGCCAGCCTCGACCAGACCATCGTCTCCACCGCGATGCCCACCATTGTGGGCCAGCTCGGCGGGGTGGAGCACCAGGCGTGGATCACCACCGCCTACCTGCTGGCCACCACCATTGTGATGCCGATCTACGGCAAGTTCGGTGACGTGCTGGGCCGCCGCAACCTCTTCCTCATCGCGATCGCGCTGTTTACCTTGGCCTCGATCGGCTGCGCGCTGGCCACTGACTTTTGGGGCTTTGTCCTCTTCCGTGCCTTCCAGGGCTTGGGCGGCGGTGGCTTGATGATCCTCTCGCAGGCGATTATTGCCGACATCGTGCCCGCCAACGAACGCGGCAAGTACATGGGCCCGCTGGGTGCGATCTTCGGACTCTCCGCCGTCGCGGGCCCCCTGCTCGGCGGCTTCTTCGTGGACCACATGACGTGGCAGTGGGCCTTTTACATCAACATCCCGATTGGGTTGGCCGCCTTCGCCATCGCTTGGTTCGCCCTGACCCTGCCGTCCAAGAAAGCCACCCGGAAGATCGATCTTGCCGGTGTCGTGCTGCTGTCCATCGCCACCACCTGCCTGATCTTCTTCACCGATTTCGGCGGCGACACCGAACACGGCTGGACCGCCCCGGAAACCTGGGCATTCGGCATCGGCCTGCTGCTGTCCGCCGCAGCCTTCGTCCGGGTTGAGGCACGTGCCGACGACCCCATCATCCCGCTGTCGCTCTTCCGCAACCCGGTCTTCGTCAACGCCACGGCCATCGGCTTCACACTGGGCATCGGCATGTTTGCGGCGATCGCTTTCGTGCCGACGTTCCTGCAGATGTCCTCCGGCACCTCGGCCGCAGCGTCCGGGCTGCTGATGCTGCCCATGATGGTGGGCATGATGGGCACTTCGATCTGGTCGGGACTGGCCATCACCAAGAGCGGCAAGTACAAGGCATTCCCGGTTGCGGGTTCTGTCACCACCGCCGCCGCTCTGCTGGCGCTGACCACCCTGGCCGCCGATACGCCGATCTGGCTGATCTGCGCCTATCTCTTTGTCTTCGGCGCCGGCTTGGGCCTGATCATGCAGGTGGTTGTGCTCGTGGTCCAGAACGCCGTAGCGCCTGACATGGTGGGGACCGCAACCAGCACCAACAACTACTTCCGCGAGGTCGGTGCGGCACTGGGTGTGGCGATTTTCGGAACGATCTTCACCAACAACCTTTCCGGGAAATTGACGGCGGTCTTTACCGACGCCGGCGCCTCCGCCGCCGATGCGGGAAACGCAACCGCAACCTTGGACCCGCAGGCCATGCAAGCTCTGCCGGAGCCTGTCCGGGACGGCATCGTGACCGCGTACGCCGACTCGCTGGCTCCGGTGTTTTGGTACCTCGTGCCGTTCATCGCTGCCGCCTTCCTGCTGGCCCTGTTCCTCAAGCAAGTACCGCTCTCCGACGTGGCCGGCATGGTCTCCCGCGGCGAAGCGATCGGCGGCGAAGAGGCAGAACGGCTGGAAGCTGAACACCACGACCGGCGGCAGAGTATCCAATCGGAGCCAGGGTCCGGCGGCGAACCGGAGCTGGCGGAGCAGGCACCGGCTACCGCCGGAGCCGCAGCGGAACCGCAACCGGAGGCCCGAAACTAAGCTTCCGGCATCGATCTCGCAGTGCGGTTTTCGGAGGGCCTCGTCCGTCAGGACGGGGCCCTCCTGCTATTTTGGCCCTTACCGGGCTGAAACGATTGAAAACAGCTTGTGCTGTGGGCGGCTGGTATTAGGATGAGGCGCACACGTGCCCCTTGGGCGGCCGGTGGAGGCCGGATCTGCGACCGCCGCCTGGTCCATCCGGGGCATGCCGAGGACTGTCCAGGAGGTCTCCATGATTGGCGATTCGCAGACCCCGTCCCTGAGGACGGCCGACTACCCCTTACCGGACCAACCTAAAACCACTGGACGATTTATCGTCGTCTTCGCCGACCGCTCCGATGATTGTGCCGGAATCCTAGCCGAGGCAGCGGGCCTGACCCAGGTGACAGACAGCCGGGACTTTGGCACCCGCGGAGTGGACCCGGACACGGCCTCCGGCGCGGAGGCAACCCTGTTCGCCAACCTGGGGATCGCCGTCGTCGACGCGGCCCCGGACCAAATCGGTGCGCTCCAAGTGAGTTCCGCGGACAAACACCGGGTCCTGTCGGTCTCACCCGAACTCATCCACGATGTGCTGGGTTCGGCCGACGACTATGTTGCCGGCTACCGGGACGGCGTGGCTGACCTGGCCGGACGTCTCGCGGCCGGCCCGCACACCGGGCGGGACGGAGCGTCCACACCCGCGGATTTCGCCGACAACAACAACTTCACTTGGGGGCTGCAGGCGACGAGGGCCGTCTCCTCCCCCTATTCGGGACAAGGCGTGCGGGTCGCCGTGCTGGACACTGGCGTCGATGGCTCGCATCCGGATTTTGCCGGTCGCGGCATCACCAAGGCGTCCTTCGTCACCGGCGAGCCGCCCCAGGACGGGCACGGACACGGCACGCACTGCATCGGGATCGCCTGCGGCCCGAAAGTTCCCGGTACTGGTCCCCGCTACGGTGTTGCCCACGAAGCGGAGATCTTTGCCGGAAAGGTGCTGAGCAATGCCGGTTCCGGCACCGATGCCGGCATCCTGTCAGGGATCGACTGGGCGGTGGGCAACGGCTGCGCTGTGATTTCTTTGTCGCTGGGCGCCGACGTGGCGCAAATCCACCCGCCCTACACAGCCGCCGGAAGCCGGGCGCTGGAACAAGGATCCCTGATCGTCGCCGCGGCGGGCAATAATGCGGACCGGCGGAAAGGCGAATTCGGATTCGTGGGTTCCCCGGCCAATAGTCCGTTCATCATGGCAGTGGCAGCCCTGGACCAAGCCCTCGACATCGCCTTCTTTTCGGCCCGCAGCCTGCCTTTGCGCGGTGGGCAGGTGGACTGCGCCGGTCCCGGCGTCCATGTCTACTCATCATGGCCCATGCCGAAACGCTACAACACCATCAGCGGAACAAGTATGGCGACGCCCCATGCTGCCGGCGTGGCGGCGTTGTGGGCGCAGGCTACCGGCCGGCGGGGCCTGGAACTGTGGGCCACTTTGGTCCAGGAAGCCGAGCGCCTGCCACTGCTTTCGGTCGATGTCGGCGCAGGGATGGTGCTTGCCCCGCAATAATCTCTTCCCCTGACGGGTCGCCGGAGTCATATCATGGGTGGTATGCAGATCACCGTGACGGTGCGCCATGACTATCTCTCCGATACCGGTCGGATCGCCGAGCAGTTGACGGCCGGAGGCATGCACGTGGAGAACGTGCTCTCCACCTTGGGCATGATCACCGGCTCGCTCCCCGAAGGACAGCGCGCTGCCCTTGCCGGGATCGAGGGAGTTGAATCCGTCGATGAAGACCGGCAGATAGTCCTACCGCCGCCCGACTCGGACGTCCAGTAGCGTCAGCGGATAAACTCCGGGATGCCCGTGGCCCGCAGCGCTGCCTCCAGCCTGTCCCGATGGTAGTCGGTCAACTCCGGCAACTCGTCCAGTCCGAACCAGCCGACCTCGGCCGACTCGTCGTCGTTGACCCGGGCGTGCCCGCTGACGTACCGGCACCGGAAGTTCAGTGTCAGGAATTGGGCCCGGTCTCCGTTGACGAACTCCATCGGACCGCCCGAGTAGGCCTCTGCCAGCTGTTCAACCTCGGCGACGATGCCGGTCTCCTCGAAGACTTCGCGCACCACCCCCACGGCGGGTTGCTCCCCCGGGTCAAGAATTCCGGTAATCAGTGTCCAGCGGCCGTTGTCCGCACGGCGGCCCAGCAGCACCCGGTTTTGGTCGTCGAGCACCACTGCTGTGACCCCCGGCAACCAAAGCAGGTCGTGGCCAATTTTCTCTCGCAGCCGCAGGATGAAGTCGGGAGTTGGCATCATCCAAGCCTACGTCGTTACCTCGGCATCAGCAGCGCCACCCATGTTCCGGCAACCATGAACGGCCCGAACGGGATGTTGCTGCTCAGGGTGCCGCGCCGCAGCAGCACCAGCAACAGCCCGTACACCCCGCCGAGCAGGAACGCGGCGAACGTCCCCCATAGCAGGTACTCAAAACCCAGATATCCCAGGTACATTCCCAGCACACCGGCCAGTTTGACGTCGCCGAAGCCCATGCCCGCCGGATAGGCGAACCGGACCGTGAAGTAGAAGGCCCAAAGCAAGGCACCACCGGCCAGCACACGCCAGAAGACACCACCATCATGGCCGGCAAGCGCGGCAGAGAGCAGCAGCACCGAGCAGACGGCGTATGCCGGAAACACGATGCGGTTCGGCAACCGGTGCGTGCGAAGGTCGATCCAGCTCAGGCCGGTCCCGACGACCAACAAATACCCGCCGGCGGCCAGCAGCAACCAGAAGGCCAGCGTATGGTCGGGCCACAGCAGCACCAATTCCTCGACCATGGACCCAACCTACTGCACGCCGGGCCGGCAAGCGTGACCCGGCGGCTACACTGTGGATATGAACGGCGGGAGCGTGCTGACAACCGGCGACGCCGCCGGCAATGCGGAAATCTTCAGGTGCCTTTGCCGGTCCTCTCCGTGGAAGTGGGACTCGCTGCGGTTCGAACTGCGCGCCGTCAACCCCGGTGCACCGGAGGGGGACCCGTCAGCCGGGATGCTGCGGGCCTGGACGCGCCGCCCGGGCGCCCTTCGGGTCGAATCGGCCGACGGCCAGCTGCTGTACAGCACCACCGGCATCAACGACTCCCGCGACGGCTTCTATGTCAGTGCGACACGCAAGTCCTGGCTGCTGCCGCCACATCTGGTCACCCCCGTCTTCAATGGCATCGACCTGGTCCGCCGCCGGCCCGAGGCCGCTTACGGAGAACCGGTCTTCGGCAACGGACGCTGGTCGGCAATGCTGGATCCGGTAGAGCTGGCCGGCAGCGCGCCGGTGGCCTATGAAGCTCCTTTCGCCAACCCGGTCGAGATCCATGAACTGACCGAAACCGAACACGGGGGCCGCCGTACGCTGGAGGCCATCGTCTCGCCCAACCTCACCTATCGGCCGTACGACGCCGGCCACCCGCTGCTGGAAGGCCGTACCCAGGTGCGGATCGACTGGCGCACGGGCATTTGTGTTTCCGCTGTCTCCTTGGAAGGGCCGCAGCAAGGACGCGGGCATTCGCTTACCATCCTGGGTGTGGATGAGTACATGCTCGATGACCTGTTCCTGGAGGTCAGCATGAACCTCACCGATGTGCGCGAGCACATTCCCTGGCCGGTCCGGCCCTATCCGGCCTGACAGCTTTGACCCAGTGCCGGACCGGGCCCTGGCTTTGGGGGGATGAGGGCCAGGGCCCGGCGGTGTGAGCCCCCGGCCGGTCTGCGGCTGCCGCGCAGGGCCTGCGTGCGCCGCGCCGCAGGCCTCAGGGTCACGGTTACAGAATCGCCGCGGGTCCTTGGGAAAACCCGGCGCTGGACAGACCCCCGCAAATTGGGGGTGTGGCACTCCCCCACTCGGGGCTGTCGCGTCGACTCGATGCCAGCACACTATGGTTGTGCACTCATTGGGGGGGTGCATCCAACGAGGGGGAATCGTGGAGCAATTGAGTGGACGGGCCATGCCCGTTTCGGTCCAAATGATCGGAAATTTGCGTATCTCGCGCGGAAATACAGTTCTGACGGCAGAGAAGCTCGGCGGACCAAAGCCGCGCCAAGTACTGGAGATCCTGCTATTGAATGTCGGCTCGCCGATGTCCAAAGACCGCTTGGTCGACATGTTGTGGAGCGGTCGGGCACCTGGCGAAGCGTTGGCCACCTTGGAAAGCTACGTCAGCATTCTGCGCCGAAATCTACAACCTGGCTGTGCAAAGTCCGGGCCGTTGCGCACCGCCAACGGCGGCTACATGATCGACCGGGAGTTGGTCGACGTCGATTTGTACCGGTTCCAACGCCTGCTTCGGGCCGCCGAGTTCGCCGCTCCGGCCACTGCTTATCCGTTGTTGACCGAAGCGCTCTCGCTTGCATCCGGGCCGTTGCTTGGTGATGAGCTCACTCCGGATTGGGCGGAGGAGGCGCGGCTGGATCACGCAGAGATGGTTTTACACGCGCAACTGATGGCGGCGGAGGCAGCCTTGGCCCTGGGGCGGCCCGATGAAGCGGTGCTTTGGGCGCAGCGCTGCGTTGCGGCCGCTCCGCTCAATGAAGCCGCTTGGGCAGCCCTCATCATCGGGTTGGAGCGATGCGACCGGCACGCCGATGGCCTCCAGGCGTATGACCGGTGCCGGCGTCTGTTCAATGACGAACTGGGGTGTTCCCCCGGTCCTGCCTTGCAGGAGGTGTACGGCCGTCTGCTGTACGCCACGGCGGAGTCCGGCCTCTCCGAGGTGCTGGCAGCGCTGCTGGTACTCAACGAAAGGCTGGCGCCAACAACCACCCGCAAGCAGTTGGCCCATCGGATGGCCTCCGTTCCGGTCGAATCGCATTACGTGGCGGCCGGGGACATCGTCAAAACTTTCCTGACCAAGGCGCTCATGGCCAGCTGAGCTCACAATGCATGGACTGTGAAGGTATGTACAACCTTTCACAGTCCATGCATACTCTTAGTGGGGTCAAGTCCTTCGTGTCTTGAGTTGGGGAAATATGAGCTCTTTGGGGATTGAGCATGTACTCCGCGTTGCCGTGGTGGATGACCACACCACATTCGCGGAGCTGTTGTCTGATGCGTTGGGCCGGGAACCGGACTTAGTCAATGTCGGCAATGCCGGCGGCGTCAACGACGCCGTTGCCCTGTGCCTGCGGTCCAGGCCCGATGTGGTGATCATGGACTACCACTTGCCCGACGGCGATGGGCTTGAGGCCGCCGAACAGATCCTGGCGGATGCCCCGGATACGCGGATCATTCTGCTGACCGGCAACCCGTCGCCCGATGTGCTCGCCCGCGCCGCGGGATCGGGTTTGTGTGGATTTCTGCCCAAAGACGGGTCGCTATCCACCCTGCTGGAGACCATCCGGCATGCCAAGAGCGGCAGCATGGTGGTCTACCCGGCCATTCTCAGCCAGAAGCGCCGCGCACACGCCGCCAAACCGCCGGGTTCCCCGGCGCTGACCGAACGTGAGCGCCAGGTGCTGGCCCTGATGGCCGCCGGCCATGACGTTCGGACGAATGCGCGGACGCTGGGCATCTCCCAGCACACCTGCCGGGGCTATGTGAAGTCGATCCTGGCCAAGCTCGGCGCCCACTCCCAGCTTGAAGCCGTCGCCACGGCACAACGGCTGGAACTGCTGGGTGCCGGCCATGAGCGCTGACCTGAGTACCCGGATCCGGCGCAGGATCCTCCCCGTCGCACGGACGGAAGGCAGCGGAAGGAAAGGCTCGGAAATGCAGGCGGCCTTGCGGCGCTTTGCGCTCTCCGGGCTGGCGGCGTTGGTCATTGTGGCGGTTCCTGTGGTCGTGGTTGCCCGTTCCTTAGCGGTCGACCAAGCGCTGACACATGTTGCCGAGCGGACCAGGCTAATAGTTGAGCATGAATTTGCGCCGAAGGTGACGGATGCCATGCTGGCCGGTGATGCCGCTGCCGTGAGCGAGCTGGACGACGAAGTCGACCCGCTGGTCCGCGACGGCCACGTCATCCGGGTGAAGATCTGGGATATCGACGGGACGATCCTCTATTCGGATCTCGATGCGCTGGTCGGCCAGCAGTTCGACTTTCCGGACCGTTTGGAGGCCCAGTTGGAGAGCGGAGCTCCCGTCTCAGTGTTGGGCATCCCGGGCCGGCCGGACAACATCTTCGAGGCGGACCTCGGTGAATTCGTCGAAGTCTATGTCAAGGCGACGGGCGGCAGCGGCAGCGAGTACATCTTCGAGTTGTACTACCTGCCGGACGAGATTAATCGCATGGAGGACGAGATGCTCGGCATCCTGCCCGTCGTCCTGGTGGCGCTGGCGCTGCTGCAATTGCTCCAGCTTGCTCCGGCTATCCGGATGGCTCGCCGCCTGCAAAACGACGGCGAAGACCGCCGGCGGTTGCTCCAGCAATCCATCGCCGCCTCGGATCATGAACGGCAAAGGTTGGCCCGCGCCCTGCATGACGATGTGATCCAGGATCTGGCCGCGCTGGCCTACAGCCTGGAAGCCCGTGAACAGCAGCAGGCAAAGCCAGACCACGACTTCCAGACACTGGCGAAGAACATTGTTCAGGGCAGCATCCGCAGTCTGCGCCGGATCACCGTGGCACTGTATCCGCCCGATCTCTCGGCTGTGGGCCTGCCGCTGGCTCTTGATGGATTGGGCGACCTGGTCCGGAAGCGCGGGGCGGATTGGCAACTCGAGATGGATGCCTCCGCCCCGGCGGCCATCGTCCAACCTGCGTTGCTTTACCGCGTGGCACGGGAGGCCGTCACCAACGCCGCCAAGCATGCCCGCGCCCAATTGGTCCGGGTGTCGCTGACGGACTGGGGCGACGCGGTGTTACTGGAAATTGTCGACGACGGCGACGGTTTTAGTCCGGCCGATGCGCAACGCGACGGCCATCTCGGCCTCCGCATCCTGCGCGATACCGTGCACGATGCCGGCGGCACCTTGCTGATCGAATCCGCCCCGGCTGCAGGAACCCGGGTCGCGGTGACCCTCCCGTCCGTCGGCGCCTAGCCCCGTCACGGTTTGGCGGTGCCCTGGGCCGGGTTGCAAAGAAGCGGGCCGCCTTCCGGCGGCCCGCTTCCTCGGGTACTCAGAGGCCGTTTAGATCTCCGCCCCTTCCAACAGCTCGGTCACCAGTGCCGCGATCGGCGAGCGCTCGGACCGCGTCAGCGTCACGTGGCCAAAGAGCGGGTGTCCCTTGAGCGTTTCCACAACGGCCGCAATGCCGTCGTGCCGGCCCACCCGGAGGTTGTCCCGCTGCGCCACATCGTGGGTCAGGACTATCTTGGAGTTCTGGCCGATCCGGCTCATCACCGTGAGCAGGACGTTCTTCTCCAAGGACTGCGCTTCGTCCACGATCACGAATGAGTCATGCAGCGAACGGCCCCGGATGTGCGTCAGCGGCAGCACCTCCAGCATGCCGCGGTCCATGACTTCCTCGACCACCTCCGTGGAGACCAGCGCACCGAGGGTGTCGAACACCGCCTGCGCCCAAGGATTCATCTTGTCCGACTCGGAACCCGGCAGGTACCCCAGCTCCTGGCCGCCGACGGCATAAAGCGGCCGGAAGACCACGACCTTCCGGTGCTCGCGCCGCTCCAACACCGCTTCCAGTCCGGCGCAGAGCGCCAGCGCGGACTTCCCGGTTCCGGCCCGGCCACCCAGGGAGACAATCCCGACCTCCGGGTCCATCAGCAGGTCGATCGCCAGCCTTTGCTCAGCGGAACGCCCGTGGAGGCCGAACACGTCGCGGTCGCCCTTGACCAGACGTACCTGTTTGTCCGCGCCGACTCGGCCGAGCGCCGACCCCCGGCTGGACAGCAGCACCAACCCGGTGTTGGCCGGCATCTCCGCTGCCGCCGGGATGAATGCCGGCTCGTGCCCGTACAGCGTGTTGACGTCGTCGTCGGCCACATCCAATTCGGCTACTCCGGTCCAGCCCGAATCCTTGACCAGCTCATTGCGGTACTCATCAGCTTGGAGCCCCATGGCGGACGCCTTCACCCGCATCGGCAAGTCCTTGGAGACTACCGTGACGTTGCGGCCCTCGTCGGCCAGGTTCTTGGCCACCGCCAGGATCCGGCTGTCATTGTCCCCGCCGCGGAACCCGGCCGGCAGCACGTCGGGCGAAATGTGGTTCAGTTCCACTCGCAGCGTGCCGCCCTCCGCGCCAAGCGGGATGGCGTGGTTCAGGCCGCCGTGCTCAACCCGCAGGTCGTCCAGCAACCGCAGTGCCTTGCGGGCAAAGTAGCCCAGCTCCGGATCGTTGCGCTTGCCTTCAAGCTCGGTGATCACCACCACCGGCAGGATCACTTCGTGCTCGGCGAACCGCAGCAGGGCCCGAGGATCGGACAACAGCACGGAGGTGTCCAGGACATACGACGCACGGGCTGATTCCGGTTCCCCGGCGGAAACAGCGCGACCGGACGCGGTGGCAGCTGCGGGCTGCTCCCCGGGTCCGGTCGTGTCGGCTAGTCGCTGGTTCTGAGTGGCGGTCATGCTGGCTCCCGTCCGGAGCACGACGGCTCCGACTTTTCTGAAGCGGGGCGCGGACGGTAAGGCCACCAGGCCGGAACCGGCCTCCCCCGATGCAGCTTTCGCTGTGCGCATCAAACTGGTGGCCTCCCGATCAATCTGCGGGTTGCTGACTGATGGTTCCAAATTACGCTGATGTAATTCGCCAGCACAATAGCTTGGGCAAAGGCTTTTGGGCGAATTCTGGATGAACCGACCGGCGCCGGAGCACCGCCTATTCCTTGCGGCCCGCCTTAGGCGCCGAAGCGGCGTTGCCTGCTGGCATAGTCACGCAACGCCCGCAGGAAGTCGAGGCGTCGGAAGTCCGGCCACAACGCCTCGCAAAAGTAATACTCGCTGTAGGCGCTCTGCCACATCAGGAAGCCGGAGAGCCGCTGTTCGCCGGAGGTCCTGATGACCAGGTCGGGGTCCGGCTGGCCGCTGGTGTATAGGTATCGGGAAATATCGTCAACGGTCAGTGTCCCGGCGACCTCCGCCAGGCTCTTGCCATCGGCCTCGGCGTGGCGCAACAGACCTTTGACTGCGTCAACAATCTCCCGGCGTCCGCCATAGCCCACCGCCACGTTGACATGGACCCCCTCCACCGCAGCGGTCTGTTCCTCCAAGCTGCGGAGTTTGGCGGCGAGGTCGGCCGGGAGCGTCTCCAACGCACCGACGGGGTGGACACGCACATTCTTGCCCTCGCCCAACCGGTCGAGGGTATTGCCGATCACGCCGAGCAACTCTCGCAATTCGTCTTCCGACCGACCCATGTTGTCGGTGGACAGCATGTAGAGCGTGACCATTTTGATGCCCAGGTCGCCGCACCAGCCGAGGAACTCCAGGATCTTGTCCGCCCCGGCCTGATGTCCTTCCCGTGTTGGAGCTCCGGCCAGCTTGGCCCAACGCCGGTTGCCATCCACCACCACGCCGATGTGGCCCGGGATGCGGCCGGGAACCAGGGAACGCTGCAGGCGACGCTCATAGAGGCGGTAGAGGACGCCGGGAAGAGACACAGCACCCTGCCTTCCTGATCGCCCGTTCACGACTTCGAATTCTATCCTCCCGCTCGGCCGCTCCCGTACACACCTTGAGTTACCGACGAGTAACAAGAGAGGTGCTGCCGCTAGAATATGCGCATGAGTGAACACCGTGCTGTGCCCGGGACGTCAGGATATCGGCGCGATAACGTCGGCTCAACCGCGCGGGCAGAGGCGACCGACGGACCGGTCGAACGGGCCGTGGAGCAGGTCGCCGACGCACTCAATATCAAACCGAAGTTTCGCGGCTGGCTGCATGCCGGCGCCACTCCCCTGGCTCTGGCTGCCGGGATCGTCCTCGTCGCGCTCGCGCCCACCGCGGCCGGAAAATGGGCTTGCGCGGTCTATGCGGTGACCGGGCTGTTGCTCTTCGGCGTCAGCGCCGTCTACCACCGCGGCAACTGGAGCCCGCCGGTCAAGCTGCTGCTCAAGCGCCTGGACCATACCAACATCATGCTGGTCATCGCCGGCACCTACACGCCGCTGGCCTGGGCGCTGCTGGAACCGGCGAAGGCCACGCTGCTGCTCTGGCTGATCTGGGCCGGCGCCATCGCCGGCGTCGGTTTCCGGGTGCTCTGGCCGCACGCCCCGCGGTGGCTCTATGTTCCCATCTACTGCGCGCTGGGACTCGCGGCGTTGTTCTACTTGCCCGACTTCTTCGCTGCCAGCGTCCCTGCCGCGGTGCTGATCTGCGCGGGCGGCGCTTTCTACATCGCCGGCGCGGTGATTTACGGGATCAAGCGGCCGAACTTCTCGGCCACCTGGTTCGGTTTCCACGAACTCTTCCACGCCTTCACCGTGGTGGCGTTTGTGTGCCACTACATCGCCATCATGATCGCGGTGCTTGGCTCCGCTGGCTGACGCGCCGCCGCCGGCTTTCGGGAGCATTCCCCGCCTTAGTGTCCTGTGGCGCCGAGCTCTTCCAGCAGGGCAGCGGCCGTGGCCACCGGGCGGCGGCACACCATCCCGCGGCAGACATAGGCCAGCGCACCGTCCGCCGGGGCCGGCTTATCCGCCAGCAGCGGGGCTGCCCCTTCCTGTTCTGCCTCCGCCGTATGGGCGACGACGATGCCCGGGCTGCCGCTGGCGCGCGCTGCCGCAATCAGGGCCGCGGCCGCCGCGGATTGTCCGGTGACCGCCAGCTCGACCGGACCCGCCGCGAGTGCCTGCGCAGCGGCCAGGCCCCACCCGGCGGCCCGTGGTGCGCGGGCGGCGATCCGGTTCAGATAACCGAGCAATCGGCCCGACAGTTCCCGGTGCCGTACGGACCCGCTGTAGGCCGCATAGGTTGCCAGCACCCCGGCGAACAGACCGGTGCCGCTGGGCGTGGCGCTCTCCAACGGGTCGGCCGGGGGAACGGCACCGGCGGCAGCGGAAACCTGTGCGGCAGGGACCGCTTGGTCGGTGAGCGTTCCCTCCCTCAGGAACACTGTCTCCGCCCGCAGCACCAGCCCTTCCGCGGCACGGTACCAGCGGCCTCCCCCGGTGGCTGCGTACAGTGAAAACAGTCCCTCCGCACAGCCGGCGTAGTCCTCCAACAACCCTTCGAAGTGCTGCGCTGCGCCGTCGTGCGAAACGCGCGCCAGCCGGCCGCTGTCATCGAGATGCACGGACAGCAGGTAGTCGGCAGCGGCCACGGCGGCAGCGGTGAGGTCGGGGCGGCCCAACAGCTCTCCTGCTTCGGCCAGTCCTGCCACCGCCAGCCCATTCCAACCGGCCACAACCTTTTCGTCCCGTGCCGGCTGCTCCCGCTGCTGCCGGGCTGCTAGCAGCGCGGGACGCAGTGCCTCCCAGCGTTGCCGTTCGTCCGGTTCCAACGGCCGCCCAGGATGCAGCGTGGATCGGGTGGCGGTGACGTTGCCCTGCTCCCCCACACTCATCACCGACGCCACCCAGCCGCCGTCGCCGGTTCCGAGCACCTCGCGCAGCTCCGCGGGCGACCACAAGTAGGTTGCGCCTTCGTGGTGAACGCCGTCGACGATGGTGTCCGCGTCCAGCGAGGACGCGATTCCGCCGTGGGGCAGCTGCAGCCGGTCCATCAACCACCCTGCGGTCCCTGCCGCGACCGCGCATCCCAGATCCCGTTCCGCCCCGGCGGGCGACTGCACCGCCCATTGGGCGTAGACCCGTAGCAATTGGACGTTGTCGTAGAGCATTTTTTCGAAGTGCGGCACCGACCACCGGCGGTCCACCGCATATCGGGCAAAGCCGCCCTCGAGCTGGTCGTACAACGCCGACCCGGCCATGGCCAGCAACGTGCGGGCGGACAGGCCGGCGGCAAGCTGCGCCGATTCGGACCGGGACGCTCCGGCATGCCGGAGCAGGAAGTGCAGCACGGAGGACGGCGGGAATTTGGGCGCGCCGCCAAAACCGCCAAAGGCTGTGTCTTCCTGGCCCGACAGCACCTCGACGGCTTCTTCGAGGACCGCTTGGTGCCCCGTTCCCCCGGCTGCCCCGGTCTGGACCTGTACCGGCCCCTGCACCGACGCAGGACCGCCGGGCGGCTGCGGTGGGCCTCCGCCCGGCCCCATGGAGAGGTCGCCCAGCAGCCCGCGGTTCGCTTCCCCGGCTTGTGCCAGCGCCTGCGCCACCGACGCGGCGGTGGTCTCGACGGCCTCGCGGCGCCCATCCCAGGCTTCGTGCACGGCTTGCAGCACCTGACGGAACGACGGCTGGCCCGGCTGCGGCCGCGGCGGGAAGTACGTGCCGGCGTAAAAGGCCCTGCCGTCCGGCAGCGCGAACACGCTCATCGGCCAGCCGCCCTGTCCGGTCATCAGCTGGGTGGCGGACATGTAGACGTTGTCCACGTCAGGACGTTCTTCCCGGTCCACCTTGACCGGGATGAAGTGCTCGTTCAGGTACTCCGCGGTGGCCTGGTCCTCGAAGGATTCCCCCGCCATCACGTGGCACCAATGGCACGCCGCATAGCCTATCGAGACAAAAACAGGCACGTCTCGCAGACGTGCCTGTTCGAAAGCCTGGTCGCCGAACGGCCACCAGTCAACGGGGTTTCCGGCGTGCTGGCGCAGGTAGGCCGAGGCCTCGGAGCGCAGTCGGCCGGACACAGTCAGTCGCCGCGGTCCGGGCGGCCCGATCCGCCGCCGGGCTCGTTCATTCCGCCGGCCGCCGGCGCCTCGCCCTCTGCAGGGTGTTCCGCTCCGCCTCCCGCGGCGCCTGCCTGACCGGATGATCCGAAACCAGTCTGCTGGGCGCCGGCGTTAACGTTTTCATCCAGTTGCGAGCGGTAGCGGACCCGTCGGATGCGCCGGGTCATGTCCCAGACCAGGACAACCACCACGGCCGCCAGAGCAAAGGTGAAGAAGAAGCCCCACGGGCCGGGCGAAACCTGGTCCGCGTCGAGTCCGGGCCGGAGAGTGGGCTCGCCGGCACCGGCGGCGACGGCGGCAAGGATCTGGATCAGGGGCAAATTCAGTCTCTTTCTGGGTGCGTCCGGGACCCGAGGCCCCGGCGCTGGTTGGCTGCAGGAACTATCTTATGCCCGCAAAAAAATCCGTTTCGGGCACGCTGGTCTCAACCCGCGCGTGGATCAGCGAGAAGTCCTCCCACGGCCAGACCGTCCGCTGCATCTCCTCCGAGACGGCGAAGAAGAATCCGGCCGGCTCCACCTGGGTCCGGTGCGAGAGCAGCGCCCGGTCGCGGTGGCGGAAAAAGTCGCCGCAATCGATCTGGGTGGTGGTGCGGTGGTTGGGCATCGGCGGCTGGTGGCCTTCGGCGTCGGCCTCCAGCCAGGCGGCTAGACGCGCGGCGTAGGGCGACTGCAGCCCTGCTTCCTCCAAGGCATAGTGGAGTGCGCGGAACCGCTCCGGGTTGAAGGCACGGTCGTAGTAGAGCTTCAGCGGCTCCCAGGCGCTGCCCGCCTCCGGGTAGCGCTCGGGGTCGCCGGCGGCGTGGTAAGCCTCCACCGCCACCTTGTGAGCCATGATGTGGTCCGGGTGCGGGTAGCCGCCGTTCTCGTCGTAGCTGATCACAACATGAGGCCGAAAGTCGCGCACCAGTTTGACCAGAGGGGCTGCGGCCCGCTCCAGCGGCAGTGTGGCGAAGCTGCCGAACGGCAGCGGAGGCAGCGGGTCCCCCTCCGGCAAACCGGAATCAGCGAACCCCAACCAGCGCTGCTGGATACCGAGCTCGGCCGCGGCCTGTGCCATCTCCCGGCGACGGATCCCGGCAAGGTCCCGGTGCGCCTGGGGATCCGCGGCAGCCTCGGCGTTGAGGATGTCTCCGCGTTCACCGCCGGTGCAGGTGGCCACCATCACTTGGACGCCCTCGGCGGCGTAACGCGCCATGGACGCGGCGCCCTTGCTGGATTCGTCATCCGGATGGGCGTGGACCGCCAGCAAGCGCAAGCCGTCACTCTGCGCTGGCTGGGCTGCATCAAAGCTCACGTGGCTACTCCTGGGAAATCTGGCGTGGGCGGGAGGATAAACTTGAGGGCGTGAGCACCGCAGGCCCCCGTACTCCTCAGACTTCTTCCAGCTTAACTGTTTCCAACCGTTACGGCACACCGCGGCGGTCGCTGTCCCGCCGCACCAAACTTGCGCTGGCCGGCGGCGGCCTCGGAGTCGCCGTCGTCGTCGCGGGCTTTTTTGCCCTGGGCCAGGACGGGCCACAGGTGGAGAGCAAGGACGTCGGCTTCGCCGTGGCCGACGCCGGACACATGACGGTGGATTTCCAAGTCACCAAGGATCCGGAGGCCACCGTCCAGTGCGCCGTCCAGGCCCTGAGCGACAACTACGCCGTCGTCGGCTGGAAGGTGGCCACGATCGGCCCCGCCGACGCAACGGCTGCCGGAACCACAGCCCACCGCGTCCAGCTCAGGACTGATTCCCTGGCCGTCTCCGGCGGCGTGGACAGCTGCTGGGCCGCCGACGCCGACAACTGACGCAGCGGCCGTCGCTCGCCACGCCCCTCCAGTCCGTCTACCCCGGGTGCGGCTGCCCGTGGAACCGAGGGGAAAACGCCCTTTACCACCTTGTTATTGGGAAAAGCGGCGGCGGCTGACTACAATTGAGCAAATACATTCCGCCCCGCCTCACTGGTGAACTGGGATCATCCCAGAACAAGCTGATTCACCAACATGGCGGGGTCTTTGCATCAAGTGGCCGCCGGCATGGCGGCCTTTTGTGCAAAGTGCCACCGTGCCGGGTCCGCGTCCAGCGGCTCCGGCAGCAACTAAGGAGAACTACGTGTCCACTTCCAGCGCACCTGTCGCCTGGCTCACTCAGGAAGCCTACGACCGCCTGAAGGCTGAACTGGATCACCTTTCGGGCCCCGGCCGGGCAGAGATCGTCGACCGCATCGAACAGGCCCGTTCCGAGGGGGATCTCAAGGAGAACGGCGGCTACCACGCGGCCAAGGAAGAACAGGGCAAGGCCGAGGCCCGGATCCGCCAGCTCACCGATTTGCTGCGGAACGCCCACGTGGGCGAGGCACCGGCAGATGACGGAATCGTGGAGCCGGGCATGGTCATCGAGGCAAAAGTCGCCGGCGACACCGAACGCTTCCTGCTCGGCAGCCGCGAGGTTGCCGGTGAAACCGATTTGGACGTGTACAGCGAAAAGTCCCCGCTCGGCGCGGCCATTCACGGCAAGCGGGCCGGCGAGTCCGTCACCTACACCGCGCCGAACGGCAAGGAGATCGCGGTGGACATCATCTCGGCCACCCCTTACGCCGGCTAACCGAGAGCACAAAACAGACGCCGAAGGCGGGTTCCTGCGGGAACCCGCCTTCGGTGTCTGTCAGTGGCGTAAGTGTTTGGAGGGCCGGCAAGCCGGCGGTCTGCGTGGGAGCAGGAACGGTCAGCCGAGACGGGGCCTGCGGCGGCGGAGCAGGACGGCGGCAACCACGCCGCCGACTGCCCCGAAGAGGTGCGCCTGCCAGGAAATGCCAGGCATCGCCGTCGGCAAGACGCCCCACAGTACCGAGCCGTAGAAAATGAAGATGACCACGGCCAGCAGGATCTGCCGCCAACTGCGGTTGTAGAAGCCGCGAACCAGCAGGTAGGCCAGCAGACCGAAGACCAGGCCCGAAGCGCCGATCGTCAGCCCTGCACCCGTCAGCCAGACCCCCAGCCCGGAAGCCACCCAGCTACAAGCCAGCACCACCGTAAACCGCCGGATCCCTTCCAGCAGCGTCAGGAACCCGAGCACCAGCAGCGGGAGCGTGTTGCTCAACAAGTGGCTGGTATCGGCGTGCAGTAGCGGGCCGAAGAGCACACCGTCGAGCCCATCGAGCCTTCGGGGCGCAATCCCCAGCAGCAGGCTGAAGTAGCCGCCGGCGATCAGGTTGGCCAGGAAGGCTACCCAGAGCAGCAACGCCAACGCCCCGGCTCCTGCCAAGGCCTGGGCGGGGCGCAATGCACGGCTGCCGGCCACTGGTCAGTGGACGACGACGGGCTGGAAACCCTCGGCGCGGAGGCTGCCGAGCACCAGTTCGCAGTGCTCGTGGCCCTTGGTCTCGATGTCGATGGTGATGGCAACGTCGCCCATGCTGATGGAGCCGCCGATCCGCGTATGGTCCACGCGGGTGACGTTGGCATCCGATTCAGCGATGATCCGCGAGATCTGGGCCAGTGAGCCGGGACGGTCATCGAGCATGATTCGGACGGACATGAAACGTCCGGAGGCATACAGACCCCGCTGGATGACCTTCAGCATCAGCATGGGATCGATATTTCCGCCGGAGAGGATGACAGCCGTGGTGCCAGGATTCGGGATGACGCCTTCCATCAGCGCGGCCACGCCGACGGCGCCGGCGGGTTCGACCACCAGCTTGGACCGCTCGATCAGGAAGATCAGCGCCCGCGCCAGTGCGTCTTCGCTGACCGTGACCACGTCGTCGACCAGTTCCCGGATGATCGAAAACGGCAGCTGCCCCGGCCGGCCCACGGCAATACCGTCGGCCATGGTGGACACCTTCTGCAGCGGCACCAGCGCGTCAGCAGCCAGCGAGGGCGGATAGGCGGCAGCATTTTCCGCCTGCACCCCGATGACTTTGATCTCGCGGCCCAGCTCCTTGGCCCTTGCCTTGACTGCGGTGGCAACTCCGGCCAGCAGTCCGCCGCCGCCGACGCCCATGACGATGGTGTCCACGTTGGGGACCTGTTCCAGGATCTCCAGACCGAGCGTCCCTTGGCCGGCGATGATGTCCGGGCTGTCGAACGGATGGACGAACACCGCGCCGGTTTCTTCCGCATAGCGTTCGGCCTCGGCGAGTGCTTCGTCCACGTTGTGGCCGTGCAGGACCACTTCCGCACCATGGCCCCGCGTGGCCGCCAGCTTGGGCAGGGCCACACCCAGCGGCATGAAGATACGCGCCTTGATGCCCAGCCGGGCCGCAGCCACCGCCACGCCCTGGGCGTGGTTTCCCGCGGAGGCAGCCACAACGCCGCGTGCCTTCTCCTCGTCCGTCAGTCCCGCCATGCGCACGTAGGCGCCGCGGACTTTGAACGAACCGGCGCGCTGCAGGTTCTCGCATTTGAAGAAGACATCGGAACCGACCATCCGGCCCAGCGCGCGGGATTGTTCGATCGGCGTCTTCGCGATGACCCCGTCAAGGATTTTCCGGGCTGCCTGGACGTCATCAAGGGTGACGGGTAGTTGGGTGGTGGCTGTCACTTCTCGGACTCTTTTCTGCGCAGCTGAAGGCGGCGTCGGCGGATGGGTTCCTGTTCTGAGGTCTCTGGCGGGTTGCCCGGACCGGACGATGCCAGCGCCGGTTCAGGAGCCAGGTAGGGCTCTTCCACCGGTGGAGGCGCCCCCAGTGCCGGGTCCGTTTCCCATCCCCGGGCGGCAATGTATTTGACAACGGAATTGAGGATCGCGAGCAGGGGAACGGCAAACAGTGCGCCGGCGATGCCGGCAACCATCGAGCCGCCTGCCACGGCGAGCACGACCGCCAACGGATGCAGCGACACGGCCTTGCCCATAACCAGTGGCTGCAGCACATGTCCCTCAAGCTGCTGCACGCCAAGCACAATGGCGAGCATGATGAGTGCATTGACCCAGCCGTTGGCCACCAGCGCAAGCAGAACGGCGACGAACCCGGTCACCAGCGCGCCGATGATCGGGATGAACGAGCCGAGGAATACCAGAACGCCGAGCGGCAACGCCAGTGGCACACCGATGATGGCCGCGCCGGCGCCAATACCGACCGCGTCGACGAAGGCAACGAACATTTGGACCCGGATGTACTGGACCATGGAGGTCCAGCCCTTGCGGCCGGCACCGTTGCTCGCCGCCCGGGCCTTCTTAGGCAGCAGGCCAACCATGAAACGCCAGATCCGGTCGCCGTCGTAGAGGAAGAAGATCAGCGCGAAGATGGTCAGCAGCAAGCCGGTAAACAGGTGCCCGGCGGTGGACCCCACGCTGAGGGCACTGGAAAAGATCGCGCTGCTGTTGCTCTGCAGCTGCTGCAAGCCTTCGTTCAGGTAGGAATTGAGTTGTTCGTTGGTCAGCCGGAGCGGCCCATCGGTCAGCCATCCTTGGACCTGGCTGATCCCTTGCAGCACCTGGTCCCACAGCTCGCTGAAGCCGATGTAGAGCTGCCGGCCAACCAGGGAGAGAGCGCCGCCGATCAGCCCGAGGAATCCCAAGATGGTGATTGCCACGGCCAGGCTTTTGGGCACCTTGGCCTTGCGCAGGAATCGGACCACGGGTGAAATCAAGGCGGTGATCAACGCCGCGACCATCAGCGGGATGACCAGCAGCGAGACGAAACTCAGGAGCCAGACCAACAGCCCGCCGACAACCAGGATCAGGCCCACCCGCCACGCCCACGCCGCGCTGATCCGCAGCGCATAGGGCACGTCCTCTCGAACGTGGTGCCGGGCATCGGTGCCGGCCGATCGTCCCGCCGGCAGGGGACGGTTTTCGGGGAAGGACCGGTTCATAAAGCCAATAGTTTCATATTGTCACCCAGACATGTGTTCAGTGAAGCCGCGCCGTAATCCCCCAGCTGCCGCCGAAAGCACCGCCGGGTCGCAGCCAGGTCAGCCCGGTGCCGGAATTCAGGCTGTTTGCCGGAGCAGTCATGGGCTCTACCGCCACTGCGCACTCCCTGCCGGGATACTTTGACGTGACAAAAATATGCACGTACTGGAATGCGTCTGCCTGCCACAGCCCGACCGTCGAACCGTTATCCGAGGCCAGGGTGGTCACCACCCGTCCGCCGGGGCCGGCGGCCAGCCCGGTGTAGGCCCGGTCCATCGCCAGATCCGCCAGCCGGGCCCCCTGGCGAAGGTCGGTTTGCCCGTCTACCGGGGATTCCGACGTCGGAATCATGGTCTGCGGATCTGCCGGGAAGAACCGTGCCGCGGGTACGGTCAGCGTCAACCGGTCGGCGGGTTCGTCTCCCAGGCGCAGGAACGGATGGGCGCCCAGCGCGACCGGTGCCGCCGCAGTGGACCGGTTTACTAGCTCCTGCCGCACCGTCAGGTCGCCGGCCTGGTCCAGGGAGTACTCGGCACTGTGGCTGAGCCGGAAGGGGTACCCGTGCTGTGGGAAGATCTCCGCCCGCAGCACCAGACTGGACTCGCTCCGTTCAACCAGCCGGTATCCGGTATTGCGGAGCAGCCCGTGGATGGCGTGGCCTCGGGGCGGCTCCGTGATGTCCAGTTGCTGGACGGCGCCGTCAAGCGTCCACCGGCCCTCGGCCACCCGATTGGGCCACGGAGCCAGCAAGATGCCGCAGGCCGAGGGCGGGATGCGACCTGCATCGTACGTCTCGGTCAGCTGCACGCCGTGCTTTTCGAAGAGCCGCAGGCCGCCTGCGAGCTCGGTGATCACGGCGCGTGATCCGGCGCGCCGCAGTTCAAATTGTTCTCCGGTCGCTGCTTGGCTGCGCTCGCGCGTCATGGCTTCTACGGTACCGGGTGTCCGTGAAACAACCGACCCCGGCACTGGGCCGGGGTCGGTTGGGAAGAAACTGCGGATCTAGCGGATTTACTCGTCGCCGCGCAGGATGGCCAGGAGGCGGAGGATCTCCACGTACAGCCAGATCAGGGTCACGGTCAGACCGAAGGCCGCCGTCCAGGAGTACTTGCGGTCCGCGCCCTGCTTGACGCCTTGCTCGATGGAGGTGAAGTCAACGATCAGCGAGAAGGCGGCCAGACCGATGGCGAACAGGCCGATGATGACACCCAGCGGGATGCCCATAAATTCGACCCCGCGCACGCCCCACTGGTTGTCCAGCACGCCGAACCACATCAGGCCTAGGTTCACCAGCGAGAACAGCGCGTAGCCGATCAGCGCGATCATGAAGAAGCGCATGGCCTTCGGGGTGGCGCGAACCTTGCCGCTCTTGAACAGGACCAAGGTAACGGCGAAGACACACACGGTGCCGAGCACTGCCTGCGGGGCGACTCCTGCGTACATGCTCTCAATGAACATGGACAGCCCGCCGACAAACAGACCCTCGGCGAAGGCATAGGCCAGGATCAGGCCCTTGGACGGCTCCTTCTTAAAGGCATTGACCAGGCCGAGCACCAAACCGGCGATCATCCCCGGGATCATCAGGACCGGGTACATCCAGCCGATGGCACCGCCAACGACCACCAGGGCCAGGCAAGCCAGCGTCTTCATGATGACGTCGTCGTACGTCATCCGGCCGGTCTGGGCCGGACCGGCGGACGGCTGGTTATACAGGTCCTGCAGCTGCTGGCTGGTCAACTGCGTCTGGCCGGCCAGCACGGTCGAACCGGCTGCGGCAGATCCCGCGGGTGAACCGCGGAATGCCTTTGGGTTGTTGAAAACCGGATTTCCTCCGATTGCCATCTTGTTGTCCTCCATCGTCAGGGGGCGAGCTATTGATTACACTATCAATCCCAACGAACGCCACGGCAGAAAATTCCATCGCGCGTAGATGAACTCTTGCGCGCTCAGCCCTGCTGCCCTGCCGCCGCCGTTGCTCACCTCTGCTGCCACCCTCCTCTGCTGCCGCGTGCGGGCCTGCGGGTAGACTGCTGCGGTGACTTCGCACAGTCCTTCCAACAAGCCCCGCTCCTCCGCACGGGACAAACTTCCGCTGCGGATGCTCCATGACCGTATCCTGGTGGCACCGGACCAGGACAGCAGCGAGCGCCGTTCATCCTCCGGAATCGTCATTCCGGCCACCGCGGTGATGGGCAAGCGGCTGGCGTGGGCCGAAGTCGTTGCCGCCGGCCCGCAGGTCCGCCAGGTCGCGGTCGGCGACCGGGTGCTCTTTGATCCGGAAGACCGCGCGGAGGTGGAGGTCAATGCTGCCGACTACACCCTGCTCCGCGAACGCGACATCCACGCCGTATCCCAGCCGGAGGAAGCGGACAGCAGCACCGGCTTGTACCTCTAGCCTCCAGTGAGGGTGGGCTCCCCGCAAGTCTGCCCCTCCCTGTAGCAGGGCTGCTCCGTGGTGCACCGACGTTTTACCTTTGCTTAACAACTGCTTCACAGTTGTTACCTGATCGCGATAGAACCAACCTCCCCACCCCCTGTGCCACAGGTAACATAAACGACACGTCAGTGATTCTTGTCACAGACTTGGTCAGTGCCTGCCGGTGATCCGGCGGACCACCCCCACTGTGGAGGTTCATATTTTGATAGCGATGCCGAAGCTCATTCGGCCATTGGGGACGCTACTCGCCTTGTTGGCGATCATCACGGGGATCTTGCTGTCCGCTCCCCCCTCACTGGCTTCGACCACCTCGCCAGCACCAACACCCGGAGCAACGACGGCGCCTGCGGAACCCTCCCGCTACAAGATCAGCGGTGTCATGCGAAACGCCGACGGTCCGGTCGCGGGGGTACGGATCACGGCGACAGGGGAAGGGTTCAGCGGCGAGGCGACCACCGGGGAAAACGGAACCTGGTCTATCGGTGTTCCGGTCCAGGGAACCTACCAAGTCGAAGTGGACGTCTCCACCTTCCCGGAGGGCGTGAAGCTGGCCCAGGGAACACCAAATCCGCGGGAAGTCACTTTCACCAACACCTCCAATGCCGCCGCCGTCTTTCCGCTTGGCGAAGGCATCGTGGTCCAGAGCGCCAGTTTCGGCGAGATTTTCGTCGAGCGTCTGATTGCAGGCTTGAGCTTTGGTCTGCTGCTGGCTTTGGCTTCGGTGGGCTTGTCGCTGATCTACGGCACCACCGGCCTGACCAACTTCGCCCATGGCGAGATGGTCACGCTCGGGGCAGTCGTGATGTTCGGCTTCTCTGTTGCGGGGCTTCCGATCTGGTTGGCACTGCTGCTGGGAGTCGTCTTCGGCGGTGCCTTCGGCTGGGTTCAGGACGCGTGGCTCTGGAAGCCGCTGCGGCGCCGCGGTACCGCGCTGATCCCCATGATGATCATCAGCATCGGACTGGCCCTGGCTGTGCGCTATACGATCTTGTTCAATTTCGGTGGCGCCACTCAACAGCTTCCCGGGGCCAGCAGCCCCATCCTGGAACTCGGTGCCATCTCCATCAGCCGCAACACGCTGCTCTCGCTGATTATCAGTCTGGTGGTGATCGTCCTGATCGCCATGCTGCTGCTCAAGACCCGTCTGGGCAAGGCTACCCGCGCCGTTGCCGACAATCCTGCGCTCGCGGCAGCCTCCGGCATCGATGTTGACCGCGTCATCAGGATTGTGTGGACAGTGGGCGGCATACTGGCGGCACTGGGCGGCATCCTTTGGGCCTATTACCGGCCCGGTGTCACCTTCAATATGGGCCAGCAGATCCTGCTGCTCGTCTTTGCCGGCGTCATTCTGGGCGGGCTGGGCACCGTGTTCGGAGCCTTGGTTGGCTCGGTCCTCGTTGGTCTCTTCGTCGAACTGTCGACGCTCTGGCTCGTAGCAGACCTTAAGTACGTAGGCGCTCTGCTGATCATGATCGTTGTCCTTCTGTTCCGGCCACAGGGCATCCTTGGCCGTCGAGAGCGCGTGGGTTAGGAGGCTACACCATGGATTTCCTCAACATATTCGCCAACGCACTCGGCGAGATCGTCAGCCCGACGACGGCCGCCTACGCCCTGGCTTCCCTCGGTCTGGCAGTCCACTTCGGCTTTACCGGGCTGCTGAACTTTGGACAAGCCGGATTCATGGCCATTGGCGCCTACGGATTCGCCATCCCCACCCTCTTGTGGGACGTCCCGTTCGTTGTCGGCGTCTTGATTGCGGTCGTAGGATCGGTGATTTTTGCGCTGCTCTTGGGCATCCCTACGCTGCGGTTGCGGGCCGATTATTTGGCCATTGTCACGATTGCCGCCGCGGAGATCATCCGTTACGTGGTCACCACCAATGAACTGACCGAGATCACCGGTTCCGCCAACGGCCTGGCCGCGTTCGAGGGCGGGTTTTACGCCATGAACCCGTTCCCGCGGGGCACCTACAATTTCGGCCTGACCAGCATGAACGAGCGGGACGTTTGGATCCGGGTGGTTGCTTGGACCTTGGTTGCGCTCTGCTGTCTGCTGGTGTTCCTGCTGATGCGCAGCCCCTGGGGCCGGATCCTGAAGGGCATCCGCGAAGACGAGAACGCTGTGCGGTCTTTGGGCAAGAATGTCTACTCTTACAAGATGCAGTCCCTGATTTTCGGCGGCCTGTTGGGCACCTTTGCAGGCATGATCTTCACACTCCCCCGCGGAGCGGTCCAACCAGCCAACTATCAGACTGAGCTGACGTTCTTCCTCTGGACGTGCTTGCTACTGGGCGGCATGGCCACCGTTCTCGGCCCGGTCGTCGGCGCCATGATCTTTTGGGTGGTGCTCTCGCTGACCCAAGGGCTGCTCTACGGGGCCATCGAGGCGGGCTACATCACCTTCCTGACCACCACTCAGGCCGGGCAGTTGCGGTACATCTTGGTCGGCGTCGCTCTGATGCTGTTGATGATTTTCCGGCCGCAAGGCGTGCTGGGCAACAAGAAAGAGCTGGTATTCGCATGAGCGAACAAGACCGCATCCCGGGAGGAAGCGGCACCGCCGCCCCGGACCAGTCACCCGTGCCGAACGAGTACATGACCGACACACGTCCCATCGCTGCCGACGAGCCGGGGCCCGGCTGCCGCAAGCGCGATCCCATCCTCGTGGCCAAGAACGTCACGCGCCAATTCGGCGGCGTCAACGCCGTGGACGTGGAGTATCTGGAGATTCCCCGGCACCAGATCACGGCGCTGATCGGGCCAAACGGAGCCGGCAAGACGACCCTGTTCAACCTGCTCACCGGATTCGACATCCCGCAGTCCGGTGAGTGGTCCTTCGAAGGCCACTCGCTGGCAGGAGTGGCCTCCTACAAAGTGGCCAGGATGGGCATGGTCCGGACGTTCCAGTTGACCAAAGTCATGGGCAAGCTGACCGTCATTGAAAACATGCGGCTGGGTGCCACGGAGCAGTCCGGCGAGAACCTGTTCAAGGCCCTCTTCAAGAAAATCTGGGGGCCGCGGGAACAAGAAATTACCGAACAGGCCGAGGACCTGCTGGTCAAATTCAAGCTGGATGCCAAACGCGACGACTACGCAGCCTCGCTGTCCGGCGGCCAGCGCAAACTGCTGGAGATGGCCCGGGCCCTGATGGTCCGGCCCAAACTGGTCATGCTCGACGAGCCGATGGCCGGCGTGAACCCGGCCCTGACCCAGTCCCTCCTCGATCACGTCAAGAATCTCAAGGCCGAGGGCATGACCGTGCTGTTCGTCGAACACGACATGCATATGGTCCGCCACATCGCCGATTGGGTAGTGGTGATGGCCGAAGGCAGGATCGTGGCCGAAGGCCCGCCCGGCGTCGTCATGAAGGACCCCGCAGTGATTGATGCCTATCTCGGTGCCCACCACGACGTCGACCTCGGTGACGCGGAAGGGGTCGAAGCGCTGGCCGAGGAACTTGCCCAGGACGCGGAGTCGGTAGTGGGTACGGCTGACGAGGGGGTCCTGCGCAGCCACATCAGCGAGCACGATTCCAGCCGGGATGAGTCCCGCGAAGCCGATCAAGACCCGAATAGGAAGGACCAGGCATGAACGCGCACCGGGTGGAGCCAAGCCCGACCAACACAGCGGCGGGGGAAGCCGTGGTCGTCGTGAAGGACCTGGTGGCCGGCTATCTGCCCGGCGTCAACATCCTCAACGGCTGCAGCATCGAAGCCCGCCAAGGTGAATTGATTGGCATTATCGGGCCGAACGGCGCCGGCAAGTCAACACTGCTCAAGGCCATGTTCGGCTTGGTCAAAGTGCATTCCGGCACCGTTGTGGTCCGAGGCCAGGACCTGACCGGGTTGAAAGCCAATAAGCTCGTCAGCCGCGGCATCGGGTTTGTTCCGCAGACCAACAACGTCTTTTCCACGTTGACCATCGAAGAGAACATGGAAATGGGCATGTTCCAGCGGCCCAGGGACTTCAAGGAGCGCTTCGAGTTTGTCGCCGGCATCTTCCCCGACCTAGCCAAGCGGCGCGCGCAGCGGGCCGGCTCGCTCTCCGGCGGTGAACGCCAGATGGTGGCCATGGGCCGTGCCCTGATGATGAACCCGGCGGTGCTGCTCCTGGACGAGCCCTCGGCCGGCCTCTCCCCGGTGAAGCAGGACGAGACGTTCCTGCGGGTTCACGAGATCAACCGGGCCGGTGTCTCGGTGATCATGGTGGAACAGAACGCACGCCGCTGCCTGCAGATCTGCGACCGTGGCTACGTTCTGGACCAAGGCAAGGACGCCTACACCGGCACCGGGCGCGAACTGCTCAAGGATCCGAAGGTCATCCAGCTCTATCTAGGCACTCTGGCGGACACTGCCTAAGCACCTCCAACCGGCCACAACGACGGCGGCGCCTGCCCTTCGCGGGGTGGGCGCCGCCGTCGTTGGCCCTCCCCTGTGACCAGGGCGCCACCGTCGCTGGTCCTCCCCTGTGGCCAGGGCGCTGTGGTTGATCCTGCGGCCTCCGAGTGCTCTGGACGAGTCGTAGAGCCTCCCCCCCCACGGCAGAGGGCCCCAGCTGGTGGCTGGAGCCCTCTGCATCGGTTCGAGTGGTGTGGAGCGGTCTTACAGCTGGCCGAACTCCTCCAGCTTCGGCTGCGGTACGTTGGTGTCGTCGTACTGGTAGATGCCGATGTAGGCCTCGGTCGGGTCACCGTTCTTGTCGAAGGTGATCGGCCCGGAGATGCCGTCGTAGTCGATGTCCTTACCGTCGCGCAGCAGCGTCACGCAACCGGCGAAGTCATAGCATTTCTCACCGCCTTCAGACACAGCCTGCATCTCCTTGGCGATGTCCTCGCCCTTGGTGCTGCCAGCTGCCTCGGAGGCCAGCGCCACGAGGTTCACCGCGTCGTAGGACTCGCCCGCGTACGAGAAGGAGTTCAGCTTGTCGTCGACTTTCGCCAATTGCGCCTGGAATTCGTCCTTGGCGAAGGTGCCGGGAATGGTACCCTGCGCCCCCGCCATTGCACCGGGGTCAAGTTCCTTGCTCAGGTCCGAGGTGTTGCCGTCTACCAAGAACATCTGGTCGGCCTTGATGCCCTTGGACAGCAGCAACGGTGCAATCGACTTGATCTGGTCGAAAGTAATCAGCGCGATGGCGTCGGGCTTGGCGTTGACCACCGCATCAACCTGCGAGCTGAACTGCGAATCGCCCTCGTTGAACATTTCGGTTGCGACCACTTTGCCGCCGGAGCCTTCGAAGGCCTGCTTGACGTTGTCCGCCAGACCGGTGCCGTACGCGTCGTTCAGTACGATCATGCCGAGGGTCTGGGCACCGCAAGTCACCATGTAGTTGCCAAGGGTGCGTCCCTGCAGCACATCCGACGGAGCGGTCCGCCAGTACAGGCCCTTGTCATCCCACGTGGTGAAGTCCGGCGACGTATTCGCCGGGGAAATCTGCAGAACGCCCGCGCCGGTGATCTGGTTGATCACGGTGAAGGAAACGCCCGAGGAGGCCGCTCCCACGATGGCGTTGACCTTTTCACTGAGCAGGTCCGTCACCGACTGCGTTGCAATGTCAGTGGTGGTGTCCCCGGAGTCGCGCTGGACGGTTTCCACATCCTTGCCAAGCACACCGCCGGCTTCATTGATCTTGTCGACGGCCAGCTGGACACCGGCAATTTCCGGCGGGCCCAGGAAGGCCAACGTCCCGGTGGTCGGCAGCAGCGTGCCGACCTTCAGCGGCTGATCGGTGGAGCCCTTTGACTCGGGAACGTCCGCCGGGTTTCCGGTTGCACCGCCGGTGGGTCCCCCGTCCTCGCCGGGTCCGGGACACGTCAGGCCCGATGCGCCTGCCGGTGCCGATGAAGCTCCCCCTCCAGGCTCCGACGGCGTCGACGACCCACCGCCGCAGGCCGAGGCAAACAAGGCGATTCCCAATCCGAGCGCGGCCAACTTCCCCGCCCGCGCGGAGTTGCCGCCGGTGCCGAAAAGCACAGCGTTTCGTGTGGCAGTCATGTATGTTTTCCCCTCGATCGAAAGGTTTGTGAACCTTTGATGCGCTACCAGGTATTCCTGATTACAGAGAAAACTAGTCCAAATTGTTGTTGAAAATAAGCGTTTTGGGTTACATCCTTGTAACGCTCGTCACACTGTTGAGGTACCCCCGGTGGGACTCGAACCCACACTGGACCGATTTTAAGTCGGTTGTCTCTGCCATTGGACTACGGGGGCGTGGCATTCCTGCACCTACCTAGGGTACTTGATGGCCCGTTCCTGTGGTTCAAAGGCGGCCGAAGGGGCCGGCGTAGGTGAACGTACCCGTTGGCGGAAGCTCGACCAGCGGCAACGCCATGAAGTGGGCGCCCCACGCCGGATCCGGAGCTTTGATGCCGGCTTCACTGGCCGGCCGATACCCGAAACGCGGATAGTAATCGGTGCTTCCGAGCAGCAGGATGACGCTCTCCCCCGCACCCTCGGCCCGCCTTTGCATTTCGGCCAGCAGGGCAGCTCCGATGCCCGAGCGCTGGCGGTCCGGCTCCACCGCGATCGGCCCCAGCCCCAAGGCGGGCGCACCGTCGATCCACCCGCGGGTACTGATCACCTGGCCGACAACGGTTCCATGGTCCTCGGCGACGAGGGAGAACTCCGGCAGGAAACCGTCACAGTCGTACAGCTCGGCCAGCAGCCGGCGTTCAACGGGTTCCGTAGCGCCATCCGCGGCGAAGGCCCGGGCCACCAGGCTGAGGACGGTGGGGCGATCCCCCGGTTGTTCTGTCCTGATCAGCATCAAGATATTCTATGCCGCAGCGTTCTGCGCAGAACGCAGCAGGCCCGGATACCGACGTGCGATATCCGGGCCTGCTGCGTTTGTTGCGGTTAGGTTAGCGGCCGGTGGACGCGAGTTCCTTTTCGGAGCCGGTGCCCTGGGCGTCCGTTGCCGGCTTGGGAGCGGCGGCGGCCTGCGGGCGCGGCTGGGGTGAAGCAGCCTCACGGAACTGGCGGTACGGGGTCTGCAGATCGGCGAGGCGCGTGGTGTCGCGGCCCAGGAAGATGGTCCAGAACCAGTTCGAGATCACGCGGATCTTACGCTCCACGGTCGGCATGGCCAGTCCGTGGTAGCCCCGGTGGGCCATCCAGGCCGGCCAGCCCTTGAGTTTGATGCCCATGATCTTGGCGACGCCCTTGTTGAGGCCGAAGCCGGCGACGGCGCCCAGGTTCTTGTGCTTGTACTGCTTGACGCTGCCCACGCCCCAGCGGGCCGCGTAGATGTTTTTGGCAAGCCGCTTGGCCTGGCGGATGGCGTGCTGGGCGTTCGGGACACAGAAGCCACCCACCCCGCCGCCGGTCAGGTCCGGCACTGCTGCGACGTCGCCAGCGGTCCAGGCGCCGTCAATCGGGCCATCCTCGCCAACGATCTGCAGGGTGGCATCGGCCTTGATCCGGCCGCGTTCGTCCTGCGGGAAGCCAAAGCTGCGGGCCACCGGATTCGCCTGCACGCCTGCAGTCCACAGCAGGGTGTCGGCTTCGAAGGTCTCGGCCGGAGTCTTGTCCGGCATATTGATCAGTTCCAGCACGCCGCCCTCCGCCTTGGCCAGGGAGGTGTTGAGCATGACCTCGATGCCACGTGAGCGCATGTGCTCGACGACCCACTCGGCCTGCTCTTCGGTGACCTCGGGCATGATCCGGCCCATCGCCTCGACCAGCACAAAACGCAGGTCTTCCTGGCGCAGCCGTCCGTTCTTCCTGACGGCAGCGCGGCCCAGGTCCTCGATTTCGGTCATCGCCTCAATGCCGGCGAAGCCGCCGCCCACGCCAACGAACGTCAGCGCGCGGGTCCGCTCCGCTCCCTCAGGCAGCTGGGAAGCGGTCTCGATCCGCTCCAGCACCTTGTTCCGCAGCTCCACGGCTTCTTCGATGGTCTTCAGGCCAATGCCGGCTTCTGCCAGCCCCGGGATCGGGAAGGTGCGGGTAACGGCACCGGCGGCAACGACGACGTCGCGGTAGTCCAGCTCGAAAGCCTCGCCCGCCGCGGGGGTGATCACCGCCTTCTTGGCAGCATGGTCGATGGAGGTGACTCTGCCGGTGATGAGTTCGGTGTCCTTCAGATGCTGGCGGTGGTTGACCACTGCATGCCGGGCTTCGATGCTGCCGGAGGCCACTTCGGGCAGGAACGGCTGGTAGGTCATGTACGGAAGCGGGTCCACCAAGGTGACGATGCCGCCGTGCCCCTTGACCTTCTTCTGGAGCTTCAGCGCAACGTAAAGACCAACGTAGCCGCCGCCGACTACAAGGACGCGCGGGCGATCGGACAGAGCAGGAGTGAGAGCCATGCGTTAAGTGTAGCGTCTTTTGTGAAAGTTTTCACGAAGTAGGCGGGGAGCAAATCAGCGCTTGACCGGCTTCTGGTTCCCGCCCCGGATCGGCGGTATGAAGCCCGTGTCTGCATCCTCGATGGCCTGTTTTCCTGCCGCGGCCCGGCGTGCACGGATCGTCTGGACAGCGCCCAAAGTCAGCACGCCGGCAATCAGCGCACCGAACGAGAAGACGAGGACGGCTGGCAGTACCGAATTCTCGGTACGCGGTGGGACCGCCACCGGGGTGGTCGGTTCCGGAATGTCCGGGGCCACGGCCTTGGACTGCACCGGCGACTGCGATTCCGGCGCAGCGACGGCACCGCGGCGGTGCACGGTGATCCACTGGGCAATCGAGCCGAGCGGATTGGCTGATACCTCGGGAACTTCGGCGCTCAGCGCCGCTTCGGCGTCCAGTACGCCGTAGCCGTAGATCGGGTCATGACCGGGAACGCCGGAGTCCTTGGCCGTGGAGATGATGCGGTTGATGACTTGGGCCGCGCTCATGTCCGGATACTTGGAGCGAATCAGCGCGGCGACTCCGGAGACCAGCGGGGTGGCACCGGAGGTACCGGACCAGTCGGCATAGAGGCCGCCGGGCAATCCACCCACCAGGTTTTCGGCCGGTGCCGCAACGCCAATGACGATGCTCTGGGCCGAGGCCTCCTGGCTGGCCTCACCGTCGCGGTTTAGTCCGGCCACGGTCAGGACCCCGGGAATGGTGGCGGGAGCACCGGACTGCTCGGTCCCGCCGGCGCGGTTTCCGGCGGCGGCCACCACCACGACGTCGTGCTGCTCGGCATACAGGAACGCGGCGTCCCAGCTCTCCGGCCAGGAGGTGCTGGAACTGGTCAGCGACATATTGATGACCTGCGCGCCGTTGTCCACGGCCCAGCGGACGGCCGCGGGGATCTGCTCGTCCACTCCGACGCCGGAAGGGTTCGGCGTCCCGAGCCAGGTGGAGGCCGTCAGGATCTGCGCCTTGGGAGCCACCCCGATCACGCCATCGGTACCGGCCCCGATGCCCTTGTCCTTGGTCTTGGACTCGTCATCCTTCTTCTTGTCGTCCTTCTTGTCTTTATCCGGGGCATGCCCGCGCCCGGCCAGCAACGTCGCCACCAGGGTGCCGTGCTCGGGCGTTTGTCCGATGCCGCGCTGGCCGTCGGGATCGCCCGACCCGGAGGCATCGGTGCCGCCCACCACGGCCCCCTTGAGGTCCGGATGGGTGCCGTCAACACCGCTGTCGATCACCGCGACTTTCACGCCTTCGCCCTGCGATTCGTCCCAGGCGGCGCGGATCCCGTAGGAATCCAGCCAGTATTCCTTATCCCTAGTGGCGTCGGCATGGGCGGGTCCTGCCAGCATCAGCGAGCCAAGCACCGCAAGGGCCGAGCCCAGCGAAATGGCCTTCGCGGCGGACGAGCGCCTGCCGGGCCGTTCACTCTCGCGGTGGCGCATCGGTGTCCCTTCGGTAAGCAGTCTAGGTCCCTGGGGCTGGGTGGGTGGGCAGCCGGGTGGCGGCACTCAGGGCGATTCCATCAAGAATATCGTGTTCGCTGGCCGTTGCGCCGTCCACGCGTCCAGCGGTCAGTTCGGACAGCCGCCGTGACACGGTGCGCCAGATCAGCGCGCCGGCGCCAATGACGTCCACCCGCCCGGGGTGCATATAGGGCAGCGCCGCACGCTGCTGCCGGGTCATCTCCAGCAAGGACGTGCAGGCAGCATCCAGCCGGTCGCCCTCCACGCGTGCCCCGTGGATCGCCTCGGGACGGTACTGGTCCAGTTGCAGGGCGTGTGCGGTGATCGTGGTGACAGACCCGGCCACCCCTACCAACCGGTCAACGTCGGCCAGCGGCACGTCGTCCAGCACGCGAGCCAGATGCTGCTCGGCGTCGGCCACTGCTTCGGCAATTTCCGCCGCGGTGGGCGGGTCCGAGCGCAGGTGCCGCTCGGTGAAACGGACGCAGCCCATATCCGTGCTGAGCGCGGCCAGCACCCCGTCCGCGGTACCCAGCACGAACTCCGTGCTGCCACCGCCAAGGTCCACCACCAGCACCTTCTCTCCCGGCGCCGGGGCCAGGACACTGGCGGCACCGGTGAAGGACAGCTCGGCCTCTTCGCGGCCGCTGATCACTTCCGGCTCCACGCCGAGCCGGTCGCGGATGCCGTCCACAAAAACCTGCCGGTTGGCCGCATCGCGGGTGGCGGAGGTGGCAACGAAACGCAGGCTTTCGACCCCGTGGCTGCGCAGTTGCACGGCGTATTCTTCGGCCGCCGCGAACGTCCGCTCCAGCGCTTCGGGAGCCAGCGCGCCGGTGGCGTCGACCCCCTGCCCCAGCCGCACGATTTTCATCTCCCGGACCACGTCGCTCAGCCCGCCGTCCTGCACCTCGGCAATCAGCAGGCGGATCGAGTTGGTGCCGCAATCGATGGCTCCGACGCGTGCCACTAGGACTCCACTCCCCCGGCTGCGCCGGGCGTTTGGGGATCGACGGCGTCGGCGCCCCCTGAGGATTCCTTGCCGCCGGACCGTCGGGCCTTCTTGGCAGCCAGCTCGTCGGCGGTTAGGCCTTGGGTCCGGGTATGGCGGCTCAGATCACGCGCGGGCGCGGCCCCGTCAACGTCCCAGGCGCCGGCGCAATAACAACGGTCAGCGGTCCACCATTCGGCGATGCCCTCTAGCGCTTCGTCGCCCAGCGGGTTGACGCCCGGCCCCGCGGCCAGCGAATGACCGACCAAGACGTGCAGGCACTTGACCCGGGTGGGCATTCCGCCGGCCGAGACGCCCGCGATCTCTGGCACCTCCCCGATGCCGGAGCGGCGGCCCACCTCGTTCCGAGCGGCCAGGTACTCCTCATGGGCGCGCCGGTAGGCTGCGGCCAGCTCGGGATCGCTCTCGAGCCGCGCGGTCATTTCCGTCATCACCCCCGCCGCCTCCAGCCGGGACACCGCGGAGGTGATGACCGGGTGGGTCAGGTAGTACGTGGTGGGGAACGGGATGCCGTTGCCCAGCCGCGGCGCCGTGGTGGCGACGAGCGGGTTTCCGCAGACGCATCGCGCGCCGATTTCCACTACATCGCGGACCGGCCTGCCGAGCTGGCGGCTCAACGTGTCGAGGTCTTCGGGGGTGGGTGTGCGCTGAGCGGCGTTCATGGCTCAGTCCTTCCTGGTGCTGCGGTTTCGTTTGGCAGCGTGGCGTGTGATCCGGTAGCCGCGGCTGCCGGGATGTTAGTCAGCGGCGGGCGCGTCCGTGGCGGCCCGGGTCATCGAATTCCACAGTGCGTCGACCCACGGCAAGTCCTCCGGCGCGGTTGCGGATGCGTGTTCGTCCGACTCGCCCAGTCCTTCCGCGCCGGTGACCATGTACCGCTTCTCCCCCGGCATTACATAGAATATGCGATCCCGCGCCTGCTGTTTGATGTAGGCGGGGTCGTCCCAGCGGGCCAGCTCCTTGGTCAACTGCTGATGGGAGTCTTTCTTGGCGGCGATGTCCGCCTGCAGGGCGGCCAGTTCTGCCCGCTGCTCAATGAAAACCCGGACCGACGGAGCCAGCAGCACCGTGATGGACACCAAGACCACCGCCAGCGCCAGCAGCCGGCCGGAGAATGCTTTGGCAGGGACCGGCACGGCGTCGGCAGCCGCTTCCCGGGCCGGTTGCCGATGTTCCCGCTGCGCGGGCGTGTCAGGCTGCCTGATTCCCTCGGACAGCTGCCGGCGTTCGGCGGCGCGGGCTTCCGACGGCTCCGGCCTGGGCTTGGCCGGTGGTTTCGGTTTCCGGCGGTGGCCCGCCTCGGGTGTGCTCGCGTGGCCGGCCTCGGTCCGGGCCGCGGCCGGCGGCGCCGGGCGGCCGAAGTCGGCCCGGATGACCTTCCCGGTGTCCGGTTCCTCGCGGTCGGTGTCCTTGTCATCCCCCTGGCCGCTGCCCTGCGCGAGCCCGCCGCCGGCCGAACGGCCGGGCCGCGGCATGTTGGGGCGTCGGGTGGACATAGAGGCTCCTCACCGTGGTTGTCTCGCGGGGCCGGCGTCGGCTGACGGCCGGGCCCCGCTTAAGACATTACCGAGGGTTGGGCCGAACTACGCCGTGAAACGCGGGAAAGCGCTGCGACCCGCGTAGCGTGCCGCGTCGTCGAGCTCTTCCTCGATCCGCAGCAGCTGATTGTACTTCGCCACACGCTCCGAACGGGCCGGGGCGCCGGTCTTGATCTGGCCGGCATTGGTGGCCACGGCGATGTCGGCGATGGTGGTGTCCTCGGTCTCGCCGGAGCGGTGCGAGGTGATGGTGGTGTAGCCATTGCGCTGGGCCAGGGCCACGGCCTCCAGGGTTTCGGTCAGCGACCCGATCTGGTTGACCTTGACCAGCAGCGAGTTGGCGGTCTTCGCGTCGATGCCCTGCTGCAGTCGCTCCGGGTTGGTGACAAACAGGTCGTCGCCCACCAGTTGCACCTTGTCGCCGAGCTCGGCCGTCAGCGTTGCCCAGCCGTCCCAGTCGGATTCGTCCAGCGGATCCTCGATGGACACCAGCGGGAAGTCCGCCACCAGCTGGCCGTAGTAGGCACTCATTTCCGCTGCCGTCAGGGACTTGCCCTCGAACTGGTAGGCGCCGTCGCGGTAGAACTCGGAGGACGCCACGTCCAGGGCCAGCGCAATGTCCTTGCCCGGTGTGTAGCCGGCCCGGGTGATCGCCTCGGTGATCAGGTCCAGGGCCGCCCGGTTGCTGGGCAGGTTCGGGGCGAATCCGCCCTCGTCGCCCAGCCCGGTGGAGAGGCCCTTCTCCTTCAGCACGGCCTTGAGGCTGTGGTAGACCTCCACACCCCAGCGCAGGCCCTCGGAGAACGTAGCGGCGCCCAGCGGCACCACCATGAATTCCTGGATGTCCACGTCAGAGTCGGCGTGCGAACCGCCATTGAGGATGTTCATCAGCGGCACCGGCAGCACGTGGGCGTTCGGTCCGCCCAGGTACTTGTACAGCGGGAGGTTGGCGGATTCGGCGGCTGCCGATGCCACGGCCAGCGAGACGCCCAGGATCGAGTTGGCGCCCAGATCGGATTTGTTGGACGTGCCGTCCAGGTCCAGCATGGTCTGGTCGATCAGCCGCTGGTCGGTGGCGTCGAGGCCCACCAGTGCCGGCTGGATGGTGTCCAGCACCGCGCCGACGGCCTGGCTGACGCCCTTGCCCAGGTAGCGGCCCTTCTCGCCATCGCGGCGTTCGACGGCCTCGAAAGCACCGGTGGAGGCGCCGGACGGAACTGCGGCGCGGCCCATCGAGCCGTCGGACAGCAGCACCTCAACTTCAACGGTGGGGTTGCCGCGGGAATCTAGGATTTCGCGCGCGTGGATGGCATCGATCAGCGCCATGGGGTAGCTCCTGTTCGTTGGAACGAAAGATGGAATGTCTGCAGGCCCGGCACCGGCCGGCCGCAAGGTCCGGCTTAAGACTAATCGAGATCACCCCGTGGAGTTTTCTTCCGTTACGCGCTGCTGGAATCGCCGGACCGCGGAACGGAGCGCCTGCTCCGGGTCCACGCCGGCTTCTGCGGCGCGGCGGACGACGGCGAACAGCGCCTCGCCGACCTCGGCTTCCGTCAGGCCCTGCCCGCCTCCGGGCGGCCAACTGCCGTGCTGCGCCGCGGCGCCGCGGCCGTCGCCGCCGGGCTCAGCCCGTTCCACGGAGCCGGCCCGGCGCGCCCGGTCCAGGGATTTCGCCGCCAGGGTCAGCGCTGGCAGCGATGTCGGAACGCCGTCGAACGGCGTGGTCCGCTCCGGCTTCTCCGCCGCCTTCACCGCGTCATAACTGGCCACGATCTCGGCGACGGAGTCCGGAAACGTCCCCTGCAGGGACCCGTCCGGCCGGAACACGTGCCGGTTCCGCCGGATGAGTTTGGTGGTCAGCGCGGCGGCCACGGCGTCGAAATCGAAGTGCCCGCGCTCTTCCTGCAACCGCGCATGCAGCAGGACCTGGAAGAGCACGTCGGCCAGCTCGCCCCTGAGCTCTGCCACATCGGCTTGGCCGGTGTGCCCCGTTTCGATCGCCTCGGCCAGCTCGTGAGCCTCCTCGACCAGGTACTCGACCAGGGATTCGTGGGTCAGCGCGGCCGTCCACAAGCAGTGTTCGCGCAACTGCGCCACGACCTCGAGCAGCCGGGGAACGGCCCACCCCGGGCCGGGCTCCACCGTCGTGCTTTCGCGCCGTCCCGGTGCTGGCGGCCGACCGCCCTGCGGCATGGTCCCGTTAGTCCAGCTGGCTGCGGAAGCCCTCGCCGATGTACTCGACGAGCGCTTCACGCTCTTCCAGCGGCAGGAAGGCGGCTTCCGCCGCGTTGAGCGTGATCTCCAGCAGGTCGTCCAGATCGTAGTCGAAGGTTTCCACCAGCAACTCGTACTCGTCCGAGAGCGTGACGCCGCTCATCAGCCGGTTGTCCGTGTTGATCGTGACCTTGAACCCGGTCTGGTAGAGCAGGTCGAACGGGTGGGCTTCAATGCCTTCGCCGAACACGGCGATGGCGCCGGTCTGCAGGTTGGACGACGGGCTGCACTCCAGCGGGATGCCGCGGTCGCGGACCCACGCGGCAACCCGGCCCAGGGTGACCATACCGACTTCTTCGCCGTCTTCCTCGTCCGGGCCGAAGTCCACCTGGATGTCCTCGGCGATTCGTACTCCGTGACCAAGCCGCAGTGCACGGCCGCTGACCAGCGCATCGGCGATGCTGTCCACACCGGCCGCCTCGCCGGCGTGCACGGTGACCGGGAACTGGTGTTCGGCCAGGTAGGTGAATGCGTCTTTGAAGCGCGAAGCCGGGAAACCGTCCTCGGCGCCGGCAATGTCGAATCCGACGGCGCCCCGATCCCGGTGCCGGATGGCAAGTTCGGCGATCTCCTGGGAGCGGTCGGCGTGCCTCATTGCGGTGATCAGCTGGCCCACCTGGATGGGCCGGCCGCTGGCCTCGACGGCGTCGACACCCGCTTCAAGCCCGGCCTGGACGGCTTCGACGGCTTCGTCCAGGGTCAGACCCTTGGCCAGGTGCTGCTCCGGCGCCCAGCGGACCTCTCCGTAGACCACGCCGTCGTCGGCCAGGTCTTCGACGAATTCCTGTGCCACGCGGAACAGGCCTTCCTTGGTCTGCATCACGGCGACGGTGTGATCGAAGGTTTCCAGGTAGCGGACCAGCGAGCCGGAGTCCGCCGATTCCCGGAACCACTCGCCCAGTGCCACCGGGTCGGTGGAGGGCAGCTCGTGGCCCACGGCGGCTGCCAGCTCGATGATGGTGGCGGGGCGCAGGCCGCCGTCCAGATGGTCGTGCAGTGATACCTTCGGCAGGCTGCGGATGTCGATGTCCATATCGGCTGCGGTGTCTTCGGAGTAATCAGGCTCAGTCACACGCACCACCTTACGCGAGCACCCCGCCTGCCTGAACCGGATCGGCTTCCGCCGGCCGGCTCAACCGGCCATTGCCTCCAGCGGACGGTGTCTCAATCGTCCAATGCGGCCGTGGAGCGGTTGCGCGAGGGCACGGCGACGGGCGCATAGGGCTCGAAGCGCACCGTGCGCGAACCGGATTCCGGCGGTTGGTCGCCGGGATGGCGCCGTCCCTGCATTGGGGCGCCGGAGCTCCCGGCTGCGCCGTGATCGTATGCGGCCTGCCGGCTGGCTCCCGCCGGCTCCGCACTGCTGTGGGCGGCCGTGGCTGCCGCACGCAGCCGAGCGGCCCGGCGGCCGGCAAGCTTGATGCCATGGTCCAGCGCCAGGCCCAGCAACAGTGCCAGCACGATGGCCAGGCCCGCGGCCAGCAAGGTGTGGTCATGGAACCACTGTCCCGCCAACGCCCCAATGCCCACCGAGTACAAGGCCCATGAGAAGCCGGCCACCACCGAGAACAGGACGAACTTGCGGTGCTGGTAGCCGGTGGCTCCGGCGGTCATGTTGACCGCGACGCGACCCACCGGAATGTACCGCGCGCCTAGGATCAGCAGGGCGCCGCGCCGGTCCAGTTCCCGGCGGGCCCAGGCGAAGGCGGCGGCCACGCGTGGCCGCTGCATCCAGCGGAAGCGGTCAGCGCCGATGCTGCGGCCAATCAGATAGGCGATGTTGTCGCCGGCAATGGCGCCCACCGCTGCGACCACAACGACCAGCCAGATGTTAGGCGCTCCGGCGGATACGGCGATGGCAGCCAGCGCGACGACGACCGATTCGCTCGGAACGGGCGGAAAGATGCCATCGATCAGGCAGAGAGCCAAGAGTAGTGGGTAGATCCACCATTGTGCTGCCGCGTCGATGATGAAGACGCTGAGCGCGTCCATAAAAGTCTGCACGAGGTGTTCCTGTCCGCTGGATGTCTAAGTCCAACGATGCCATGCTGCATTTGGTGCCGCTATCGGGTAAATCCCTGACCGGGCCCCCAACGGTCAATGCCGCAGACCCTGCAGTGCGCCGGAGCTTCCCCAGAGCTCCGGCCGCAGACATCATCGTAGCCGGGTGCTGGTGGGCCGGGAAGAGGTTTATCCAGCGAATCTATAAACGGCCATCCCCAGTTGTTTTCAGCTGGGGGCGCTTCAACGCCTGTCCTGGTCCTGCCGGCGCGAGGCTGCCGGCGTCAGGGCATTCCCCGAACCGGCAGCCGACAAGGTGTCGCGGTCAGGAAATCCGGTCAATGATCAGCCGGCGGTCCGGCCGGCTTCCCTCCGGGGCAATGACGACGGCGTCGCGCAACGCCTCCTTGGCCCGGTCGAACCGCTCGGGGGTGTCGGTCAGCAGCGTCATCAGCGGTTCGCCGGCCCGGACCATGGCGCCGGGCTTGGCATGCAGCCGCACTCCGGCACCGGCCTGCACGGCGTCCTCCTTGCGGGCGCGTCCGGCTCCCAGCCGCCAGGCCGCCACCCCCACGGACAGGGCGTCCAACTGGACCAGCACGCCGTCTGCCGGCGCGTAGACAACCTCGGATTCCCGGGCCACCGGCAAGGCGGCGTCGGGGTCACCGCCCTGAGCGCGGATCATCGACGTCCAGACGTCCATGGCACGGCCGTCCCGCAGCGCTGCCGCCGGGTCGGCATCGGCCACGCCGGCCGCCTGCAGCATTTCTTCGGCCAGCTTGACCGTCAACTCCACCACGTCCTCGGGGCCGCCACCGGCGAGCACTTCCACCGATTCTTCGACTTCAATGGCGTTGCCCGCGGTGAGCCCCAGCGGGGTGCTCATGTCCGTGAGCAGGGCCACGGTGTTCACGCCGGCGTCCTTGCCCAGGGCGACCATGGTTTCGGCCAGTTCGCGGGCGTTGGGCTCATCCTTCATGAAGGCGCCGCTGCCGACCTTCACATCCAGCACCAGCGCTCCGGTGCCTTCGGCGATCTTCTTGCTCATGATTGAGGAGGCAATCAGCGGGATCGCTTCCACCGTGCCGGTCACATCCCGCAGCGCGTAGAGCTTCTTGTCCGCGGGGGCAAGCCCGGAACCGGCCGCGCAGATCACCGCGCCGACGTCCGCCAGCTGCTTCATCATTTCGTCATTGGTCAGCAGCGCCCGCCAGCCCGGGATTGATTCGAGCTTGTCCAAGGTGCCGCCGGTGTGGCCGAGCCCGCGCCCGGACAGCTGCGGCACGGCGACGCCGAAAACCGCCACCAACGGGGCCAGCGGGAGGGTGATCTTGTCTCCCACTCCACCGGTCGAGTGTTTATCCGCTGTCGCCTTGCCGAGGGAGGCGAAGTCCATCCGCTCGCCGGAGGCGATCATCGCCGTCGTCCAGTGCGAGATTTCCTCCCGGTCCATGCCGTTGAGCAGGATGGCCATGTTCAGCGCGGACATTTGCTCGTCGGCGATGGCCCCGCGGGTGTAGGCGTCGATGGTCCAGGCGATCTGCTCCGGGCTCAGCGTTCCCTTGTCGCGCTTGGTCCGGATGATGTCCACTGCGTCGAAAGTTTCGGTCATACCCTGTTCCTCACTTGATCCGTTCCGGCTTATCAGGCCAAGTGCTGCGGGCCGAAGGCGTCCGGCAGCACGTCGTCCATGGTCTTAACCCCGGCCGGCGTCATCAGCAGCATGCCCGGCGCCCGAAACTCATACAACAACTGCCGGCACCGCCCGCATGGCATCAGCGCCTTGCCGTCCCGGTCCACGCAACTGAAGGCCGCCAGTTTCCCGCCGCCCGTCATGTTCAGCTGGCTCACCAGCGAACATTCAGCGCACAAGGTCAGCCCATAGGACGCGTTCTCCACGTTGCAGCCGGAAACAATCCGCCCGTCGTCGGTCAATGCGGCCGCGCCGACGGGAAACCCTGAATACGGCACGTAGGCCCGCCGCATGGCGTCCGCCGCGGCGCGCTGGAGCGCGTCCCAGTCCACCGGCCGGTCCGTCGTCGGTTCCATCCCCTACCCCTTGATGTACGGCACGCCGCTGGCGGCCGGCGGCCGGGCACGGCCCACCAGCCCGGCGACCGCGAAGATCGTCACCACGTACGGCAGCATGGCCAGGAACTGGTTCGGCACGGTGGAGCCGAGGGCACTGAGCACGTACTGCAGGTTGGTGGCAAACCCGAACAGCAGGGCGGCGAAGAAGGCGCCGAGCGGATTCCAGCGGCCGAAGATCAGCGCTGCCAGGGCAATGTAGCCCTGCCCCGCCGTCATGTCCCGGCCGAAACTGGACACGAGGACCAGGGTGAAGAAGGCGCCGCCGAAACCGGCGACGACGCCGGCCAGCAGGACGTTCGTGAACCGCATCCGGTTGACTTTCACCCCCAGCGTGTCCGCGGCCTTCGGGTGCTCGCCGACCGCGCGGGTCCGGAGGCCCCATTTGGTGTGGAACAGGCCAACGTAGATGACGGCCAGGGCGATATACATCAAGTAGCCGACCACCGACTGCTCAAACAGAATGGGGCCGATGACCGGAATGTCGGACAGCACCGGGATGCTGATGATCGGCAGGCGCGGCGGCGAGTTCCATCTGGCCGGATCCGAGGAAAGGACGGTGGAAAACAGGAATCCGGTCAGGCCTGACACCAGCACATTGAGCACCACGCCGACAATCACCTGGTTGACGATGTACTTGATGCTGAACAGCGCCAGCACCGCCGACACCAGGACGCCGCCGATGGCCGCTGCAGCCAGGCCAACGAAGGCGTTGCCGGAGAGCGATCCGGCAACCGCGGCAGAGAACGCACCGAAGAGCAGCTGCCCTTCGATGGCGATGTTGACCACGCCGGAACGTTCGCACAGCACGCCGGAAAGGGACCCGAAGATCAGCGGCACGGCCAACGTGAAGGAACCGGCCAGCAGCCCGTAGAGGGCCACGTTCGGCGTGCGGGCGCTGCCCACCACCCAGGTCAGGAAAGCGACGATGAAGAGGACGGCAAAAACGGCCACCAGCCAGCCGGGCACCTTGCGGCCGGACCGGACCAGCTGGAACGACCAGACGGCGGCGGCGAGCATCAGGATGGCGGTGACCCAGCCGGTGACAACTGCCGACAGGACGACGTCCGGCAGCACCAGGGCGTCGTTGGTAGCCGAGAGCCGGAAGGTGACGGAGTTGTCCGGCGCGCCGACGGCGAAGACCACGAGTGCCAGAACGGAAAGCACGGCCAGGATGACCGGGGTCTTCCAGTTCCGCACGATGGCAGTGGGGGCTGCGCCCTGTTGCGGTTCGGTGGCAGTAGCCGTGCTCATGCTGCACCTCCGGTGCTTGCGGTCTTGCGGGGTTTCGCCGTCAACCGGCCCGGCTCAGGCAGGCGGAAGATTGCCCGGACCAGCGGCGGAGCGGCGATGAACAGGACAATCAGGGACTGGACCACCAGCACAATGTCGATCGCGGTGCCGGTGTTGGTCTGCATGGTGACGCCCCCGGCGCGGAAGGCACCGAACAGCACGCCGGCCGCAAACGTGCCCCACGGCGTCGAGCGCCCCAACAGTGCGACGGTGATGGCATCGAAGCCGAAGCTGGCCGCCACACCGGCAGTCAACACCTGCTCGGTGCCCGCCACCTGTGCGGTGCCGGCCAGCCCGGCCAGTGCGCCGGCGAGCACCATGACCACCACGTAGCCCTTGGTAACGCTGATGCCCGCCGTCCGGGCGGCATGCGGGTTGGAGCCCACGGCGCGCAACTCGAAGCCGATCGTCGAGCGGTTGAGCAGCCACCAGGCAAAGAACGTTGCGATAATGGCCACGATGAAGCCCCAGTGCAGCCGGAAGGCGTCGCCAAAGAGCGGCGGGTACATCGCAGTCTCGTCCAGCTGGGGGCTGATTGGGTTGGTGGAACCCGGGCGCTGGAAAGCCGGAATGGTCAGCAGGTACAGCACCAAGTTGATGGCCACATAGTTGAGCATGATCGACACGATCACCTCATGGGCGCCGGTCTTGGCCTTCAACAAGCCGACCAGACCGCCCCAGAGTGCGCCGCCCACAATGCCGGCCACGATGACCAGCAGCAGATGCAGGCCCACTGGCAGGTGCCAGCTGAAACCGACCCAGGCGGCCAGGGTGGCGCCGATGATGATCTGGCCTTGGGCGCCGATGTTGAATAGCCCGGCGCGGAAGGCCAACGCTACGCCCAGGCCGGCGCAGATCAGCGGGGCGGCCACGGTCAGCGTCTGGGTCAGCGGGTAGATCATCCGGGTGAAGGTCGACCCGTCGGAATTGAAGACCGACCCTTGGAAGAGGGCAATGTAGGCCCCAGATGCAGCAGTCCAGGCCGCACCCAGCATGTCCTGCGGCTTGGCAAAGAAGTAGCTGGAGGTCCTGGCCACTTCTTCATTGGTCAGCGCGATCAGGATGCCGCCTGCGACCAACGCCAGTACGACGGCGAGGACCGACACCAGGGCGTTGCCCGTGACGATCCGCTGCATCACGCTTTGCTGCTCGCGCAGCTGCGGGTGCAGGCTCTCCTCCGTCGCCGGAACCGCGGGCGGCGGCTGCGTGCCATCGCCGAGTTCGGCGGCCGCTAGGAGCCGCTGCTCCTCGCCGTCGACCGCTGACTTGCCACCATGTTCAGGCCGCTTTCTGGTCTGCTTGCCGGGCTCATCCGCGCTCATTCTTCGCCTCCTTCGACGTCCGTCTGCTGTGCTTCGGCCTGCGCCTGCTGTGCTTGGGCTTCTTCTGCATTCATCCCGGCCATCATCAGGCCCAGTTCGCCGCGCGAAGTGCCTGCCGGGACGATTCCCATCAGCCGTCCCTGGTAGAGCACGGCGATTCTGTCGGCCAACTCCAGCACTTCGTCCAACTCGGTGGACACGATCAGGACCGGTGTGCCGACGTCGCGTTCGGCGACGATCCGCTTGTGCAGGAATTCAATCGATCCCACATCGACGCCACGGGTCGGCTGCGAGGCGATGAAGAGCTTCAAGGGCCTGGACAGCTCCCGTGCCATCACCACCTTCTGCTGGTTTCCGCCGGACAGCGTGCCCGCTGCGGCTTCCGCCGATTGCGTGCGGACGTCAAACTCCGCGATGTATTGTTCGGCGTTTTGGGCAATCAAGCCCGGCTTCATGGCCAGGCCGCGCGCAAAGGGCGGGCGGTCATAACGGTTGAGGATGAGGTTTTCCGCCACGGAGAAGGTACCAACCAGGCCCTCGACGCTGCGGTCTTCCGGTACAAAACCGACCCCAGCTCCGATGATGTCCTTGACCCGTTTGCCAACGAGCTCGCGGCCCTCCAGCCGGATGGAGCCCGACACATGGTCTTGCAGGCCCAGGATGGCCTCGGTCAGTTCGGTCTGCCCGTTGCCCTGCACACCGGCCACCGCCACGATCTCGCCGCGGGCAATGCCAAAGCTGATGCCGTCCACCATGCGCTGGCCGGTGGGCGAGAGCACTGTGAGGTCGGAGACCGTGAACGTTTCTTCCCCAGGCTGCGCCGCTTCTTTGTTCAGCGTGAGGCTGACCGCCCGGCCCACCATCATCTCCGCCAATTCCGTGGTGGAGGCCGACGCCGGGGCGTCGCCGACCACCTTGCCGCGGCGGATCACCGTGATGATGTCGGAAACGGCTTTGACCTCGCGCAGCTTGTGCGAGATGAAGACGATCGCTTTGCCGTCGGCCTTGAGCTGGCCCATGATGCCGAGCAGTTCGTCGGTTTCCTTGGGCGTGAGGACAGCGGTCGGCTCATCCAGGATCAGCACTTCGGCGTCACGGAGCAAGGCCTTGATGATTTCCACCCGCTGCTGCACGCCGACGGGCAGGTCCTCGATCACTGCATCCGGGTCCACTTGGAAACCGTATTGGTCCGAAATCTCCCGGATCCGGGCCCGCGTGTCGTCAAGGTTCAGCATGCCGCCGGCTTTGGTGGCTTCGTTGCCCAGCGCCACGTTCTCCGCGACGGTGAAGACCGGGACCAGCATAAAGTGCTGGTGCACCATGCCGATGCCGGCCGCCATGGCATCGCCGGGGCCGTTGAAAGTCACCGGCTTGTCATCCACTAGGATCTGGCCCTCGGTCGGCTCGTAAAGCCCGTAGAGGACGTTCATCAGCGTCGACTTCCCGGCCCCGTTTTCACCGAGCAGGCTGTGCACCTGGCCCGGCTGGACCACAAGGTCAATGTGATCGTTGGCGACTAGGGAACCGAACCGTTTGGTGATTCCTTTGAGCTCGAGCTTCAAACCCCAACCCACCTGTTCTTTGTCCGTAGGTACGACGGTCCTCATCCGGCATGGTTTCGAGCGCTGGCCGCCCTTAAGCTGTGCCTAGCCTAAACCGATTCGGCCGCTGACAGCACGAACCGCCGCTCTCGGCACCGATGTCCGGCACCGAGAGCGGCGGTCCGCTTCACGCTTACTGCTGCGGGCTGGCCTTCGATTCGACCTTGATCTCGCCGGAGATGATCGACTCCTTGATGGTGTCCAGTTCCGACTTGGTCTCGTCTGAAACGGCAGCATCGAGATCGTGGAACGGAGCAAGTGCCACGCCGCCGTTTTCCAGGGTTCCGACATAGGGGGTGCTGTCGAAGTTGCCCTCGGTGTCGGTCTTGATGACGTCTTCGACGGCGTTGCCCATCAACTTCATCACGGAGGTGAGGATGAATTCCTCTGCCTTACCGGCGGTCTCGTAGCCGTCCGAGTCGACCCAGACCACCTTGGCGTCCTTGCCGTCCGCGTTGGCCTCGATCACGCCGTCCAGGGTGCCCAGGCCAACCGGCCCGGCCACCGGCATGATAATGTCGGCGCCTTCGTTGATGAAGTTCAGGGTATTGGTCTTGCCCTTGCCCTGATCCTCGAAGTTGCCCACGAAGGTGCCGTTCTGGGACTTCTTGTCCCAGCCCAGCAGTTCGACGTTGGCGTCCTTCTGCTTGTTGTAGTAGTCGACGCCGTCGGCGAATCCGTCCATGAAGATGGTGACGGTGGGGATGTTCATTCCGCCGTAGGTGGCCACCTTGCCGGTCTCGCTGGTTGCCGCCGCCGCGTAGCCCGCCAGGAAGGCGGCCTGTGCCGTGTCGTAGATGATCGGCTTGACGTTATCGGTGAACTCCGGATCGCTGTAGTCAACGATCGCGAAGTTGGTGTCGGGGTTGTCTGCCGCTGCTTCCTTGGTCACGTCGCCCAGCAGGAAGCCGACGGTGAGGATGAGGTTACAGTCGGCCTGCACCATGGCGTCCACGTTCGGGCCGAAATCGGTCTCGGCCTGGGATTCCGCCTCGCTGATTTTGATGCCCAGGTCCTTCTCGGCCATCTTCAGGCCTTCATAGCTGGACTGGTTGAACGAACGGTCGTCGAATCCACCGGAGTCGGAGACGATGCAGCCCCGGTAGTCGGTGGCTTCCGCTGCCGGGCTGCCGCTGCCGCCCTCTTCGGCCGGCGGGGCACCGCAACCGCTCAGGACCAGTGCGGACGCGCCGAGCACTGCGGCGGAGAGGCCGGTGCCGCGCTTGATGTTGCGCAGTGAAGTCTTCAATTATCCTCCATAAAAGAAAGTCTGCCCACGCCGCAGTTCAATGGTCGCTTCACAAGAAGTGCGGCGCATGCCTTGTACTCCGCGTGGCACAGCACCTGGCCTGCAGGTGCACAGTTGATGAACCTACAGTAGTGCGCCGACGGGCGGCGGGCGACGAAATAGGGATGGGCTCGCCGGGATTGTTGAAAAGTTGTTACTTTTGGGTAGCTCCCGCGGCGACGTCCCGGTGGCGCCTGGCAGCCAAGGTTGCCGCCTTCGCCATCACGCGGACGCCCACGCCTATGGCGTGCTCGTCCGGGATGTAGTCGCCGCGATGCAGATCAAAGGTTTCGCCCCCGGGGGTTCGGGTCCCCAGCCGCATCATGGCGCCGGGAACTTCCTGCGTCATCCAGGCAAAGTCCTCGCCGCCCATCGACTGCGGGGTCAGCGTCACTGCGTCCTCGCCCAACTCGCTCCGCGCCGCGGCTTCAATCAGCGTGGTCTCCCGCTCGGTGTTGATGACCGGAGGGACGCCGCGGATGTGTTCCAGCTTCACGTCCACGCCGAACGGGGCCGCCACCTGGTTCACCACCTCATCCACCAGTTCCCCGGCTGCCTGCCATGCTTCGCCGTCCAGGCAGCGCATGGTGCCGGCCATGTAGCCGACTGCCGGAATGGCGTTGGGGGCTGCCCCGGCCTGGATCTGGCCCCAGACCAGCGAGACCGCACTGCGAACGTCGATCCGCCGGTTGATGACGGCCGGAACGCTGACGGCAATTTCGGCCAGCGCGAACACCAGGTCCTCGGTCAGATGGGGGCGCGAGGTATGGCCGCCGCGGCCGTTGAGCTGAATCCGAATGGTGTCGGAGGCGGAGGTGATGGCGCCAATCCGGGTGCCGACCAGTCCGACGTCGATCCGCGGGTCGCAATGCAGCGCCAGGATGCGGGGCAAGCCGTTCAGGACGCCCTGCTCAATGACGGCCAGCGCGCCGCCCGGCATGGTTTCCTCGGCCGGCTGGAAAATCACCCGGACGCGGGCGGGCAACTCGCCTTCTACGTCGAGTTTGCGCAGGACCAGTGCCACACCCAGCATCACCGTGGTGTGGATATCGTGTCCGCAGGCGTGGCTGATGCCGGTATTGACCGAGGCGTAGTCCAGGCTGGTTTCCTCCAGGATCGGCAGCGCGTCAATGTCCGCGCGCAGGCCGATGGCCAGCGGCCCTTCGCCAATATCCACGAACAACCCGGTACCGTCCAGCAGTTGCGGTTCCAGGCCCGCGGCAGTCAACCGCGCCGCGAGCTTCTCCGTGGTGAGGAATTCCTTGTGCGACAACTCGGGATGCTGGTGCAGGTCCCGCCGGAAGTGCCTCAGTTCATCCAGCAGTGGCGATGCCCAGACGCCGATATTGAGATTGGCCGTCGGAGTTTCTGAAATCTTCTGCACACTTGCACTCTAGCGACTTGCGCGCCCGCCCACTGAGGATGTGCGCCGGACACTGGCGATTCTTCGTAACTTTCGCAGGCTGCCCCGCGCCCGTTCCGCTACAGGACGTCGGTATCGCCGCTGGCTTTGAGGTGTTCGACTGCCGACTTCACCTTCTGCGCGTGTTCCTTGGTGGTCACCAGCAGCGCATCCGGGGTGTCGACCACGACGACGTCGTCGATGCCGATCAGCGCAATCACCCGCTTGGTATCGGACACCACGACGCCGGTGGCGGACTCCGCGAAGACCCGCGCCCCTTCGCCGAGCACCGTCAGCCCGGACGTTTCGCTGGCGGTGTTCAGCCGCCCGATCGCGGCGAAGTCACCCACGTCGTCCCAGGAGAAAGATCCGGGGATCATCGCCACGTCGCCCGCGGCCGCCGCAGGCTCGGCCACCGCGTAGTCGATGGCGGTCTTGGGCAGTCCGGGCCAGACCCTGCGCATCACCGCGCCGCGCTCCGGGGTGTCCCAGGCCTGGGCGATCTCCGTCAAGCCGGCAAACAGTTCGGGTTCGTTGGTCTCCAGGTGCTTGAGCAGCACGTCCACCGGCGCCACGAACATGCCCGCGTTCCACGAATACTCCCCGGTGGCCAGGTAGCCGCGCGCCACCTGCTCGTCTGGCTTCTCCACGAACTCGGCCACCGCATGCGCGTTCGGAGCGCCGGGCACCTGCAGGGCCCCGGCTGAGCGGATGTAACCGAATCCGGTGGCCGGGTGGGTCGGCGTGATCCCAATCGTGACAATGTAACCTTCGGCCGCGGTGTGCACTGCCTCGCGTACCGCCTGCTGGAAGTCTTCCACCGGGGTGATCACCTGGTCGGCGGCGAACGAGCCCATGATAATCCGCGGATCGCGGCGGTGCAGGATCGCGGCAGCCAGGCCGATGGCAGCCGCCGAGTCCTTCGGTTCCGGCTCCAGCACCAGGTTGGCGTCCTCCAGCTCCGGCAACTGCGCGCAGACCGCCTGGCGGTGCAGCTTGCCGGTGACAACCAGCGTCCGCCCGTGGCACAACGGCTCCAACCGCGCATAGGTAGCCCGGATCAGTGTTGATCCGGAACCGGTCAGGTCATGCAGGAATTTCGGTGCAGCCGCCCGAGAGAGCGGCCACAGCCGCGTCCCGGTACCGCCGGCCGGGATCACCGCATAGAAACGATCCAGCACGGCATCATCAGCCGCGGCCCGGCCTGCTCTTTGAGTCTTCACTCTCTCCACGGTAATCCCCCGAAATGGCGGACGCCTCCATCCCGGGGCTGATTTCCGCCGCGGTGGGGGGTTGATGGGCACCAGCCGGATCCGAAATCCCTAATTAGGGCATGTTTTAGTTGCGTATAAGGGCCGAAAATCCGCGGAATGCCGCGGTGAGGCCGCCATTTCACCTTTTGCTGTTAAAAAGGTCACACCGGCCGGTTCCTAAATTGAATAAGCCCTCAGCGAAGCCTAGATTAGTGTTGAGCTACAGAGCGCTCTCGCACCGGCGTCAACTCTTGCGTGGAAGCCACGCTGCGCCTCTGCGATGCAGGGAGGGTAATTCAGTGTCGAAGACACCAGCAGGGACCTTATACCGCGGCCGTGAAGGCATGTGGTCTTGGGTAGGACACCGCATCACGGGCGTCTCAATCTTTTTCTTTCTCTTGGTACACGTACTTGACACCGCGTTGGTCCGGGTGTCGCCCGGCGCCTATGACGCTGTCATGGCCACGTACAAGAACCCGATCATGGCCGTCTTGGAAGCCGGGCTCGTAGCAGCCATCGTCTTCCACGCCTTCAACGGGCTGCGGATCATCCTTATTGATTTCTGGAAGAAGGGCCCGAAGAACCAGGCCAAGCTTCTGTGGGGCGTCGTGGGCCTCGCGGTCATCGTCATGATTCCGTTCCTCATCCGCCACCTCACGCTCGCTTTCACGTTCGCCTTCAACGGGGGTCACTAACTCATGTCGGTCAACTCTGAAATCCAGGCCCCCCGCAGCGCGCGCATTGCTCCCGAGTACACCCGCAACAAGGGGCGCAAGGGCAACTTCGAGATGTACGCCTGGCTGTTCATGCGGCTCTCCGGCCTCATCTTGGTTGTACTCGTTTTCGGCCACTTGTTCGTCAACCTGATGCTCGGCGACGGCGTCCACGCCATTAACTTCGGCTTCGTGGCCGGCAAATGGGCCGACCCGTTCTGGCAGGTCTGGGACCTGGCCATGCTGTGGCTGGCTATGCTGCACGGCACCAACGGCGTCCGCACCATCATTGAGGACTACGCGGAGAAGGACAGCACCCGCTTCTGGTTCAAGATGGTGCTGTACGTGGCCTCGGCCGTCATCATCGTGCTCGGCACCCTGGTGATCTTCACCTTTGATCCGTGCCCGGCCAACGCCAGCGCCGAGCTGCTGCCGTCCTTCTGCCCGGCACCGTAACCGGGCCCGCGTAGAACGCGGTCCCGCTGCCTCGCCGCGGGTTGTCAGCGGCGACAAACTTCAGTTCAACAGAAAGAGCATCCAGTATGCAGGTCCATAAGTACGACGTCGTCATTGTCGGTGCAGGTGGCGCCGGAATGCGCGCGGCGATCGAATCCGGCCAGCGCGCGCACACGGCAGTACTGACCAAGCTGTACCCCACGCGTTCCCACACCGGCGCGGCCCAGGGCGGCATGTGTGCCGCTCTGGCCAACGTCGAAGAGGACAACTGGGAGTGGCACACCTTTGACACCGTCAAGGGCGGCGACTATCTGGTGGACCAGGACGCCGCCGAAGTCATGGCCAAGGAAGCCATCGACGCCGTGCTGGACCTGGAGAAGATGGGCCTGCCGTTCAACCGCACGCCCGAAGGCAAGATTGACCAGCGCCGCTTCGGCGGGCACACCCGCGACCACGGCAAGGCGCCTGTGCGCCGCGCCTGCTACGCCGCGGACCGTACCGGCCACATGATCTTGCAGACCCTGTACCAAAACTGCGTCAAGCACAACGTGGAGTTCTACAACGAGTACTACGTGCTGGACCTGCTGATGGTGGAGGAAGACGCCGTCCGCGAAGACGGCACTCCGTACAAGCAGAAGCGCGCCGCCGGCGTCGTCAGCTATGACCTGGCCTCCGGCGAGATCCACGTCTTCCAGGCAAAGTCGATGATCTTCGCCTCCGGCGGCGTGGGCAAGGTCTTCAAGACCACGTCCAACGCACACACCCTCACCGGTGACGGCATGGGCATCGCCTTCCGCCGCGGCCTGCCGCTGGAGGACATGGAGTTTGTCCAGTTCCACCCGACCGGCCTGGCCGGCCTGGGCATCCTGCTCTCCGAGGCCGCACGCGGCGAAGGCGGAATCCTCCGCAACGCGGATGGCGAACGCTTCATGGAGCGCTATGCCCCCACCATCAAGGACCTGGCACCGCGCGACATCGTGGCCCGTTCCATGGCTCTTGAAGTCCGCGAAGGCCGCGGCTGCGGTCCGAACAAGGACTACGTGCTGCTGGACTTGACCCACCTGGAACCGGCACACATCGACGCCAAACTGCCGGACATCACCGAGTTTGCCCGCACGTACCTCGGCGTCGAGCCCTACACCGAGCCAGTGCCGGTCTTCCCCACGGCGCACTACGCCATGGGCGGCATTCCGACCAACATCAAGGGCGAAGTCCTGCAGGACAACGACACGGTGGTTCCCGGCTTGTACGCCGCCGGCGAGGTTGCCTGTGTCTCCGTGCACGGCTCCAACCGCTTGGGCACCAACTCCCTGCTGGACATCAACGTCTTTGGCAAGCGCTCAGGCATCAACGCCGCCGAGTACGCCAAGACCGCCGACTTCGTCGAGCTGCCGGAGAACGCCGAAACGTACACGGTCGAGATGATCGAGACGGTGCGCACCGCCAACGGCACGGAGCGGGTGGCCCAGATCCGCAAGGAACTGCAGGACACCATGGACGCCAACGTGCAGGTGTTCCGCGACGAGGCATCGCTGACCGAGGCACTGAACGTGATCGCGTCGCTGCGTGAGCGCTACAAGAACATCAGTGTCCAGGACAAGGGCAAGCGCTTCAACCTGGACCTGCTGGAGGCCGTGGAACTCGGCTTCCTGCTGGATATGGCCCAGGTGATGACCGTGGCGGCACTGCACCGCACGGAGTCCCGCGGCGGCCACTTCCGTGAGGACTTCCCGGAGCGCGACGATGAGAACTTCATGTTGCACTCCATGTCCTACCTGGATCCCGAAGCTGTCACCGATCAGACAGCCGGCATCCGCATGGATACCAAACCCGTGGTATTCACGCGCTACGAACCGATGGTGAGGAAGTACTAATGACCACCCCGACCGAAATTCCTGAAGGCCCCTCAAAGGTCGAGTTGGCTCCCGGTGTCGGCGGCGGCGGGGAAATCCCCAGCTTCGACATCACCCTGAAGGTTCGCCGCTACGATCCCGAGGTTTCCGAGGAAGCCCGCTGGGACGAATTCAAGCTCACCATGTACGGGACCGACCGTGTCCTCGATGCCCTGCACAAGGTCAAGTGGGAGCACGACGGTTCGGTTTCCTTCCGCCGCTCCTGCGCACACGGCGTCTGCGGTTCCGATGCGATGCGCATCAACGGCCGCAACCGCCTGGCCTGCAAGACCCTGCTGAAGGACCTGGATACGTCCAAGCCCATCCTGGTGGAGCCGATCAAGGGCCTGCCGGTGGAGAAGGACCTGATCGTGGACATGGAGCCGTTCTTCCAGTCCTACCGCGAGATCATGCCCTTCCTGATCAACGGCGGCCATGAGCCGACCCGCGAGCGGCTGCAGTCGCAGGAGGACCGCGAGCGGTTCGACGACACCACCAAGTGCATCCTCTGCGCAGCCTGCACTTCCTCGTGCCCGGTATTCTGGACCGACGGCCAGTACTTCGGGCCGGCCGCGATCGTGAACGCACACCGCTTCATCTTCGACTCGCGCGATGATGCCGGCGACATGCGCCTGGAGATCCTCAACGACAAGGAAGGCGTGTGGCGCTGCCGCACCACCTTCAACTGCACCGAGGCATGCCCCCGCGGCATCCAGGTGACCAAGGCCATCGCCGAGGTCAAGCAGGCCGTCCTGAGCCGCTCCATCTAGCGTCGTAGGACAGTCCGACCGGGATTCCCGGGGAGACTGCAGCCGGTGGCGCCGATTCCGCAAAAAGGAGTCGGCGCCACCGGCGTTTAAGGCTTGCGCGGTACGAGTCCGATGCCGCTCGAACGTGTGCTGGTAGCGGGGCCGCGGTCAGACGATGGCGGCCCCGTTGTTCCGCCGGCTCCCCTTCCTCAGCTTCCGGCTGCGCAGGCGCCACGCTCGCCGCCGCAACGAGCGGTTGCCCGGGCCGCCGGCCAGCGCATGCCTGGCCACCGCGTCCGCCTTACCGATGGCACCCCACGCAGTGGCCACCATGTAGAGCTGGCTGAGCAGGTAGAACCACACGAACAGGCCAAGAACGACGGCGAACGGGGCCAGCAGCCGGTTGTTGCCTACATTGGCCAAGAGCACCGAGGAGAAGTACCTGAGCACGGTACTGCCGGCGCCGGCGATCAGGGCGCACTGCAACATGATCGGTCGCGGCATCCGGATGCCCGACGCGACGCGGAACAGGATCACTGCCACCGCCATGTCCAGCAGCAGCATGATCACAATGCCGCCGATGCGTGTCAGCGGAACTGCAGCACCGCCGTCGAAGTGAAGCCAATCGACGATCAGGCCCAGGGCCGTATTGGCAATGACGGCGAGGGCCGACGTCAGGATCAGGGCCACGGCCAGGATCAGCAACGTTCCCAAGTCCTTGAGCTTGACCAGGACGATGTTGGTTTTCAGCGGCGGCAGGTCGAAGATGCCGCGCATTCCCGTGCGCAGCCCGGCGATCCACCCGAGCGAGGTCCAGATCAACACCGCCGTCGAAATGACCAAGCTGACTCCGAAGGCACCGCCCTGCGAGAACAGCTGCTCCGGGGTGACCAGTCCCCCACCCTTTTCACCGGTGGTGTTGATCAGTCCCGGCGTGGTCTCATCGACCACCCGGATGATGGCCAGCTGCAATTCACGGTTGCCGGAGACCACCAGGCCGAGAATGGAGAACCCGGCAAGCAGCATCGCCGCCACGGAGAAGAACAAGTTGTAGGCGCAGCCGGCGGCCAATAGCGGCCCATGCCTAAGTCCATAGAGGTTGAAGACCCGCATCAGACGCCAGGAGTTCAGTTGCGCCAGCCGGTACTGCGCGCTGGCCAGCAGGCCCTTCCACCGGCCGCCTTCGCGCCTGGCGCGGCCCGCTTCCCGCCGCAGCCTTAACGCGGCAAGGACCATTTGCTGCCGTTGCAGCGGGTCCGGCCTTCCCTCAGCCTTCTCCTGCGGATTCGGCGCCAAAGGTCAACTCTTCCCGTAGTTTCCACACACCCGTCGCATCGTGCTCGTAGAGGCCCATGCTACTGACGAGGAAGGCGGCGTCATAACCGGCGAGCTTGCTCTCGGCCGAATCCATGCTGGCTTCGCTGACATCGTGGGCCACCGTCACATGCGGGTGGAAGCCGAACTCCAGTTCGCGCTCCAGCGGCCCCGACTGCAGCTTCCGGTGCAGTTCAACGCAGTCGTCGAAACCGTCCCGGATGCCCAGGTACACCACGGGCGAGACCGGACGGAAGCTGCCGGTTCCGCACATGGCCAACCTGAAGGGGGCCTGCTGGCGGGCGACCGAGCGGACGTGGTCGGTGGCCTCGTCCCAGTCGTGCACCGGGGTGGTGGTGATCAGCGTGATGTGTGGCGGTATCACCGCGGCCAGCGGGTCACCGAAGGAAGCCCGCCAGCCGCGCAACTCGCTGGCCATGGGCTCGGGGATCCCGATGACCACTCCGACGCTCCCGACCGCGGGCCGGGCACCCGGGCCAGAACCGCCGTCGTGCTCCACACGGGCGATGCTGTCCTGGTCCTGCTGGCTCATGGCTAGCGTCCGCCTCCGGCGGGTAGGAAGCCTACTTTGCTGTACACATCAGCGAGTGTAGCCGATGCGATTGAACGGGCTTTCTGGGCCCCGCGGGCCAGCAGCCGGTCGAGTTCGGCCGGGTCGTTCAGCAGTTCCTGGGCGCGGGCCTGCACCGGCGCAAGCGTCTCGACCACGACGTCGGCCAAGTCCACCTTCAGGTGCCCGTACATCTTGCCCTGGTACTCCTGCTCCAGTTGGGCGACGCTCTTGCCGGTGAGCGTGGAGTAGATGGTCAGCAGGTTGGAGATGCCCGGCTTGGCCTCGCGGTCGAAGCGGATCTCGGTGCCGTCGTCGGTGACGGCCGACTTGATCTTCTTGGCGGCCTGCTTGGGGTTGTCCAGGATGTTGATCAGGCCGGCGGGCGATTCCGCCGACTTGGACATCTTTGCGGTGGGGTGCTGCAGATCGTAGATCTTCGCCCCCTCCTTGGGGATGACAGCTTCCGGCACCACGAACGTCTCGCCGAATCGGTGGTTGAACCGCTGGGCCAGGTTCCGCGCCAGTTCCAAGTGCTGGCGCTGGTCCTCCCCCACCGGCACCCCGTACGGGCGGTAGAGCAGGATGTCCGCTGCCATCAGCACCGGGTAGGCGAAAAGGCCCACGGTGGCGGCGTCGGTGCCGTTCTTCTGGGTCTTGTCCTTGAACTGGGTCATCCGGGACGCCTCGCCGAAGCCGGTCACGCAGTTGAGCACCCAGGCCAGCTCGGCATGCTCGGGGACGTGCGACTGGACGAACAGCGCGGTGCGCTCAATGTCGATGCCGCCGGCAATGTACTGCGCGCAGGTAACCCGGGTGCGCTGGGCCAGGTCCTTCGGATCGTAGTCCACCGTAATGGCGTGAAGGTCCGGGATGAAGAAGAAGGTTTCGTACTCGTCCTGCAGTTTCACCCAGTTGACCAGCGCACCCAGATAGTTGCCCAGATGCAGCGAGTCGGCCGACGGCTGCATGCCGGAGAGCAGCCGGGGGCGGACAGCCTGGGGCGGCGCCGCCTGGCCGTTGTCCGCCATCGCGGTGTGGGTCGGTTCTGTGGTTCCTGTGCTCATCGGGATGCTTTCTAGAACTGGTAGTCGACGACCAGCGGGGCATGGTCGCTGAAGCGGGCGTCGTAGGTGGCAGCGCGGTCGACCACGGCCGCGGTGGCCAGGTTGGCCAGCGAGGGGGTGGCCACCTGGTAGTCGATCCGCCAGCCGGAATCGTTGTCGAAGGCCTGGCCGCGCCAGGACCACCAGGTGTACGGGCCGCTGACGTCGCCGGCCAGCGAGCGGTGCACGTCGCGCCAGCCGATCTCCTCACCGAAGAACCGGTCGAAGTAGGCCCGCTCCTCGGGCAGGAATCCGGCCCGCTTGACGTTGCCCTTCCAGTTCTTGATGTCCAGTTCGGTGTGCCCCACGTTCAGGTCGCCGACCACCAGTGCGTAGTCCCGCTCGGCCTTCAGCTGCGGCAGCCGGTGGGTCATGGTATCCAGGAAGCGGTACTTGTCCACCTGCTTGGGGGTGTCCACCTCGCCCGAATGGACGTAGGCGCTGACCACAGTCAGCGTCTTCTCGCCGTCAATGCCCTCGACGGCGAAGTCCGCCTCCACCCAGCGGCCGGAGGACAGAAAGTACTCGTCGCCAATGTGGCTGCGGGTGGCCGTCGGCGCAACACGGGAGGCGATGGCGACGCCGGCGCGGCCCTTGGCTTCCGCTTCGGCGTGCAGGATGTGCCAGTCGCTGCCCAGCAACTCATGCACGACGGCGTCGGGCGCCCGCACTTCCTGCAGGCAGAGGATGTCCACGTCCCGGGCGGCCAGCCAATCGGCCATGCCGCGCTTGTAAGCGGCGCGGATGCCGTTGACGTTGACGCTGGCAATCCGCAGCGTCTTGCCGGCTTGAATCAGTCCGGCTACTGCGTCGCGGGAAGTGGTCGATGCGGTGGAAACGGTTGCCAAAGTCACCCGACTACCTTACCCAACCCTTTCGTTCAGCTGACAACCGTGCCGCTGACCGTGCCGCCATCCTCTTCCTTGTGGATCATGCCGCGGCCGTTGTGGGCGGTGATCTCCACCGTTTCCAAGGCGCGGTCCACCATGCCCTCGTCCTTGCCGCGGTAGTCGCGGATCACCTTGGCCTGGACCTGGATGATCTTGAAGCTGTGGTCCAGCTTTTCGTCCCGCACGGCGTTGGCGCGCGAGATTTCTTCATCGATGACGGCGGTGCCGCCACCGGGAGCAGGGTTCACGCGGCCGGCGTAGTCCGCCTGCACGCTGGCCAGCTTCTCCTTGGCCTTGCGGGTGGCGCCACGGACGCTGAAGACCACAAACGCGGCCAGGACCAGCCAAGCCAGCGAGACGGCGACGACGATCCAGCCGATGACATCGTTTTCGTTGGCAGCGAAGACGACCGCCACCAGGAAGACCAGCACCAGCACGGCCAGGCTGATGTTGCCGGCTTTGAGCGGCATCTGCCGGGCGGCGGACGAAACAGAAGAAGACTCGGGGCCAAGAGATCGCATGGGCCTATTCTCTCAAATCCGCGCGCCCGCGTGCGCCGACTCCGCCCACAGCGTGACGCGCCGGCTGCCACATGCCGCCCGGGTGCCTGCTCCCGGCCCTCTCAGTTCAGGAAGAGCTTGCGCAGTCGTCCGGTGCTCAGGATCAGTCCCAGCACGATCATGACCAGGAAATACAGCACATGGATCAGGATGGCGCCGGTGAAGATGCCGGCACTGAGCTGGCGCAGCATTTCCACTCCGTGCCAGAGCGGCAGGGCCTGGATCAACCACTGGATCGGTTCGGGGTAGACGCTGAGCGGATAGAACGTCGCGGAGAACAGGAACATCGGCAGCATGATGAAGGTGATCCAGTCCATCTGCTGGAAGGTCTTCATATAGCTGGTGATCGCCATGCCGAACGACGCGAAGCCGAAAGCCACCACCACGGCGGCGGGAATCATCAACAGCGCCCACGGCGAGGTGATCAAGCCCATTGCGCCCATCACCGCGGTGAACCCTGTGGCATAGAGCGCACCGCGCAACAGGGCCAGCAGGATCTCGCCCAGCGCCACGTCCAGCGGCCCCAGCGAGGTGTACAGCATCCCCTCGTAGAGCTTGGCGAAATGCAGCTTGAAAAAGACGTTCCAGGTGGAGTCGTACACGGCACCGTTCATCGCAGAGACGGCCAGCAGTGCCGGGGCGATGTAGTTCGCGTAGCCGATTTCCGTCCCGCCGGGGCCGGTGACGGTGCCGATCAGCGAACCCAGGCCAATGCCCATGGCCACCAGGTACAGGACCGGCTCCACGAAGCCGCTGACCATGATCGCCCAGTTGGTGCCCCAGGTGGCCTTCACGCCACGGGAGAAGACCGCGCGGACATTGCCCGCGTAGAGCGAGCCGAGCGGACGGCGGGACGGTTCCAGCCGCAGCGGCTGCGAAGCGATGTGCTGACTCATTTGCCCAGCCTCCTGATGTAGACGCGGCGCGCGAAGATCCAGCCCACCACACAGAGGACGGCCAGGTAGGCCACGTGCAGAACGGTCAGCCAAACGGGTTCCGCGTAGCCGTAGCTGAGCACCCGGCCAAGCTCCGTGGAGTGCCACAGCGGGGAAATCCAGCCGATCCAGCGGACCAGCAGCGGCATCGCCTCCAGCGGAAAGAAGGTGCCGGAGAAGAGGAACAGTGGCATCACGATGAACCGCTGCACCAGGGCGAATTGGCCGCGATCCTCTTCGATGCTGGCCGAGTACGCCATCAGCGGCAGCCCGAAGGACATCCCGGCCAGCGCCGCGGTAAAGATCATCACCCAGCCGGTCGGTTCAGCCACCGCACCGAACAGGACCAGGCACAGAAAGTAGAGCCCGGTGGTCAGCAGCAACCGGGCCAACACCCCCATGGAATGCCCGTTGACCAGTTGCTGGCTCTGCAACGGAGAGGCGTTCGGGCCGTAGTAGGTCTTGCGCCATTTGAAGCCGGAGATGACCGAGTAGGTGTTCTCTTCGCTGGCCACCATGATCGCGGCGGTGGCCAGCAGCGCCGGGGCCACGAACACTAGGTACGGCACCGCCTGGCCGTTGCCGGCGTCGAGCGACACGTTGGTATTGGCGTCCACGAGCGTGGCCAGCCCCACGCCCATCGCGAAAAGGTAGACCAGCGGCGTGCCGACAGCCGTCATCAGCACCGTCCAGCCGTAGCCGCGCAACTGCCGCAGCCAGTGCTCCATGTAGTAGAAGGACCCGAAATTGCGGGCCCGTTCGGCCGACTGCAGCGGTGAGAGCGGCGAGCGCAGACCGGTCACGGAACGGGTGAGGGCGTCGACTTCGCGCAGGGTCAGCTGCGCCGGGACACGGGCTTCCACCGATCCCGCGGCGGCAGCGGGATCGGGTTCGGGCGCCACGGTTTGGCCGGCAGCGGCAGACTCGGCCGAGGCTAGCGAGGCTGCTTCCGCCTCCTGCCCGCCGGGTACCTGCGAAGGCTGTTGCTCAGTCAATGAGGCTCCTGCCGGTCAGCCGGAGGAAGACATCCTCCAGGCTGGAGCGCCGCACCAGCGAGGTGATCGGGCGAAGCCCGCGGTTCGACACCTGCTCAAGCGCCGCCTCGCCGTCGTCGGCATAAATGAGAATTCGGTCGGGCAGCGTTTCAAGCCGCTCCCCGATGCCTCCCAGCTCCGGCGCCACGGTGGTATTCCGCTCGGAACCGAACCGAAGTTCCAGCACCTCGCGGGTGGAATGCTCGCGGATCAGTGCCGACGGCGAGCCTTCCGCCATGATCTTGCCCTTGTCGACCACGATCAGGCGGTCACACAGCTGTTCCGCCTCATCCATGTAATGGGTGGTCAGGATCAGGGTGACCCCCGCTTCCTTGAGCCGGAAGAGCCGGTCCCAGAGAATGTGGCGGGCCTGCGGGTCGAGGCCGGTGGTGGGCTCGTCCAGCAGCAGCACCTTCGGATCGTTCATCAGCGAACGGGCAATGGTCAGGCGCCGCTTCATGCCGCCGGAGAGGGCGTCCACCTTGGCCTTGGCCTTGTCCGTCAGCTGCGCGAATTCCAGCAGTTCGTCGGCCTTGGGCCGCAGGTAGGAGTACGGCAGACCGAAGTAGCGGCCGTAGACGATCAGGTTGTCGCGGACCTTCAGTTCCTCGTCGAGGTTGTCCTGCTGCGGCACCACGCCCAGATGCGCCCGCACTTCCGGTCCGTGTTGGTCCGGATCGAGGCCCATGATGCTCAGCTCGCCGGAGGTCCGCTGCGAGACGCCGCCGATCATCCGCATGGTGGTGGACTTGCCCGCACCGTTCGGACCGAGCAGTCCGAAGGACTCCCCCGGCTGGACGTCGAATGAGATGCCGTCGACGGCGTTGAAATCGCCGTAGGTCTTCACCACATTCCGGGCGGTGATGACGGCGGCGGGCGCCTGCTGCGGCAGCCGGTGTGAAAGAGATGTTTGAGGCACTGCTATAGCCTAGATCACATCACTGATTGAGGAAAGCCAATCGGGGTCATGTCAGCTCCATAAGGCCACGTGCACTTTGGAGCCGCGCCGGGCCAGGCCGCGGGGCCCTCCCGGCGCCACCATGGCCGCGGTGGCCTGCGCCGTGCCGGCGATGCGCTGCAGCGTCCGGGCAGCGGCCGTGGCCCGGCCATGGTCCAGGGTGCTGGCCCACCACAGTCCGGGCAGCGGGGTGCCCGCTGCGGGCAGCCGTGCCAGCAGGCCGCCGGCCAGTTCCGGCCGGACGATGTGTTCGAGCGCCAGCATGATGCCCTCGCCGGACCGGACGGCGGCCAAGGCGCTGGTCTCGCTGGACATCTCGATGGTCTCCGGCGGCCCGGAGAGGGGTCCCAGCCAGCGTTGCAGGTCCAGTCCATCCAGGCCGGCCGGCCCGGTGAACCAGCGATGGTCCGGCAACTGCTCGGCCAGGGCCGTTCCCTCCAACCGGGCCACCGGGTGGTCGGGCGACGACACCAGCACACGCTGGTAGCGCAGGAACGGAACCACCTCCAGCGCGGGGTGATGCGGCGGCTGCGGCCGGGATCCCAAAGCTATGTCGTAGGCGTGGTTGGCCAGCAAGGCCGCCATATCCGCCGCCGGTTCCACCACCACGTCCACCCTGGCCCCGGGCACCCGCTTGGTGTAGTAATCCACCAGCCGGCCGGCTGCGTGCTCGGCAAAATCCGCTGTGGCCAATACCCGCAGGCTGCCGGACGCGGCCTCGGCCTGGGCCACCTCGCGGCGCACGTGATCGGCCAGCCCCACGATTTCCTGGGCATGGGCCGCGAGCGCGCGGCCACCAGGTGTCAGGGCAATGCCGCCGCCGGCCCGGACGAACAGCGGATCGCCCAGATCCTGGCGCAGCGCGGCCAACGCGGCTGAGACCGCCGGCTCGCTGACCGCCAACTCCGCGGCAGCGGCCCGCAGCGAACCCAGCCGTGCCACCAAGGCAAAGGCCTTGAGCTGGTTCAAAGTCATGGACATCGCAGGTCATAACCTTTCGCTTATGAGGATCTTGACACCCCTTGGGGCAAGGAGCAACATGTGCCTCATGGGGGCCCTCAACGGTGAGGGTGACGTGTCTTTGAGGGGTAGACCATGCAGATTCCTGCTCCATTCGACTATGTGCGCGCCAGCGACGTGAACGACGCGCTGGCGCTGCTCGAACGGCACGGGCCGGAGTCCCGGCTGGTGGCCGGCGGGCACAGCCTGCTGCCGATGATGAAACTCCGGCTGGCCCGGCCTGAGTGGCTGATCGACATCAACGGCCTGGCCGAACTGGACTTCATGATGCGCGAAGGCAACGTGTTCAGGGTCGGCGCCCTGACCCGCCACACCACGCTCCTTGAGTCACCCGAGGTCGCCCGCTTGTTCCCGATCGTGACCGATGCCGAGCGGGTGATTGCCGATCCGGTGGTGCGCAACCGGGGCACCATCGGCGGCTCGCTCTGCCAGGCGGACCCGGCCGAAGATCTCTCCACCGTCTGCGATGTACTCCGCGCCGAGGCGGTGATCCGCGGTCCGGCCGGCGAGCGCGTCATCTCCATGGATGAGTTCCACCGCGGCCCGTACGAAACCGCCGTGAGCCAGAACGAGCTCCTGTTCGAACTCCGTTTCCCCATCCGCGCCAGATCAAGCAGTGCCTACGAAAAGGTCGAGCGCCGGGTGGGCGACTGGGCCACCGCCTCGGCCGGGGCCGCAGTGTCGCTGGCAGCCGACGGCACCATCGACGAGTCCTCGGTGGGGCTCACCGCGGTGGGCTTGGACGGCACGGTGGACGGGATCGGCGACCTGCTGGCCGGCCGGCGGCCGGACGACGACCTCTTCGCCGAGGCGGGCCGGATTGCCGCCGCCGCCTGCGAGCCGGTTGCCGACCAACGCGGCGGAGTCGACTACAAGCGGCATCTAGCCGACGAACTGACCCGCCGGGTGCTTCGCCGCGCCTGCGCGCGCGCATCGGAAGAACAGGAAGGCTGAACCATGCAGATCAGCATGAGCGTCAACGGCAACGAGGTGACCCGCGACATCGAACCGCGCGTGCTCCTGGTCCATTTCATCCGCGAAGAACTCGGCCTGACCGGAACCCATTGGGGCTGCGACACCAGCAACTGCGGCACCTGCGTGGTGTTGATGGACGGGCAGCCGGTGAAGTCCTGCACCGTGCTGGCGGCGATGGCGGACGGGCATGAGATCCGTACCGTGGAAGGGCTCGCCAGCGACGGCGGCCTGGACCCGGTTCAGCAAGGATTCATGGAGGAGCACGGGCTGCAGTGCGGCTTCTGCACCCCCGGAATGATGCTCACCGCCCGGGCCCTGCTGGATAAGAACCCGCATCCGGACGACGGTGAAATCCGGCAAGCGATCTCCGGCCAGATCTGCCGCTGCACCGGCTACGCCACCATCGTCCGCTCAATCCAATGGGCAGCGGATCATCCAGGCGGCAAGGGTGCCGCGGTGGACGCAGCCGGTTCCAGTGAAACTGAAGAGGTGACGGCATGACCACCATCCAGGACCGGCTGGCGTCCCAGGGCCCGTCAGACGGTGCCCGGCCGGGCAATCCGGCCGCGGGCGACAAGGACCGGCCGATCGGATTCGGCCGGATTCAGCGGAAGGAAGACCCGCGGTTCATCCGCGGCAAGGGCCGCTACGTCGACGACATTGTGCTGCCGGGCATGCTGCACGGCGCCATCCTGCGCGCCCCGGTGGCGCACGCCCGGCTGGTCTCGATGGACACGTCCGAGGCGCTGGCACACCCGAAGGTCAAGGCAGTCATTACCGGCAAGGATCTGGAGGCCCTGAATCTCGCCTGGGCGCCCACGCTGTCCGCGGACGTGCAGGCCGTGCTGGTGACGGACAAGGTCCGGTTCCAGGGCCAGGAAGTCGCGTTCGTGGTCGCCGAGGACCGCTACGCCGCCCGTGACGCGCTGGAACTGATCGACGTCGAATATGACATCCTGCCGCCGGTCATCGACGCCCGGAAAGCGCTCGACGCCGATGCGCCCGTCATCCGCGACGATCTGGCCGGCCGCACCGACAACCACATTTTCGATTGGGAGATCGGCGATGCGGACGAGACCGAGGCAGTGTTCGCCGCGGCCGACGTCGTCGTCGCCCAGGACATGGTCTACCCGCGGGTTCATCCGGCCCCGATGGAAACCTGCGGGGCGGTGGCGGATTTCGATCCGATCGACGGCGGCCTGACCCTGTACGAGACCACCCAGGCGCCGCATGCGCACCGCACCCTGTATGCGATGGTGGCCGGCATTCCCGAGCACAAGATCCGCGTGGTATCGCCGGACATCGGCGGCGGGTTCGGCAACAAGGTGGGCATCTATCCGGGCTACGTCCTCGCCGTCGTCGGGTCCATCGTGACCGGCAAACCGGTCAAGTGGGTGGAGGACCGCTCGGAGAACCTGATGTCAACCTCCTTCGCGCGGGACTACCTGATGCGCGGGGAAATTGCCGCCACCAAGGACGGCAAGATCCTGGCGCTGCGGACCAATGTGCTGGCCGACCACGGCGCGTTCAACGCCACCGCCCAGCCCACCAAGACCCCGGCCGGCTTCTTTAGCATCTTCACCGGCAGCTACGACCTGCAGGCGGCGTACTGCAAGGTCACCGGCGTCTACACCAACAAGGCACCGGGCGGCGTCGCCTACGCCTGTTCCTTCCGGGTTACCGAGGCCGCGTACCTGGTGGAACGCATGGTGGACGTGCTGGCCCGCAAACTGGAGATGGATCCGGCCGAACTGCGGCTGAAAAACTTCATCCGGCCCGAGCAGTTCCCCTACGCCAACAAGACCGGCTGGGAGTACGACTCGGGAAATTACGAACCGGCCATGCGGCTGTCCATGAAGCTTGCCGGTTACGAGGAACTGCGCCGCGAGCAGGCCGAGAAGCGCGAGCGCGGCGAACTGATGGGCATCGGAATCTCCTTCTTCACCGAGACCGTCGGTGCCGGCCCGCGCAAGCACTTCGACATTGTTGGCCTGGGCATGGCCGACGGCGCCGAACTGCGGGTCCACCCCACCGGCAAGGCGGTGGTCCGGCTGTCGGTGCAATCGCAGGGGCAAGGCCACGAGACCACCTTCGCGCAGATCGTGGCCGAGGAGCTGGGCATCCCGCCGGAGGACATCGATGTGGTGCATGGCGACACCGACCAGACGCCGTTTGGCCTGGGCACTTACGGCAGCCGCTCCACGCCGGTGAGCGGCGGCGCGGTGGCGCTGGTGGCCCGCAAAGTCCGGGACAAGGCGAAGTTGATCGCGGCAGCGATGCTCGAAACCCGTCCCGAGGACCTGGAATGGGAGAAGGGCCGCTGGTTTGTGAAGGGCGACCCCGGCGCGAGCAAGACGATGGCGGAAATCGCCTTGGGCGCCCACGGCACGGTGGCCCTGCCCGAAGGAATCGACGGCAACCTAGACGCAGTGGTCACGTACGATCCGCCGAACCTGACTTTTCCGTTCGGCGCCTACATCTGCGTGGTCGATGTGGACCCCGGCACCGGCCACGTGAAAGTCCGCCGCTTCATTGCGGTGGACGACTGTGGCACCCGGATCAACCCGATGATCATCGAGGGCCAGATCCACGGCGGGCTGACCGACGGCGTCGGGATGGCGCTGATGGAGATCATCGAATTCGACGAGGACGGCAACTGCCTGGGCGGCTCCTTCATGGACTATCTGATCCCGACGGCGATGGAGGTTCCGGACTGGGAGACCGGTTTCACGGTCACGCCGTCGCCGCACCATCCCATCGGCGCGAAGGGCATCGGCGAATCCGCCACGGTAGGGTCGCCGCCGGCCATCGTCAACGCCGTCGTCGATGCACTGGCGCCGTTTGGCATCACGCATATGGACATGCCGTGCACCCCCGCCCGCGTCTGGGAGGCCATGCAGGGCCGGCCGAGACCCCCGGTGTGACATGCCGCAGCGTGAGATGACCCTGGCCGCCAGGGCTGAGGAACTGAGCAGGCGGCGGGAACCTTTCGTCCGTGCCACCGTGGTCCGCGCCCAGCATCCGACCAGCGCCCGCGCGGGCGATACCGCGCTGGTGCTGGCCGGTGGCACCATCGAGGGGTTCGTGGGCGGGAACTGCGTGGAAGCTTCCGTGCGCGACTACGGCCTGCGGACCTTGGCCTCCGGCGAGCCGCTGCTGCTGCGGGTGATGCCGGGCGAGCCGGTCCGGAACCAGGAGGAGGGTGCGGTCACCGTGGCGAATCCGTGCCTGAGCGGCGGCTCGGTGGAAATCTTCCTGCAGCCGCAGCTGCCGGCACCACGGATAGTGGTGGTCGGCGCCAGCCCGATAGCGCAGGCACTGGCCGCGCTGGGGTCGGTGCTGGGCTACGAGCCGGAGCTGGTGTCCGGCAGCGCGGCGGAACCCCGGCCGGATGATGCGGCGCTCATCGTCGCCTCGCACGGCCGGGAGGAAGAAGCTGCCCTCACCGCGGCGCTGAAGGCCTCCGTCCCCTACGTCGCGCTGGTGGCCAGCGAACGGCGCGGCAACGACGTGCTCGCCTCGCTGGACGTGGACGAGGAACTTCGGTCCCGGGTGCACTGCCCGGCCGGACTGGCGCTGGGAGCCCGCACACCGGAAGAAACGGCCCTGGCCATCCTGGCGGAACTGGTCTCCGAACGCTCCGAGGCGGCCGCCGGCGTGCGGCCGACAGCCGTGGCGGGCGGCGTCAAGCCCTCGGCGGCGGCGGACGGCGACGAGTCGACGTCGGATTCTGGCCCTGCGGAACCTGGTCCGGGGGAATCTGGCGCGGCGGAGCCCATTCCGGCGGAGCCTGGCTCGGCGGAGCCCGCCACCGCGCTGGACCCGGTCTGCGGCATGACGGTTCCGGCCATTCACGCCACCCTGCACGTGGAACACGCCGGCAGCACCGTTTACTTCTGCTCCGCCGGCTGCCGGGCCACATTCCTCAAGGATCCGGAGCACTATGCCGTCATCTCCTGAACACCGGATCGCCGCCCTGGTGCTCGCCGCCGGAGGATCCCGCAGGCTCGGCAGGCCCAAGCAGCTGCTGCCTTACGGCAACGGCGTGCTGCTCGATGCCGTGCTCGGAACAGCCCGCGTGGCAGGATTCGCCCAGATCGTCCTGGCGCTGGGCGGAGCCGCCGAGGCGGTGCGCCGGGCCGTGGATACCAGCGGCTGCGACGTGGTGGACAACCAGGCCTTCGCCGACGGCTGCTCGTCCTCGATTGCGGCGGCCATCCCGGCGCTGCACCCGCAGACCGAAGCCGTGGTCCTGTTGCTCGGCGACCAGCCAGGGGTAACACCGGCCACGGTGCACACGCTGCTGGCCGCCCGGGGCGACGCGCCGCTGGCGGTGTGCCAGTATGACGACGGCGTGGGCCATCCGTTCGCGTTCCACCGCTCGCTGTTCCCGCTGCTGGCCCGGCTGCACGGCGACAAGGCGGTGTGGAAGCTGCTGGAGCAACGGGCCGCCGACGTCGTCGAGGTCGCCATCCCTGGTCCCATCCCGTTGGACGTGGACACCGAGGACGATTACCGGCAGCTCCTGGCAGCGCTGCGGAGCATGCGATGACCTCGGCGGCGCGGACGGACGCGCAGGACGGCAGCCAGCCGGACGTGCGGAACCGCGTTCCTGACGTGGAAGCGCTGATCGCGGCGCTGGACGCGGTGGACTACGTGGCCGATACCGGCCTGGCCACCGCCTTGTTCCTGGCCCTGCGGCTCCCGCAGCCGATCCTGCTCGAAGGCGAAGCCGGGGTGGGAAAGACCGAAGCCGCCAAGGCGCTGGCCCAGGTGCTGGACACTCCCCTGTACCGGCTGCAGTGCTACGAGGGCATCGACGCCGGCGAGGCGTTGTACGAGTGGAACCACCAGCGCCAACTGCTGGGCATCCGGCTGGCAGAAGTACAGCACAGTGAACTGGCCGAAACAGACCTCTTCGCCGAGAAGTACCTGCTGCGCCGCCCGCTGCTGCAGGCCATCGAGCACCCGGGACCGCGCCCGGCCGTACTGCTGTTGGACGAGATCGACCGCGCGGATGCCGAGTTTGAAGCGTTCACCTTCGAGCTGCTCGCCGAAGCGGCTGTCAGCGTCCCCGAACTGGGGACCATCCGCGCCGCGCATCCGCCGATCATCGTGCTGACCTCCAACCGGACCCGCGACCTGCATGACGCGCTTACCCGCCGCTGCCTGTACCACTGGATCGACTATCCGGCCCCGGAAAGGATCGCCGAGATTGTTCGGCGCCGGGTCCCGTCCAGCACCGAATCCATCGCGCTGCAGGCGGCCGCTGCCATCGCACGGCTGCGGACCCTGGACATGGTCAAGCCTCCGGGCATCGCCGAGGCCATCGATTGGGTGTCAGCGCTCAGCCTGCTGGGGGCGGACCGGCTGGACGCGGCGAGCGCCGAACGGACCTGGGGCTCGGTGCTCAAGAACCGGGATGATCTTGAGCTCGTCGCCGCCCGGGGCGGCGCGTGGTTGGTGGGCAGCCATGACTGAGCGTGGCATCAGCGGCGTGGTGCATCCCGCGGACATGGCGGCTTTTTGTGCAGGCCTCACGACGGCGCTGCGCCGCGCCGGGATGCCCACCTCGCCGGACCGCGCCGGCCGGCTGGCCGAAGCGCTGCGTCTGCTGCCGCCGGCCGACCGGACCACGTTGTACTGGGCCTGCCGTGTGGTGCTGGTCTCCGACCGCGAGCAGCTGCCGGTTTTCGACGCCGTGTTCGCGGTGCTCTTCGGCGGTGCCGCCGGCCTGATACCGGATCCGGCTGAACACCGCGGCGATCCGAACCACCCGCCGTGGTCGGGCCAAGGCGCCACGGAGCGGCCCACCGGCGCCGACAGCCCGTCCGACCACCGTCCGGCGCCCGACGCGGCCCTCCCACCGGGCATGTTCCCGGGCAGGGACGGAGCCGGTTCCGGTGAGGGGCCGCCGCGCGAATCGGTGCTGTTGATGGCGTCGGGGCAGGAGCGGCTGCACCAAACGTCCTTTGCGGAGCTGACCGAGGAAGAGACCGCCGTGGTGCGGCAACTGGTCCGCCGGATAGTGCTCTCGACTCCCGTCCGGGACAGCCGACGGACCCGCCGATCGGCCCGCAGCAGCTCCCGGCTGGATATCCGCCGCACCGCCCGGACCGCCCGCCGCAACGGCCCCGACGCCACCCGCCTGGTCTTTGCGCAGCGGCGGCCCAAGCCCCGCCGGCTGGTGCTGCTGTGCGATGTCTCCGGTTCCATGGAGTCCTACACGCGGGTGTTCCTCTCGCTGCTGCAGGGCGCGGCGGCGGGGGCCCGGGCGGAAGCCTTCGTCTTTTCCACCCGTCTCACCCGGCTCACCCGGCAGTTGGCTGTCCGCGACCCGGACGCCGCGCTGGCCCGGGCCGCCCTCGAAGTGCGGGACTGGGCCGGCGGCACGCGTCTTGCCGAAAGCCTGCACCGGTTCATTGACGACTACGGCCGCCAGGGCATGGCCCGCGGCGCCGTGGTGGTGGTCATCTCCGACGGCTGGGCGCAAGACGATCCCGCCGAGGTGGCCGCGCAGATGCAGCGGCTGCGGCGGCTGGCGTATCGAATCATCTGGATCAATCCCCGTAAGGTGGCGGTAGATTACCAACCGCTGGCGGGCGGCATGGCGGCCGCCCTGCCTTACTGCGACGCGTTCGTCAGCGGCCACAGCTACACCGCCTTGTCGGAGGTGGCCGCGGCCATCCGCTCCGACCGCAGCCAGGGCCCCGGCCCGCGGACCACCAACCAGTTCACCAGGCAAAGGACACGGTAATGCAGCTTGAGCGCACGTTCTCCGTCACCGCACCGATCGGGACGGTTTGGGAAACCCTGATGGACTTCGAACGGGTGGCCGGCTGCATCCCCGGAGCGCAGATCCTGGAAAAGACCTCCGAGGACGAGTACCAGGTGGCCATGAAGGTGAAGCTGGGGCCGGTGACTATGCAGTACAAGGGCACCTTGCATGTGGTGGAGCGCGACGCCGACGCCCGGCGGGCAACGCTGCAGGGGAAAGCGCGCGAAGCACGGGGACAGGGCGCCGCAGAGGCTTCGGTGACCATGCAGCTGTCCGAATCCGGAGCTGCCACCGAGGCCAGCGTCAACGCCGACCTGACGTTGTCCGGCAAGGCGGCGGCCATGGGCAAGAGCGTGATCGGCAGCGTCACGGACCAGATGCTGGCCGTATTCACCCAGAACCTGCAGGAAATGATCAAGGCGCAGGACACCAACACGCCCGACGCCGGTGCCGAGGCGGCGCCCGCGTCAGCCGCACCGTCGTCCGCCGCATCCCCATCCGCTACGTCGACATCCGCCACGTCTGCGGCCAAGGAGTCTGCGCCCAGGGAGTCTGCGCCCACGGCCCCGCCCCCGGCTGCCGGGACACAGCGCGGGTCCGCGGCCGAGACGCAGCCGGCCGCACCGCCGTCGTCCTCCTCCCCCGCCCCTGCATCGGCGTCGGCCGGACGGCAAGGCGAGAGCAGCCTGGACGGGCTTGCCGTGGCCAGGCAAGTGCTCGCGGACCAGCTGCGCAGCCCCGGCAAGGTGCTGGGGCTGGTGTTGGTTGCGGCGGCGTTGGCTCACCTTGCCGGCCGCCGGTCGGGGCGCCGGCAAGCGGTGGCATTGCTGCGGTCCGGAGGCGTGTGACCGTGCGGGACGTGTTGGCAAAGCTGCTGCCCGGCTGGCAGGCAGGCGAAACGGCGGGCCTGGCCACGGTGGTCCGCACCTTCAAGTCAGCGCCGCGTCCGCCGGGCGCGTCCATGGCGGTTACCTCCGGCGGGGAGGCCATCGGCTCCGTCTCGGGCGGCTGTGTGGAAGGCGCGGTGTACGAGCTGGCCACCGAGGTGACAGCGAGCGGCCAGCCGGCACTGGTGCGCTACGGCATCAGCGACGACGAGGCGTTCTCGGTGGGACTGACCTGCGGCGGAATCCTCGACGTCTTCGTGGAGCCGCTCTCCCGCGGGACCTTTCCCGGGCTCGACGAGGTTGCGGCCGACATCGCCGCTTCCCGCCCGGTGGGCATCGCCACGGTGATTGAGCACCCGGATGCGGCCTGGCTGGGGCGGCATCTGATCGTCCGTCCGGACGGCTTCGACGGCGATCTGGGAACCGAGCGCGTCAACCACGCCGTCGCGGACGACACCCTGGGGCTGCTGGCCGCCGGCCGGAACTCCACGCTGACCTATGGACCCGACGGGCACCGGCGCGGCGAGGGGATGCGGATCTTTTTCGGCAGCTTCGCGCCGCGGCCGCGGATGCTGGTCTTCGGCGCCATCGACTTCGCCGCGGCCCTGGCCCGGATGGGAACCTTCCTGGGCTACCAGGTCACCGTCTGCGATGCCCGGCCGGTCTTCGCCACCCGCGCGCGCTTCCCGGAGGCGGACGAGGTGGTGGTGCAGTGGCCGCACCGGTATCTAACCGAGCAGCTGCAGCAGGACTTGCTGGATGACCGCACGGTCATTTGCGTGCTGACCCACGACCCCAAGTTCGATGTGCCGCTGCTGGAGGTTGCCCTGCGCGGGGGCAAAGCCGCTTATGTGGGCGCGATGGGCTCACGGCGCACACACGACGACCGCCTGCAGCGGCTGCGCGAAGCGGGCCTCACCAGCGAGGAACTGTCCCGCTTGCACAGCCCGGTGGGGCTGGACCTGGGGGCACGTACCCCTGAGGAAACCGCGGTGTCCATCGCGGCCGAAATCATCGCCCGGCAATGGGGCGGCGGCGGCCAACCACTGGGCGAACTCAGCGACCGGATCCACCACGACGAGGCGCATGAGCCTCAACCGCAAACCGCACCATCTCTGCAGCCCGGTCGGTCAGCCTGATCCCCTCGGGCCAGACGATCTTCACGTCCACCGGACGGACCGCTGGCTCGATCGGCAGCGCCGTGAAGGGTCTGCCCTCATACGTTGCGTCGCCGGCCGGGCGCTGCACCAGCACCGAGTAGCCGATGCCGCGCCCCACCAGCGAACGGGTCAGCTCGAAATCCGTGGTCCGGTACCGGATCCGGGGCACCACCGAGGCGTCCCGGAACACCGCCATGGTGTGATGGCTGCTGGGCGGGGCGTCCAGCAGGATCATCGGCTCCTCGGCAAGCTCGGCCAGCGCCACTGTTTCCCGGCTGGCCAACCGGTGGCCGGCGGGCAACAGCGCGTAGGCCTGCATGCTGTCCAGCTGCACCGACTCCAGCCCGGGCCGAAGGTCCATGTCATACACGATGGCCAGGTCCAGTTCGCCCGCCACCAGCTTGTCCTGGACTGCGTCCTGGGTTCCTTCGACGAAGTCCAGCTGCACTTTCGGGTGCTCGGCGGCGAAGAATTCAAGCAGCCCGGGGAGAATGGTCGGCGCCAAGGTCAGGTAGCAGCCAACCACAAGCGGGCCCGCCAGCTCTCCCCCGCCGCTGCTGGTGCTGAGTTCCAGTTCCTCGGCTTCGCGCAGGAAGGCCGCCGCCCGCGCATGCAGCTGCCGGCCCGCCGGGGTCAGGCTGACTCCATGGGCCTTGCGCCGGACGGTCAACTGCGTGCCGAAGATCCGCTCGAGCTCTTTCACCGCCGCTGCGACCGCGGTCTGCGAGACATGCAGTTCGTCCGCTGCGGCGGCAATGGTGCCGGCGTCGGCCACTGCGACGAAGTACGCAAGCTGCCGCAGCGTGTACCGGACCACGAAGACCTCCTGACGCCAGCATGCTTCCAAAGTTTTTCGGTGGATAATTCCGCAAAATATGAACTTTACCGGCGGATATGTCTGCTGTCACACTCATTCGAGACACGCCTCACGCCGCGATGGTGAGAGGTAAGCCGGAATCCGGGATGCAGGTCCCGGCCGCTACTCGCCAGGAGACCGAGCATGACCACCGCAGCTACCGCCGCCCACCCGGTTCCCACCGCGGATTGGGTCACCATCCCGGACCTCTACCGGAACCCGTATCCGATCTACCAAAGGATGCGCGCCGAGTCCCCGGTGCACTGGGTGCCCGCGGTCAACCGGTACATGGTCACCAGCTACCGGGCCTGCCATGTGATCGAACAGGACCAGGAACGCTTTTCCGCCGACGAGACCAACTCGCTGATGAAGCGGGCCATGGGGCACTCGATGCTGCGCAAGGACGACCCGGAACATGATGTGGACCGGAAGTCCTACGGAAACGTGCTGCGGCCCAAGGCGATCAAGGAACATTGGAACGCCATTTTCCAGTCCAACAGCGACAAATATCTGGCGCAACTGAAGGCGGCGGGATCGGGCGCCGACTTCATCTGGGACTACGCCGCCCCCTACGCCGCGGAAAACCTGCGCCTGATCATGGGCTTCCACAACGCCAGCCAGGAAGACATGCAGCGGTGGTCGCAGACCATGATCGACGGCACCGGCAACTACGCCGACGATCCCGAGGTCTGGGCCAAGTCGGAACAGTCCTACAACGAAGTCGACGACGCGATCGACGAGATCCTGCCCTACCTGCGCAAGAACCCAGACTCCAGCCTGCTCTCCGGCATGACGTCGATGCCGATCCCGCTCGAAGCCATCCGGGCGAACATGAAGATGACCATCGGCGGTGGGCTGAACGAACCGCGCGACGTCCTGGGCACCACGGTGTGGGCGTTGCTGGCCAACCCGGATCAGCTGGCCCAGGTGCTGGCCGATGAGACGCTGTACGCCCGGGCGTTCGAAGAATCAGTGCGCTGGGTGGCCCCCATCGGCATGTACCCGCGGGAGACCACCGCCGAGACAGTGCTCGAAGGCGTGCAACTGCCGGCCGGCGCCCGGCTCGGCATCGTGGTGGGCGCTGCCAACCGCGATCCGGCGGTCTTCGAGGATCCGGAGTCGTTCAACATCAACCGGGAGAAGAAACCGCATCTGGCCTTCGGCGGCGGCAACCACTTCTGCGCCGGCGCCTGGGTGGCCCGGGCCTCGGTGGCACAGATCGCCATGCCGCAGGTCTTCCGCGAACTGCCGAACCTCCGCTTGGACCCGGACAACGCGCCGGTAGACGCCGGCTGGGTCTTCCGCGGCATGACCAAAATGCCGGTGCTCTGGGGTTAAGGCCCGGTGCTTCTTCACTTCCCTCCCCAACCTCCCCGCCTACAGCAAGGACAATTCCCCATGGCAAAGATCAGCTTCCACCACTCCGACGGCAACGTTGATGTCCTGGACGTGGACCCCGGCACCTCGCTGATGCGGGCCGCGGTTACCAACGGCGTGGCCGGCATCGTCGGCGAATGCGGCGGCCAGGCCATGTGCGCCACGTGCCACGTCTACGTTCGGCCGGAGTACCTCGACGGGCTGCCGGAAATCGGCGACGACGAAGAGGAAATGCTCGACTGCACCGCTGGTCCGCGGGACGAGACGCGCAGCCGGCTGGGCTGCCAGATCACGGTCGGCGACGAACTGGAGCAGATCGAAGTGGACGTCCCCGACGACCAGATTTGAGCCCTGCGGGCCCGGCGGGCGCCGGCTGGCGCGAGCGACCCGCAACCTAAGCTGGCCTAATCCGCCTCTGCTACCGCCAACCGTCGCGCCATGCTGCACCTACGATCAAGGTTCAGACCCAAACAAGGAGAAGAATCTTGGCGAAGATCACCTACCACCAGGCCGACGGGAACGTCGATAGCCTGGACGCCGAGGCCGGCATGACAGTCATGATGACAGCGGTGATCAACGGTGTTGGCGGAATCATCGGCGAATGCGGTGGCCAGGCCATCTACGCCACCTGCCACGTTTACGTCCGGGACGAATGCCTCGACGGACTGCCCGCCATCAGCGCCGCCGAAGAAGAAATGCTTGAAACCACCGCTTCTCCCCGCGATCCGGCCCGCAGCCGTCTTGGCTGCCAGCTCACGGCCGGAGACCACTTCGATGACATCGAAGTCGACATTCCCGACGAACAGAGCTGACCCGGCCGCCGGCCGGCCCGCCCCTAACCGAAAGGCCCTCCATGAACGCGATGAGTACTCCCGAGAACGTGGTTGTTGTTGGCAACGGCCAGGCCGGCATCCAACTGGTGGATTCACTGCGCAAGGAAGGCTACACCGGGGCCATCACGCTGCTCGGCGAGGAAATCCACCACCCGTACCAGCGCCCGCCGCTGTCCAAGGACTACCTCGCCGCCGGCAAGGACCCGGTCCCGCTGCCGCTGCGCCCGGAAAAGTTCTTCACCACTAACGACGTCGATGCCCGCCTCGGCGTGCGTGTCACCACCATCAACCGCGCGGCCAAGACCGTCACCCTCGACGACGGCACTACGCTGGCGTACTCGACCCTGGTGTTGGCCACCGGCGCCGCCAACCGCGAACTCGCCGTACCCGGTGCCGAGCTGACCGGCATCCACGGCCTGCGCACCCTCACCGACGCCCAGGTCCTGCACGCCCGCCTCGACACGGTGCGCTCCGTCGTCGTCATCGGTGCCGGCTTCATCGGCCTGGAGTTCGCCGCCGCCGCCCGCGCCCGCGGCCTGGACGTCACCGTGCTCGAGTTCGCCGACCGGCCGATGGGACGCGCCCTGACCCCGCTGATGAGCGGCTTCTTCGCCGACGCCCACCAACGCCTCGGCGTCACCCTGCGCCTGGGCGAGGGCATCGCCTCCTTCGGCGGGGACAACGGGCACGTCACTGCCGCGGTGTCCACCGCCGGGCACCGCTACCCGGCGGATCTGGTGCTGGTCGGCGTCGGCGTCATCCCGCGTACCGAACTGGCCGCCGCCGCCGGCCTGGAGGTGGAGAACGGCATCGTCGTGGACGGCTGCCTGCGCACCTCCGACCCGGACATCTACGCGCTCGGCGACTGCGCGTCCTTCCCCAACACCCACGCCGGCACCCGCACCCGGCTCGAATCGGTGCAGAACGCCACCGACCAGGCCCGCCACGCCGCCGCCTCGATGGTCCGCTCAGGTTCCGGCAAGGCCGAGACCGGTTCCGGCGCCGGTGGCGAGTCCAATGGCTACGCCGACCTGCCCTGGTTCTGGTCCAACCAAGGACCACTGCGCCTGCAGATCGCCGGCCTGACAGCCCCCGGCGACCAGACCGTGCTCCGCGGAGACCCCGCGGAAGAGAAGTTCTCCGTCTTCTGCTTCCGCAACGGTGCCCTGGCCGCCGTCGAATCGGTCAACCAGCCCGCCGACCACATGGCCGCCCGCCGTCTGCTCGCCGCCGGACGCACTCTCACCCCCGAACAAGCCGCCGACCCCGACTTCGACCTCAAGACCTACTCCAAACAACAACCCGCCACGGTGTAACACCGCGGCGGGAACGTAGGTCAAGCGCGCACGCGGGCGTGGCCGGTCTTGCGCGGACGCGGGCGTGGCACGGTTTAGCGCGAACTCGGGCGAGGCACGGCCCAGCCCTGCCGCGGAGCCGGCATGGTCTTGTCCCGACGAGGGAACCTCGCGCGGGATTGCGTCACTCGGGCACGCTACCGCTGAGCGCCCGCACCGCATGGCCCAGCACTGCCTCCGCCCGCGGGCTGAGGACCATGGTCTCCGGCCAAATGGCACACATCGTGGTTGGGGATACCGGCGGCGACAACGGGCGGACCGCCACGTCCCTGCCTTCCACGGTCACGGCCGGAGCTTCCGGCCGTGACATCAGCAGCGCGTAGCCCAGTCCCCGGCCGACCAAGGCCTGCACCAGCACCACTTGGGGCATCGAGGACACGATGCGCGGGCGAAGTCCCCGGTCCGCGAAGACCCGATAGGTATTGGCGGTGCTGGGACTCGATTCGTACATGATCAGTGGTTCGTCGGCCAGATCTGCCAGATCCACCGTTGGCCGGGCGGCCAGTGGATGCTCCGGGGGCAGCACTGCCTGCAGCTCAGTCCGGTAGATGGTGCGCTGGTGATAACCGGCCGGGAGTTCCATGTCATAAACCATGGCCAGATCCAACTGGCCGGCATCCAGCGCAGGGAGCAGCTCGTCATGCGAACCGACCGTCACCTCCACGCTGATTCCCGGGTATTGTTCCGGCAGCTGATCGAGTACCGCAGGCAGGACTGTGCTGGCAAAGCTCGCGAAGCAGCCCAGCCGAACCGGCCCCTTGAGCTCGCCGGCGGCACCCGCCAGGTCGTTGATGAGCGCATCAGCATCTCGGAGCAGCAGTCGGGCACGCTGGGCAAAAAACTGCCCGGAAGGGGTCAGCTGTAGGCCGCGCGCTTTCCGCCGAACGCAGAGCTGTTCGCCGGCGGCACGCTCCAGCGCCGTGATGGCCTGCGAGAGCGCTGACTCGGAGATACTCAAGCTGGCTGCTGCTGAGCCCAACGTCGGATGATCCGGCAGCGCCGCAAAGAGCTCGAGCTGCCGCAGCGTGAAGTCAGCCATTGTTCTGCAGTCCGATCAAAAATGTTCATCTGTTTTCTGAAGTTTACTGATAGAAGTAGTGCGTGTCACAATGAATGATAAGTTCAATAGTTGCGCGCGTCACAGATGGAGGATCCCTTCTGCGCCGCCGCCGCCTCAAACCGTTCACGATCGGTTCCGAACACGGACCTGATCGGCGGCGACTGCCACCGGCGTCGTCGTTCCTCTTCCCCTTGCACCATCACCATGCCGATCTCCTCGGTGTGACCGTTCCTGAAGGACATCATGAGCACTGCAGTTTCAGGGCGCTCGACTGCCGCGAACCAGCGTCGCGTCGCGTTTGCCACCATCGTCGGCACCACCATTGAGTGGTACGACTTCTTCATCTACGCCACCGCGGCTGGCCTCGTGTTCGCGGAACTTTTCTTCAAACCCGCGGGTGATTCCATCGGCCTCCTGCTGGCGTTCGCGTCCGTCGGCATCAGCTTCCTCTTCCGCCCGCTGGGCGCCTTCCTGGCAGGCCACTACGGCGACAAGATTGGCCGCCGCGCCATGCTGGTGCTGACGCTGATCCTGATGGGCGGCGCCACTACCCTGATCGGCTTCCTGCCCACCTACGCGACGGCGGGCGTGCTCGCGCCGATCCTGCTGCTGCTGCTGCGCATCCTGCAGGGCATGTCCGCGGGCGGCGAATGGGGCGGCGCTGTGCTGATGGCTGTTGAGCATGCGCCCCGGAACAAGCGCGGCCTCGCCGGTTCCTACCCGCAGATCGGCGTGCCGCTGGGCATGCTGCTGGCCTCGGGCGTGATGGCGCTGATGACCGGCGTGATCTCCCCCGGCCAGGCATTCATCGAGTGGGGCTGGCGCGTACCGTTCCTGCTCAGCGTCGTGCTGATTGTGGTCGGCTACATTGTCCGCAAGACCGTCGAGGAAAGCCCGGTCTTCCAGGAGATTGCCGAGGCCAAGCAGCAGCGCAGCGTTCCCGTGGTTGAACTCTTCAAGAAGCACTGGCTGCTGGTCATCTTGGCCGCGATGGTCTTCGCGGGCAATAACGCGGCGGGCTACATGACCACCGGCGGTTACATCACCAACTACGCCACCAACCCGGACGGACCCATCGGGCTGGACCGCACCCCGGTGCTGCTGGCCATCACCGCGGCTGCCGCCGTCTGGCTGGTCTTCACGCTCGTGGGCGGCATCCTCTCCGACGCGATCGGCCGCAAGAAGACCTACCTGATCGGCTACGCAGCGCTTGCGCTGACCGTCTTCCCGCTGTTCTGGCTGGTCAACACCGGCAGCATCTGGATGCTCCTGCTGGCTCTGGTCCTCTTCAGCGTCGGCCTCGGCCTGACCTACGGACCGCAGTCGTCCTGGTACAGCGAGATCTTCCCCGCCTCCATCCGGTTCTCCGGGGTTTCGATCTCCTACGCCCTCGGCGCGATCATTGGCGGCGCCTTTGCCCCCACGATCGCCGCCGCACTGGTGCAGGCCACCGGCACCACCACCTCGGTCTCGGTCTACCTGCTGGTCATGATCGTGATCTCCGTGATCGGCGTGTCGCTCCTCCGCGACCGCAAGGGTATCGACCTGAGCATCAAGAACCAGGCCGAGCAGGAAGTCGGAGCCACCATCATGGACAAGCGGCGCGGCGTATCCACCGACGACGCCGTCAAGGTGGGTGTCTGAGCAGACATGCTGCGCTGACTCAACGCCGCTAGTCAACAGGCTGGTTGCGCTGATCCAGCGCCGCTAATCAACTCATCAGGCGGGTGCCTGGCCGGAAGCAATTCCGGCCGGGCACCCGCTCTTTTTGTCCGGTCTTTCGTTCGTTCTGCCATCCGTGCCTTTACCTGTCAGCGTCTGCTGTCCGCGCCCTGCTGTCGCTCGCGGATTCGCGTCTGTTGCTGGCTGCACGCCGTCATTGTCGCGGCAGTGATCCGGGGCCGGTCACCTACCGGCAGTTATCGGTGGCCTGGTCAGGCGGCGTCCTCTTGGCGCCATCCGCGTGCACGGAGCGCCACCGAGATTTTCTCGACCGCCCGTCTGGCGCCGTTGGCCATGTGCCGCTTGGAGATCCGCACTTCGTCCCAGTCGGCAGCCCGCGCGCGTTCTTCCCGCTCAATGTCCCGGGCGATCTGGCCGGAATCGCCGTGACCCTCGCCGTCGTACTCAATCGCGATGCGGTACTCAGGCAGCGACAGGTCCGGGCGGTGCAGGATGTCGCCGTCTTCGTTCCTGATGGGCTGGTTCACAGCGGGTTCCGGCAAACCCGCACGCGCCATGGCCAAACGCAATCTGGTTTCAGGCGGGGAGTCCGCTCCGACACGGGCCAACGACAAGGCTTCTCTGGCTTTGCGCAGGCCGCGTTTGCCAGGGTGGCGGCGCAGCATCCCCTGAAGCTCTTTCTGGGTGGCGTACGGCTCCGCCCGCCCTTCGAATGCCGGCCGTGGAATCCGGACGAGGTAGTCCGCAATCACCACCAGATCGTCCAGATCAAGGGTTTCCGCCAAGTCCAGCCATGTCCTCGTGCGCGTCGTGACGCAAATCCCATCCACATAGACGACTTCTTCTGGCAGAAGCCCGGATCGGTGGCCCATCACGCCGGGTCGCTGCATCCGCGCGCCGCCGCTTGGTCGCGAGATGTGAATGCGCCGATCGAAGCGATGTCTAACCGGCTCGGGAAAGTCCCACAGGCGTGCAGCAGTGTCATGCGACGCCGCGCTGGAATCAATGACGCGGGTGAACGGCCGGACACGGCTGGCGAGATCAAGTTCGGCCGGCTGGACGGCGCAAATCCCGCGGCTCATTCGGATGAAGCGCGGATGGCGCAACTGGCCCTCGCTAAGTCCCGATATCAGGCCGTCCTGAAACGTGAAGGCGGAGTCCTGCAAGTGTGGCGGGAGCGGCTGCGCTCGGGGAAGGCGTCCTTCGGCTCCTGACCGTCGCGCTGGGCTCATGCGGACATTATGTGCAGCAGGCGGGATTCGGTGCCGAAGCTATCCACAGGTCATCGAGTGGAGAATAGTTGCAGCGAGCGCCAGCGTGTCGCTGCAACGTTCCGCCAGCCGATTGTCAACAATGACGGCGGTGCTGATGCTGGACATAACGCCAGCTGCCATCAGGCAAAGCGCCCGGAATCGGCAAGAAGGCGGCATCCCGGACTGGGACGCCGCCTTCCTGAGTCTCTGCCGGAGGCTTAGCTTGCCTGGCGTTCGGCGGCTTCCACCACGTTCGCCAGCAGCATCGCGCGGGTCATCGGGCCGACGCCGCCGGGGTTGGGCGAGAGCCAGCTGGCCACGTTGCGGGCCTCGGGCTCCACATCGCCGGTCACCCGGGCCTTGCCGTCTTCGTCCTCGACCCGGCTCACACCCACGTCCAGCACCACGGCACCCGGCTTGAGGTCGGCAGCCTTGATCATGTGCGGCATGCCTGCGGCGGCAATGACTACGTCGGCCTCCCGCAGCTCCGCGGCCAGGTCCAGGGTTCCGGTATGGGCCAGGACCACCGTGGCGTTGATTGTCTTGCGGGTCAGCAGCAGCCCGAGCGGACGGCCCACGGTGACGCCGCGGCCCACCACCAGCACGCGCTTGCCAGCCAGTTCGATGTCGTGGCGGAGCAGCAACTCCACGCAGCCGTGCGGGGTGCAAGGTAGCGGCGAGTCCAGCGGCTCGCCCACGTTGAGCACCAACCGGCCCAGGTTCATCGGGTGCAGCCCGTCGGCGTCCTTGGCCGGATCGATCTTCTCCAGGATGCGGTTGGTGTCGATGTGCTTGGGCAGCGGCAGTTGGACAATGTAGCCGGTGCAGGCCGGATCCGCGTTCAGCTCGTCGAGGACCGCTTCCAGTTCCTCCTGCGAGATGGTGTCCGGCAGGTCGCGGCGGATGGACTCGATACCCACCTCGGCGCAGTCCTTGTGCTTGCCGCCCACGTACCACTTGCTGCCCGGGTCATCCCCGACCAGCACGGTGCCCAGACCGGGCACGATACCCTTGGCTTTGAGCGCCAAGACCCGCTCGGTGAGTTCGCTCTTGATTTGCGCGGCGGTGGCTTTGCCGTCCAACACGCGCGACGTCGGCGGGGTTGAGTACAGGTTCATATCACCACTCCTCGTGGCCCGGGTAGAGCGGGAAGTCGTCGGCCAGTTTCTTGACGCGGGCGCGCAGCGCGGCAATGTCAGCCCCGCCCTTGAGCGCGGTGGCGATGATGTCGGCAACCTCGGTGAATTCGGTGGAGCCGAAGCCGCGGGTGGCCAACGCCGGGGTACCGATCCGCAGGCCGGAAGTGACCATCGGCGGGCGCGGATCGAACGGCACGGCGTTGCGGTTGACCGTGATGCCCGCCTCGTGCAGCAGGTCTTCGGCCTGCTTGCCGTCCAGGTCGGAGTTGCGCAGGTCCACCAGGACCAGGTGCACGTCGGTGCCGCCGGTGAGCACCGAGACGCCGGCCTCGGCCACATCGGCGGCGGTCAGTCGTTCGGCCAGGATGCGGGCGCCTTCCAGCACGCGTTCCTGGCGCACTTTGAATTCCTCGCCGGCGGCAATCTTGAAAGCCACGGCCTTGGCCGCCACCACATGCATCAGCGGGCCGCCCTGCTGGCCCGGGAACACCGCGGAGTTGACCTTCTTGGCAAAGGCTTCCTTGCCCAGGATCACGCCGGAGCGCGGGCCGGCCAGGGTCTTGTGCACCGTGGAGGTGACCAGGTCCGAGTGCGGCACCGGGTTCGGATGCAGGCCGGCCGCGACCAGCCCGGCGAAATGCGCCATGTCGGTCCAGAAGTAGGCTCCGACCTCATCCGCGATGGAGCGGAAGGCTTCGAAGTCCAGCTGCCGCGGGTAGGCGGACCAGCCGGCCACGATCACATTCGGGCGCTCGGCCAGCGCCTGCTCGCGGACCTTGTCCATGTCCACCCGGAACGTCTGCGGGTCTACTTCGTAGGCGGCCACTTGGTAGAGCTTGCCGGAGAAGTTCAGCTTCATGCCGTGCGTCAGGTGTCCGCCGTGCGCCAGCGACAGGCCCATCATCTTGTCGCCCGGTTGGATGAGGGCGGAGAGGGCGGCAGCGTTGGCCTGGGCACCGGCGTGCGGCTGCACGTTGGCGAATTCCGCGCCGAAGAGCGACTTGGCCCGCTCAATCGCCAGGTTCTCGGCGACGTCCACGTGCTCACAGCCGCCATAGTAGCGGCGTCCCGGGTAACCCTCGGCGTATTTGTTGGTCAGGACCGAGCCTTGGACTTCGAGCACCGAACGCGGTGCGAAGTTCTCGGAGGCGATCATTTCAAGGGTGTCGCGCTGGCGGCCGAGTTCGGCATCGATCACAGCGGCGATTTCAGGATCAACCTGGGACAACGGCAGATCGGTCACAGAGGGCGTGGAAGTCACGGGGAGAATCTCCTGGGTGGTGGGCTTATCTCACTGCTACAGGCCAGATTACCGGGTGCACGTACCGCACGCATGACGCGTTACCAGCCCCGGACACACTCCGGCCCAAACGTGACCTTACGTCCCAGGCGTGCGATCCGTGGTCTGCATCTGCAGGAGCCGGCAACCGAGGTATCCCGTCCCTGCTGCCGCTTCCTGGTGGTGTCCCACCTAACGCCAGTCGCGGCGAGCCAATCCTAACAGCCGGTCATCCCGTGGGCCGGTCCGAAAGCGTGACCTTCACCGTGCTGGTGTCGCTGCCGCGGCGGATTTCCACGGTGACCACATCGCCCGGATCGTGCTTCCGCAGGACGGCCAGCAGGTCCTCGGCCGTTTCCAGGTCCTCTCCGTCCACGCTCACCAGCACGTCTGCGGGCTGGATTCCCGCCTTGTCGGCCGGGCCGCCGTTGGTCACATTGAGCGCCACAACGCCGCCGGCCTGCGGCATCCCCAGCTGCTGTGCGATCTCCGGCGTGATGGTGGCAGGAGCCAGCCCCATGAAAGCGTGCGTGGCGGCACCGTTTTTGAGCAGTTCCCCGGCAACTTCCTCAGCGGTTGCGGCGGGAATGGCGAAGCCCAGCGACACCGCACCGGCTTCCGGCGGAATGTAGGCCTCGCTGATACCCACCAGCTGGCCCCGGGCATTGACGACGGCGCCGCCCGAGTTGCCGGGGCTGATCGCGGCGTCGGTCTGGATTAGGTCCACCAGCGCCAGGCTGGACGAGGATGAGCCGGGGATGGAACGGTGCAGGCCGGAGATGATTCCGGCTGTGGCAGTATTCTCGAAGCCCAGCGGCGAACCGATCACCACCGCCAGTTCGCCGATCCTCGGCAGTCCCGGCGCGAACGTGACGGCCGGGAGCCCGTCGCGCCCGGTCCGCACCAAAGCCAGATCGGACACCGCGTCCGTCGCCAGCACCTGCCCAGTGCTGCGCTGTCCATCGGCAAAGGCCACTTCCACCTTGGTGCTGTCGCCGACCACATGTTCGTTGGTCAGGATCAGCCCGTCTTTGGAATAGACCACGCCGCTGCCCAAGCCGCCCTTGGTGAAAATTGTGACTACGGACGGCTGCACGCGCTGCACGATGTCCGGAATGCCGCCGGCAGCCTGCGCTCCCCCGGTTTGCCCGCCCTCGCCGCCCTGCGTCTGGGTGGCCCCACCGCTTGTAGCCGGCCCTGGACTGCCGCCGCCGGTGCAGCCGGCCAAGGCTACGACTACTGCGACGGCCAGCATGACCCGCATGGGTCTGCTGCGCAGCGGGTTTCGACGTTCCAGATGCGTCATGGCACGGCCCTCCGTCATCGCTGCTGCCACCCTAGCGCCATCGGGGCCGGGAGAGAACGGTTTCGCGGCATCAGGGACGGGCACCGGAGACGGCCCGGCTCCCGCCGCCCGCCGCGTACTCGGCCGCCAGTTCAACGCGGCACGCCTTACCTCGCCCCGCGCGCGCCCCGCCCCGCCCGGCCCGGCGAGGCGAGGCCCGGCCCGACCCGGCGAGGTGAGGCCCGGCCCGCCCCGGCGAGGCGCGGCGCGGCCCGGCCCAGCCCGGCGAGGCCCGGAATACCCTGCCGCCCGCCGCCGTTACAGCCCATAGAAGTTGAAGTGTCAACAATCTAAGGAGCACCGTGGCGGACCAGGCAACAGGCAGCGGCCATCAGCTGCAGACCGTGGTGATCGGCGCAGGCCAGGCAGGGTTGAGCGCCGCCTACCAGCTTCTCCGCCGCGGACTGGTTCCCGAACGCGACTTCGTGGTCCTGGATGCCAATGACGGCCCGGGCGGCGCCTGGCGCCACCGCTGGCCCTCGCTGACCTTCGACGCCGCGCACGGGCTGCACGACCTCCCCGGCCTGCCGCTGGGGGTTCCGGATCCGCATGAGCCGTCCTCCGCCGTCGTCCGCCGTTACTACGGTGCCTACGAGCAACAGTTCCAGCTGCCCGTACGCCGCTCCGTCCGTGTCACCTCAATTGACGACGACGGTGACTTCCTGCGGGTACGCAGCGACACCGATGGCGAGTGGCTGGCACGCACGGTGATCAGCGGCACCGGAACCTGGGACAAGCCATACTGGCCGCACTACCCCGGGCAGGAAGGCTTCCGCGGCCGCCAGTTGCACACCCGGGAATTCTGGTCGGCCGACGACTTCCGCGGGCAGCGCGTGCTGGTGGTCGGCGGCGGCACTTCCGCGCTGCAGTTCCTGCTGCAACTGGATGCCGCCGGGGCCGGCACCCTCTGGTCCACCCGCCGCGCGCCGGACTTCACCGCCACCCCGTTCGACAAGGAGTGGGGCGTTGATGTGGAGCGCCGGGTCAACGAGCGCACCCGTGCCGGCCTGCCCACCCTCAGCGTGGTTGCCGCCACCGGCCTGCCGCTGACCGAGACGTACCAACGCGGCATTGACGCCGGCATCCTCGTCTCCCGCGGGAAGCTGGAGCGCATCACCGAACACGGCGTCGAATTCGCCGACGGCTCCACCGAAGACGTGGATGTGATCCTCTGGGCCACCGGCTTCCGGCCGGCGCTGGACCACCTGGTGCCGTTGCGGCTGCGCGAACCCGGCGGCGGCATCATGATGGCCGAGGACGGCGTCTCGGTGCTGAAGGAGCCGCGCCTTTTCCTGGTCGGCTACGGGGCGTCCGCGTCCACGGTGGGCGCCACCCGCGCCGGCCGCGCTGCCGCCGTCGCGGCCACCAGGCGCCTTGCCGCCGAAGACGAACGGCAGCCGGTAGCCTAGGACTCGTGACTGACGCCGCCAATCCCACCGCTTACACCCTCACGCTCTCCTGCCCGGACCGCCCCGGCATAGTGCATGCCGTTGCCGGCGCGCTGGTGCAGGCCGGAGGAAACATCACCGAATCGCAGCAGTATGAGAGCCCGCAGTCGGGACGCTTCTTCATGCGGGTGGCGGTGGCGACCCACCAGTCCTACACAGGACTCCACGAACGGTTGCAGCCGGTGGCGCTGGAGTTCGGCATGACCTGGAAGCTGCGCCGCGAGGGCGTCAAGATGCGCACGCTGCTGATGGCGTCGAAGTCGGCCCACTGCCTCAACCACCTGTTGTTCCTGCAGCGCTCCGGCACACTGCCGATCGAGATCCCGGCCATCGTCTCCAACCACCCGGATCTGGCCGATCTCGCCGCGTTCTACGGCATCCCCTTCCACCACATTCCCGTCACGCCGGACACCAAGCCGCAGGCCGAGCAGGCGCTGCTGGACCTGGCCGCCGAACACGACGTGGAGCTGGTGGTCCTGGCCCGCTACATGCAGGTGCTCAGCAACGAACTCTGCACCGAACTGGCAGGCAAGGCGATCAACATCCACCACTCCTTCCTGCCCAGCTTCAAGGGCGCCAAGCCGTACCACCAGGCGCATGCCCGGGGCGTGAAGCTCATCGGCGCCACCGCGCACTATGTCACCGCGGACCTGGACGAGGGCCCGATCATCGACCAGGAAGTCATCCCGGTCCGCCACTCGCATACCGCCGAGCAGTTCGTGGCGCTGGGCCGCGACGTCGAAGCCCGCACGCTGGCCCGCGCGGTGCAGTGGCATGCCGAACACCGCGTGCTGCTGGACGGTAACCGCACCGTCGTCTTCAACTAGTCCGGCACCCGCCCGGGGCGTACCGTCGTGAGTCCGGCATCCGCTGACCACGACGGCGGCGCCCGCCCCTGTGCCGCGGCCCGCCCGGGGCGTACTCTCGACGGATGGGCAACCACGAGCCGGAGCTGAAGGCGTTTTATGACCGCCAAGCCCCCGCCCGCGACCGCCGCGCTCGGGATCCGAAACGGGACGCTGCCAGGCAGACGTTCATCGCGTCCCTCGTCGCGGCGCACCGGCACAGCGTGTTGGAGATCGGCTGCGGCACCGGCGCGGACGGGCTGGCGTTCAAGGCTGCGGGAATCCACTACACCGGCATCGATCTGTCCGAGGAAAACGTCCGGATCGCCCGTGCCAAGCATTTGGAGGCGGTGGTCGGCTCGGTACGCGAGTTGCCGTTCGCCAGCGGCACGTTTTCGGCCGGCTGGACCATGAGCACGCTGCTGCATATTCCAGACCGGGACCTGCCGGATGTTTTGGCCGAGACGATGCGCGTCCTGGCCGAGGGAGCTCCGCTGGCGGTCGGGCTCTGGTCCGGCGACGACGAGGAGGTCAACGTTGTCGGCGACGAAATCCAGCAGGACCGTTTCTTCAGCCGGCGCCGCGACGACACCGTCCGCCGGCTCTTCGGTGAGCACGGACTGGTCTCCGGCTTCACCACGTGGGACCGGCCGGGCACCGACCGGCACTACCAGTTCTTCGTCGTCACCAAGCCTTGACGGGGCGGCTACCGGCGCGGCACGTCCGTCACGAACCCGCTGAAGCGCCGCGCACTGGCTAGGCTGGTGCCATGGCCCACATCATCACCATCGCCGGCATGCTGCCGGCCGTCGACCTGTCCGCCTTTGTTGCGCCCACGGCCACGCTCAGCGGGGACGTGGCCCTCGCCGCCGACTCCAGCGCGTTCTATGGCGTGAGCGTGCGCGGTGACACCGCTCCGATCCGGGTCGGCGAACGCAGCAACCTGCAGGACAACGTGGTCCTGCACGCCGACCCCGGTTTTCCTTGCACGGTAGGCGCCGGCGTCAGCGTCGGCCACGCCGCAGTGGTCCACGGATGCACCGTCGAGGACAACTGCCTGATCGGCATGAGCGCCACCATCATGAACGGCGCCGTAGTGGGCGAAGGCTCGCTGGTGGCAGCCGGCGCCGTCGTGCTGGAGGGCACGCAGATTCCGCCGCGCTCCCTCGTTGCAGGTGTCCCCGCCAAGGTCCGCCGCGAGCTGACCGAGGAAGAGTACCAATCCGTCCTCGACAACGCCGCCCGCTACGTGGAGCTCGCTGCCCTGCACCGCGATGCGATCGACGACGCCAGCGAGCTGTAGGAGCTTCACCGCCGCCGGCACCCAATGACGGTGCCGGCGTCGCATTCAGGGCGAGATTGCGTTAACTTCTTGACTACAAGTCGCAGCTGACGCACTCTTTTGAGTATGTCAGCCGATCCGCCGTCCACGCTCGATGCCTCGTCGCGCTCCGTTCCGCGCGACCCACAGCTCCGGCCCGGCTCCCAGAGCGCTTTGCGCCGGCGCAACAGCCAGCGGATCCTGCAGTCGCTGATGGCCCGCGGTCCGCTGACGCAGGCGGAGCTGTCCCGGCAGACCGGGCTATCCACCGCCACCGTGTCCAACATCGTCAAGGCCATGGCCGAAGACGGATTGATCAGCACCGAGCCGACCACCAGTTCGGGCCGCCGGGCCTTGTCGGTCCGGATCGACGGCCGCGGCGCCGTCGCGGTCGGAGTGGATTTCGGCCGGCGGCACGTGCAGGTTGTGCTGGTGAGCCTGGACCACCGCGTGCTGGCCGCTGACGCCGTCGAGCTGCCGCTCGGCCACGACGCCGAGCAGGGCATCGACGCCGCAGCCCGGCTGGTCCAACGGTTGCTGGATGAAAATTCGGTTTCCCCCGGGGCGGTGCTCGGCGTCGGTGCCGGAATCCCGGGACCGATCGATCGCCGCACCGGCACCGTGATCCACGGCGCCATCCTGCCCGAATGGGTGGGCATCAACCTGCTGGCCCGGCTGCAGGAACGGTTCGGCGCGGACGTTTTCGTGGACAATGACGCTAACTTGGGCGCACTCGCGCAGGTCAGCTGGGGACCGTACCAGCACGCCCAGAATCTGGTGTTCCTGAAAATTGGATCGGGCATCGGTGCAGGCCTGGTCCTCAACGGCGAACTGTATTACGGCCATATCGGGGTCACCGGCGAGATCGGCCACGCCACCGTGGCCGAACACGGAGTCATCTGCCGCTGCGGCAACCGCGGCTGTCTGGAGACCGTCGCGTCCACGTCCACCATGATTGATTTGCTCAGCCACGGCCGCAACGCACCGATTGGCACGGAGGATATTGTCCGGATTGCCCTCGACGGCGACCCGGCCGCCCTTCGGGTGATAGACGATGCGGGCCTGGCCGTGGGGCGTGCACTGGCCAATGTCTGCAACCTGCTCAACCCCGAATTCATCGTGGTCGGCGGCCCGCTCACCGGCCTCGGCGGCATCCTGCTGGACCCGGTGCGGCGAGGGCTACTGCGCCACGTGGTCCCCGTCGTCGGCGAATCTACCGAACTGGCAATGTCCACCCTGGGCAGCCGCGCAGAGGCCTTGGGAGCCGCCACACTAGTGCTCCAACAGGCCGAACTGCCCTTCGTCTGAGCCTGCCGCCGACCGACAGTTGGGTAACGCTTTGCGTTCAACTCTTGACGACAAGCCCTGTGACGGAGTTAACTTCGTTCAAGCCACACATCCGTGTGCGGGTCATGCAGACCCCGTGGCCACAGACTGTTGATTGATGGAGGCGTTATGCGACGCATAGCTATGCTCGCCAGCGTTGCGGCTGCAGGTTTGCTCCTGTCCGCTTGCGGCGGTGGAAGCGCGGTTGAGGATGCCAATCCCTCAGAAGCGTCGGGTTCGGTGGGAGTCTTCACCTGGTGGGCGGACGGTTCCGAGAAGGTCGGACTGGATGCACTGGTGGATATCTTCTCCGAGCAGTACCCGGACCTGAAGTTCGACAACCTGGCCGTCGCCGGCGGCGCCGGCAGCCAGGCCAAGAGCGTCCTGGCCGCCAACCTGAAGTCGGGCAATCCACCGGATTCGTTCCAGGCCCATGCAGGCGCCGAGCTGCAGGACTACATCGCCGCCGACCAGCTCGAGGACCTCACCTCTTTCTACGAAGAAGCCAAGCTGAACGAGGCCTTCCCGAAGGACCTGTTGGACCGCCTCACCGTTGACGGAAAGATCTACTCCGTTCCGTCGAACATCCACCGGGCCAACGTGGTGTGGGCCAACGTGGACGTGCTCGAGAAGGCCGGCCTTGACCCGGCCAAGCCGGCGGCCGATCTGGACGCCTGGTTTGCGGACATGGACAAGATCAAGGAGTCCGGGGTCACCCCGCTGGCCGTAGCCGGCACGTGGACCCAGGTACAGCTGTTCGAGAACATCCTGCTGGCCACTCTGGGTGCCGAAGGGTACAACGGGCTCTGGGACGGCACCACCGATTGGGCCGGCGCAGACGTCACCAAGGCCATCGAGAACTACAAGAAGGCGCTCAGCTACACCAACTCTGACCGGGACACCCTCAGCGACTGGGGTCCGGCCACGCAGCTGGTGGAGGACGGAGCAGCCGCCTACAACGTGATGGGCGACTGGGCCGAAGCCAAGTTCTCCCAGGACGGCAAAAAGCCCGGCGAGGACTACGTCTACTTCCCGACCCCCGGGACCGACGGCGTCTTCGACTTCCTGGCCGATTCGTTCACACTGCCCAAGGGCGCTCCGAATCCCGACGGATCGAAGGCGTGGCTGACCACCATCTCCAGTGTTGACGGCCAGCAGGCCTTCAACGCGGCGAAGGGCTCCATCCCGGCCCGCACAGACGTGCCGGCCGACAAGTTCGGCGAGTACCAGAAGAGCGCCATCGAGGACTTCTCGTCCGACACGATCGTGTCCTCGCTGGCCCACGGAGCCGCAGTGCCCGTGGCCTGGCTGAACGAACTGAGCACCGCGGTGAGCAAGTTCGGCGGCCCGCAGGATGTTGCGGCGCTGCAGGACTCCGCGGCGTCCATCGCCGAGAAGTTCCAGCAGTAACCAGGACACCCCCCGGATGGGCGGGCGCGGCAGAACCTCCGCGCCCGCCCTTCCACGTCCCACCCGGTGTGCCGGCGGCACAAGGAGAATTCGATGTTCAAGAAAGTCAAGACCTGGGGCCCGGCGCTAGCCCTGATCTCCCCGACCCTCGTCCTGCTGGCCGTCTTTGTCTACGCTCTGATTGCGGAGAACGTCCGCATCTCGATGACGAACCAGCATACTGCCCGGCCGTCGTCGGACTTCGTCGGCTTGGAGAACTACTTCCGGCTGTTCGGGGACGCAGATTTCCAGCACGCGCTGCGCAACCTGCTCCTGCTCACCGTGGTGTTCCTGGCCGGCACGCTGATCTTCGGTTTCCTCTGGGCATGGATCCTGGAGCGGCCCGCTTTCGGCGAGGGATTCTTCCGCTCGGTCTACCTCTTCCCGATGGCAGTGTCCTTCATCGCCTCCGGCGTGGTGTGGCGCTGGCTGCTTTCCAGCCTGCAGACCGACCAGTCCGGAGGTGAGCGCACCACCGGACTGAACCGGCTGCTGGACAGCGTGGGACTCGGCTTCCTACAGAACAGCTGGTGGTCGGACCCCAACTGGGGCATCGCCGCGATCGCCGTACCCGCCATCTGGCAGCTCTCCGGTTACGTGATGGCACTGTTCCTGGCCGGCTTCCGCGGCATCCCGGAAGAATTGCGCGAGGCGGCGCGGATCGACGGCTGCAGCGAATGGAAGCTCTACCGGCACGTCATCTTCCCGCAGTTGAGCCCGGTAATGCTTTCGGCCGTGATCATCATCGGCCACATGTCGTTGAAGTTGTTCGACCTAATCCGCGCCATCGTTCCGGATGCCAACACGTACGACATCCAGGTGCCGGCCACTATGATGTGGGTCAAGTACATCGGCAGCGACTACGCCGACTCGGCGGCCATCGGCACCATCATGCTGGTGCTCGTGGCGCTGGTGGTTGTTCCGTACCTCGTCTACACCTCGCGGCAGGAGAAACGCTGATGACCACCGCAACCGTCCCGCCGCCCGTCGAGGTCGCCCGGCCCCGGCCGCCGGCACCGCGCACCGGCCGGCAGCGAATGAACCGGACGCTCAAATACGCCATCCTGCTGCTGTTCGTGTTCGTGGTGCTGATTCCGGCCTACGTCCTGTTCATCACCAGCTTCAAGGGCCCGTCCGACGCCGATCCCTCCACCGCCTGGCTCCTGCCCACCACGTGGGAAACCACGGGCTGGGAAAAGGCCTGGGACACCCTGGCGCCGGCACTGGGCCGCACCTTCGCCATGGTGATTCCGGCGTCGATCATCTCCGCCTTCCTCGGCTCGATGAACGGCTTCGTGCTCTCGCGCTGGCGATTCCCGTACGCCAACGTCGTCTTTACGCTGATCCTGTTCGGCATGTTCATCCCGTACCAGGCAGTGATGATCCCGCTGACGCAGTTGATGCAGGGCCTCGGGGTACCCAACGGCATTCCCTCGCTGCTGGTGCTGCACATCGTCTACGGCCTGCCCATCTGCACGCTGATCTTCCGCAACTACTACGAGTCGGTTCCGGGCGAGCTGATCGAAGCCGCGCGAATGGACGGCGCGGGCCTGCTGCGCACCTACGCCTCGGTGATCCTGCCGATCTCCACCCCGGGCTTCGTGGTGGTGCTGATCTGGCAGTTCACCTCCGCGTGGAACGACTACCTGTTTGCAGCGTTCTTCTCCTCCGGTTCCAACGGGCCGGTGACCATCGCGCTGAGCTTCCTGGCCGGCGGGCAGCTGACCGACTACGCCGCCTCGATGGCCGGCGCGCTGATCGCCTCGCTGCCCACGCTGCTGGTCTACATCATCCTGGGCAAGTACTTCGTCGGCGGCCTGATGAGCGGTTCGGTCAAGGGCTGACTCCGGCGCTTGAGGGGGCGGTGTCTTTGGGCCGGGGCTAAACCGCGGCGGCGGTTCATGCTGAAGAATGGGGAGCGTGACTTTGAACCGGGCGTGGCAGACGGCCGCCTCTTCCGTGCTGCTGTTCCTGGGACTTTCCGCCTGTTCCGCAGACCCCTCCCCATCCACCGCCGCACCGTCTGATGCCGTGTGCGTTGCCCGCGATGGCGCATCCTTGGCCCCGAGGTCAGGGGCGCTGGCCGGCGTGAACCTGGACTGGGAGCAAGAGACACTGCAGGAATACGGCAAAAACCTGGGCCGCAGTCCGGCCGTGGTGGTCAGCTTCGCATCCTTCCCGTTGGGCACCGATGCCAAGGCAAACCTGGAAGCGGCGTTTGAACAGGTCCGAACCGAAGGCGGGATTCTGCTCCTGACCCTCGAGCCGCGGGCCGGACTGGCAGCGGTGACCTCCCAGGTCACGGATGACCTCGCCACCACTCTTGACCGTTACAACCGGGCCGGCGTGCCCGTAATCGTCCGCTTCGCCCACGAGATGAACGGATCCTGGTACGCATGGGGCCAGCAGCCGGACGCGTACAAGGCAGCGTTCCGCCGGGTGGCGGAGTCGATCCACCGCCTTGCCCCGGGCAGCGCCACGATGTGGGCACCGAACTATGGCGGCGGTTATCCGTTCGCCGGCGGACAGCACCAGTCCGGGCCGAAGAGCCGGGACTTCCTGGACTTGGACACCAACAAGGACGGGACGATCACCGGCGATGACGATCCGTACGCCCCGTACTATCCGGGCGATGAGGCCGTCGACTGGGTAGGGATGTCGCTCTACCACTGGGGCAACACCTACCCCTGGGGCGCCAACGTTGTGCCGGAAGAAGGAAAATTCCTGCAGCAGCTGACCGGGACGTATAACGGCGCCGGCGGCAACGACCTGGCCGTGCCGGATTTTTACGCCGAGTACGGCGCGGAACGCGGCAAGCCGGTGGCCGTTCCCGAAACGGCAGCGTTGAGCATTCCCGGTACGGGCGGCGCCAAGGAACTGGCGATCAAGCAGGCCTGGTGGCGTCAACTGTTCGATCCGCGCATCCCAGAGGATTACCCGCAGCTCAAGATGGTCAATTGGTTTGAATGGAACAAGCACGAGGTAGAGGTCGACGCCGTGGTGGACTGGCGCTCCATCGGCACCTCCCCCGTTGCCGAAGCTTTCACCGCAGACCTACCGGAGTGGTTCCGGTTCGCCGACCAGCCGCAGCCTTGCGTGCCCGGATCGTGAGCCATCCAGGCTCCGCTGACTGCTGGTTTCCAAAAGGGCACCGGGCGCGGCCGCACTGATCGGATTCGTGGGCTACCGACGGTTGATCCTCGCGGCCGCCGCCGGCTGCCTGCTAAGTATCCTGCCGATGCTCAGCAAGGCCGGCCGACGGACGGCGTATGAACCGGCTTCCGCTTAGATGTTGTGGCTGCCGCCTTCGCCGCGGCGAGGGTCGTCATTGCGAGGGTCATCAGCATTCCGGGTGTCATCGGTATACCGCGTCTCGTCGATGTGGCGGCCGGTTTCGTCGCCTTCTGTGGGGTAGGCGTCCCCCTCGCGGGCGGTGTCCGTGCCCGGGTCCGTGCCGCGGGTCGTATCGGTGCCTGCCGGACGGCCGGTGCCGGCGTCGCCGTGCTGGGAGCCGTCGTCGTGGTGGCGGTCCGACCTGCTGGCACGATCCTTGGTATTGATGTCCGGGTCCAGATCGTCGGCCTTGCGCAGCGTCTCCTCGCTCTCGCGCCGGATTCCCTGCGCGTCCTGCTGCCGCCGCTCGGCGTCCTGGCGCAGGCGCTCGGCCTCAATTTTGGCCCGCTCCGCCTCGGCGTCCGCGCGCTGGGCCTCGGCCTGCGCCTGCATGGCGTCCGCCTCACGCTCCCGTGCCTCCACCGACGACGCCTGCGCGCCCTGCCGCATCTCCGCTGCCTGCCGGCGGTGCTCTTCCTGCTCTTCGAGCTTGCGCTGCGTGCTCCGCTTCCGAGCAAAGAAGACGATGACTCCGATGATGATCAGGAGTACAACTATCGCGACGATGATGCCGACAATCATTCCGGTATCCATGTGCTGCTCCTCCTCGTAGTGTCGGAAATACTGAGCCTACTTACTTTGTACCATCCATAGGTCCACACCGGTAGGGCTCAGCTGCCGCGCGGGAGCGATGGGACAAAGGTTGAGCGTCCCCATGGACGTCCCAGCCGGTAGGCGGCCAAGATGGAGCCATGACACAACTTCCCCGCATCGCGCCGCCGCCCTGCCTCGCGCCCGGTTCGCCCGGCCCGCTCCAGGCCACCGGCCGTCCGCTGCGCTGGGGCGTGGTGTCTACCGGAGCCATTGCCACCCTGGTCAGCGAAGACCTCGCCCGGTTGGCCGACGCCGTGCTGCAAGCCGTCAGCTCGCGCAATCATGCCAACGCCGCGGCCTTCCGGCGGCGCTTCGGTTTCGCTACCGCCTATTTCGACGGCGATGCCGGAGCCGGCTACGACCAACTCTTCGCCGACCCGGAGGTGGACGTGGTCTACGTGGCCACGCCGCACGGCCAGCACTACGGGATCGCCCGGCGCGCCTTGGAAGCCGGCAAGCACGTGCTGTGTGAAAAATCGCTGACCATCAATGCGCGGGAAGCCCTGGAGCTGACCGAGCTGGCGGCCGACCGCGGGCTGTTCCTGATGGAAGCGGTCTGGACGCGGTTCCTGCCCATCATCAACCGTGCGTGGGAGATCCTGGCCTCCGGCGAGCTCGGCGAGGTCCGCTGGGTGCAGGCCGACCTCGGGTTTCCTGCCGTCTACGACCCGGCAGCCCGGCTCTGGAACCCTGCCGCAGGCGGCGGTGCGCTGCTGGACCTGGGCGTCTATCCGCTGACCTGGGCGCTGGGATCGCTGGGCTTCCCGCAGACGGTCTCCGCCACCGGCCTGGTCAACGACGACGGCGTGGACGCCCAGAACGCCATGACGCTCAGCTACGGCTCGGGCGCGCAGGCGCAGTTGGCCTGTTCGTTGCAGGCGGCCTCGCCGCGCACGGCCACGGTGGCCTGCACCGGCGGCTGGCTGCGGAGCAACGCGCCGCTGCACCACCCCACCGAGGTGACCATCGAGCCGCATCTGGGCGAGGCACGGGTGGAAACCTTCCCGAAGGTCGGCCACGGCTACGTTTTTGAACTGCGGGAGGTCACCCGCTGCATCCAGGCCGGCCTGCAACAGAGCCCCACCATGCCGTGGGCGGACACCGTGGACACCATGCGGCTTTTCGACGGCGTGCGCGCCCAGCTAGGCGTGAGCTACGCCAATGACCGAGCCGTCCCGGTCACGGACTGAGCTGCTGAAGCACGACGGCGGCCGGCGCACCTTCACGCGGAAGGTGCGCCGGCCGCCGTCGTTATTCAGGGCCGTGAGCCGGGCGCAGCCGCCCGGCTCCGATGGCTACGCTTCGGTCAGCGTGGCCACAATGCGGTTCAGCGTGGCCGACGGGCGCATGACCTCGGCGGCCTTGGCCTCGTCCGGCCGGTAGTAGCCGGCCAGGTCCACCGGGGAACCCTGCACGGCGTTGAGTTCGCCGACGATGGCCTCTTCGTTCTGGGCCATCTCGGAGGCAAGGCCGGAGAAGGCCGCGGCCAGCTCGGTGTCGGCGGTCTGCTTGGCCAGCTCCTGTGCCCAGTACAGGGCCAGGTAGAAGTGGCTGCCGCGGTTGTCCAGCTCGCCGGCCTTGCGCTTGGGCGACTTGTTCTCCAGCAGGAACGTCCCGGTGGCTGCGTCCAGCGTGTCGGCCAGGATCTGGGCACGGGCATTGTCCGTGCTGGTGGCCAGATGCTCGAAGGACACCGCCAGGGCCAGGAACTCGCCCAGCGAATCCCATCGCAGGTGGTTCTCGGAGAGCAACTGCTGGACGTGCTTCGGAGCGGAGCCGCCGGCGCCGGTCTCGAACAGGCCGCCGCCGTTGATCAGCGGCACGATCGAGAGCATCTTGGCGCTGGTGCCCAGCTCCAGGATCGGGAACAGGTCGGTCAGGTAGTCGCGGAGCACGTTGCCGGACACCGAGATGGTGTCCTCGCCCTTGCGGATGCGCTCCACGGTGAAGGCGGTGGCCTCCACCGGGGACATGATCTCGATCTGCAGGCCCTCGGTGTCGTGCTCCTTGAGGTACTCGGTCACCTTGGCGATCAGGTTGGCGTCGTGCGCGCGGGTCTCGTCCAGCCAGAAAACGGCAGGGGTCTGGCTGGCGCGGGCGCGGGTCACGGCCAGCTTCACCCAGTCGCGGATGGGCAGGTCCTTGGTCTGGCAGGCGCGCCAGATATCACCCGGGAACACCTGGTGCTCGATCAGCACGGTTCCGGCCGCGTCAACAATCTGCACGGTGCCGGCGGCCTGGATCTCGAACGTCTTGTCATGGCTGCCGTATTCTTCGGCAGCCTGGGCCATCAGGCCCACGTTGGGAACGGTGCCCATGGTGGTCGGATCGTAGGCGCCGTTGGCGCGGCAGTCGTCGATCACCACTTGGTAGATTCCGGCGTAGGAGCTGTCCGGCAGCACGGCCAGCGTGTCGGCTTCCTGGCCGTCCGGTCCCCACATGTGGCCGGAGGTGCGGATCATGGCCGGCATCGACGCGTCCACAATGACGTCGGAGGGGACGTGCAGGTTGGTGATGCCCTTGTCGGAGTCCACCATGGCGATCGCGGGGCCCTGGTCCAGGCCCTTGTTGATCAGCTCCTGGACACCCTTGCGGTCCTCGGGATCCAGCGCGTCCAGCCCGTTCAGGATGGAGGCCAGGCCGTTGTTCGGGCTCAGGCCTGCTGCCGCCAGCTTGTTGCCGTAGGTCTCGAACAGCTCGGAGAAGTAGGCCTTGACCACGTGGCCGAAGATGATCGGGTCGGAGACCTTCATCATGGTGGCCTTCAGGTGCGCGGAGAAGAGCACGCCTTCTTCCTTGGCGCGGGCAACCTGGGCGGCCAGGAACTCGTCCAGGGCGGCGGCGCGCATCACGGTGCCGTCGATGACCTCGCCGGCCAGCACCGGGAAGGAGTCCTTCAGCACCGTGACCGTGCCGTCCTCGGCCACCAGCTGGATCTTGATCTTGCCGTCGGCCGGGATCACCACGGACTTCTCGTTGGAGCGGAAGTCGTCCGCGTCCATGGTGGCCACGTTGGTCTTGGAATCCGCGGTCCAGGCACCCATGCTGTGCGGGTTCTTGCGGGCGTAGTTCTTCACCGACAGCGGCGCGCGGCGGTCCGAGTTGCCCTCGCGCAGCACCGGGTTGACCGCGGAGCCCTTGATCTTGTCATAGCGGGCGCGGATGTCCTTCTCCTCGTCGGAGGAGGGATCGTCCGGGTAGTCCGGCAGCGCGTAGCCGTGGTCCTGCAGTTCCTTGATGGCCGCCTTCAGCTGCGGCACGGAGGCGCTGATGTTCGGCAGCTTGATGATGTTGGCTTCCGGCTGCTTGGCCAGTTCGCCCAGTTCGGCCAAGGCGTCGCCGATCCGCTGTTCCGCGGTGAGGTAGTCGCCGAAAACGGCGATGATCCGGCCGGCGAGCGAGATGTCGCGGGTCTCCACTTCCACACCCGCCGTGGAGGCGTAGGCCTCAACGATCGGCAAGAACGAATACGTGGCCAGCATCGGCGCTTCGTCGGTGTGGGTATAGATAATCTTGGCCATGGGTGAGGCGTCTCCCTGCAAAAAGTGGGTCTTCAGTGTTTACTCAACTCCTCCAATTTACCCGAGGAGGCTGAATCGGTCCCGGTCGAAGACGCGCACCCTTCATGCAGAACAGCGGCGGGCAGGCGCAGTGCGGCCCATCTCACCCACCTTTGGGCCGCTCCCCTGCCGCGTCCCAAGCACGACGGCGGCGCCCAACCTCCCCGAGGCGGCTTGCCTCAGAGTCCGGTGCCGGGACCAAAGACCTGCGAGCGGTGCGCGGCGTTGCCTTGTTCCAGATGGGTGTCCTTGCTGCCGCCGCCCGGCCGGGTTGCCTCGGCCTCCCGCACGGCATCATGCCGGCCGGCCGACTCATAGGAGCGCGGTTTGCGCAGTTTGGATGCCAGGAAGAAGGCCACGGCCCCGGCCACGAGGACCACCACAATCACCACGCCCAGCCAGATGTCGCCCGTTCCCGCCGCCGTGGTTTGCATCGCCAGCACAGTGTGCCTCCTTTAACCGCCGGTGCCGGACACACCGGTCCCCCTTGAACCTATGTGTCCGGCACTGTACTGGCAAGCATTCCGCCTATGGTCTTCGGATCCGTTCCCGCGCGGAAGCCGCCGGGGACGGCACTTGCTAGTGGAAGAAGTGGCGCGCTCCGGTGAAGTACATGGTGATGCCGGCCGCCTGGGCCGCCGCCACTACTTCCTCGTCCCGGACGGATCCGCCCGGCTGCACCACGGCGCGGACGCCGGCGTCGATGAGGATCTGCAGCCCGTCGGCGAACGGGAAGAAGGCATCGGAGGCAGCCACGGCACCGCGGGCCCGCTCGGGCGCTCCGGCGTCCTGCACGTTGGCCGCCCCGCCGGCAGCGTCGGCTCCGCCGCCGACCGCCACGCCCAGGGTGTTGGCCCGCTCCACGGCCAGCCGGCAGGAATCGAGCCGGTTGACCTGGCCCATCCCGATGCCCACTGCTGCACCATTGGCTGCGACCAGAATGGCGTTGGACTTGGCCGAGCGCACCGCGTGCCAGGCGAAGGCCAGATCAGCCAGCGTCGCGTCGTCTGCGGCCTCGCCGGCGGCCAGCGTCCAGTTGGCGGGGTCGTCGCCGTCTGCGTCGATCCGGTCCGATGCCTGCAGCAGCATGCCGCCGGAGACCTGCTTGTATTCGACCGTGTCCCGGGCGAAGCCCTCGGGCAGGACGAGCAGTCTGATGTTCTTTTTCTGCGCCAGGATCTCGACGGCTTCCGGATCAAAGCCCGGGGCCACGACTACCTCGGTGAAGATGTCCTTGACCGTGTTGGCCATGCCGGCCGTCACCGTTCGGTTTGCCGCGATGACGCCGCCGAACGCGGACACCGGGTCGGTCGCGTGCGCCTTGGCGTGTGCATCGGCGATCGGATCCGCGGCGCCCGGGGAGGCAACGGCGATGCCGCACGGGTTGGCGTGCTTGACCACTGCAACGGCGGGCTGGGCGAAATCGAATGCTGCCCGCACGGCGGCGTCGGCGTCCACATAGTTGTTGAAGCTCATGGCCTTGCCGTGCAACTGCACAGCCTGGGCGATGCCGGGCTCCGCGCCGGCCTCCACATACAGAGCGGCGGCCTGGTGCGGGTTTTCGCCGTAGCGCAGCGACTCCGAGCGCTCCAGCGCCAGGCCTGCGTAGGGCGGGAATTTCGGCGCCTCGGCCGCGCCGGATTCGGCAGCCTCGGCGTCATCGCCGAACTGCTCGGCGGTCCACTTGGCCACAGCGGTGTCGTAGGCGGCGGTGTGCGCAAACGCCAGCGAAGCCAGCCGGCGGCGGGTCTTCAGGTCGAAGCCACCGGATGCGGCAGCCTCCACCACATCGCCGTAGCCGGCCGGATCGACGACCACGGCCACGCTCGGATGGTTCTTCGCGGCGGCGCGCACCATCGAGGGTCCGCCGATGTCGATCTGCTCGACAACCTCGTCCTGGCTGGCGCCGGACTTCACGGTCTGCACGAACGGGTAGAGGTTGACCACCACCAGGTCGAACGGCTCGACGTCGAGCTCCTTGAGCTGCCTGATGTGGTCGTCCAGCCGGCGGTCGGCCAGGATGCCGGCGTGGACGCGCGGGTGCAAGGTCTTGACCCGCCCGTCCAGGCATTCCGGGAACCCGGTGACCTCGGAGACTTCGGTGACCGGAACGCCGGCGGCGGCAATCTTCTTCGCCGTCGAGCCGGTGGACACGATGCTGACCCCGGCGGTGTGCAGGCCCTGCGCCAGCTCCTCCAGCCCGGTCTTGTCGTACACCGAGATCAACGCACGGCGGATGGGAACACGGTCAAGCTGCTTCAAGCTCACGCAAATCTCCAAGGATGGATGGCTTCGGGGATGGTCCAAGTCTAGCGTCGGGCCCCTCTCCGGCACCGACTGTGAAGCCGGTCCGCGGTGTGGGTAACCTCATGAAGGGCAGCAGAAGGAGAACAGAAGAACATGTCAGCACCGGCGGCGGAGGACGCGGCACTGCGGATCGGCCGCTTTTCACTGGCGGTGTGGCTTGTCGGGCTGCTGATCCTCGGCGGAGCGCTGGCCTTTGCCGCGCCGCGGCTGCTGCCGCACCTGTTCAGCGCCGACTGGGACCAAGGTTCCGCCGCACAGTCGGCGGCGGAACCCGAGCCGGCAGGGGGCGACGCGGGTGCCGCACCTTTCCCCGGCGACGCAAGCAGCGGGGGCGACGGCGGCAGCGGGACTGCTGCGAGCGCCGGGCCGGCGCCGGAGGACGAAACTCCGGTGCAATCCGACCGGGCCGGCAGCTACTCGGGCTCCGGCAACGCCGCCATCGATTACCAGCGCCCGGCCGGCTACGACGGGCCGTTCGAGATCGTGGTCAACAGCGGCGTCGATGTCAGCGTGGCGGTGGACGACCCGGACAATCCGGAGTGGCCAGTCCACTTTCTCTACAGCTCCGCCGACCGGGCCGAACCGGCCGCCGGGCTCCTGGCCCCGGCACGGGATGAGTTCACCCTCACCATCGAGGCTGAAGGCGACTGGCAGCTGGAGGTCCGGCCGGTCCCCTATGCCGAGTTGGAAGACGGAACGGTCTCCGGCAACGGACCGGCACTGGTGCGCTATGAGGGCGAGGAAGTGCTGGCCGAATTCACCTACAAGGGTGAATCCAACATCGCCGTCTACACCTGGCAGGAATCGCGCCGGAACCTGGTGGTCAACAAGATCGGCAGCAACTCCACCAGGTTCTCCTGGCAGCCATACCCGGTGACCTATTTCCTGGTGGACACCACCGACGGCAGATGGAGCTTCCGTGTTGGCCACTGAGGACCGCGCCTGAAGTGTGCCTAAAGTAGAGCCAAATCCCGATTCAGTTCCTTCAAAGGGAGACCACCATGTCGTTTGCCGAAACGCTTGACCAAGCGTTCAAGGCCCGCATCCCCGTGCTGTACGTGGAAAGCCACGAGGAAGCACGGGTGCACGCCGAAGTGCTCAAGTGCGCCGCCGCCCTGCGCACGCCGCGGCCGGTGTGGACCTGGAACGCCAGCAGCGGGCTGATCTCCCCCGGCGACGGCCAGCAGTCCAACACCACCGCCCCGGCCCGGGCCTTGGACCGGGTGCTCGGCGCGCACGACCCCGGCGTTTTCATCTTCTTCGACCTGCACGCCTACTTCGGCACCGACCAGCGTCCGGCGGACCCCGAAGTGGTCCGGAAGGTCCGCGAAATCTCCGCCGCCTTCCGGCAGGGCAGCGCCGGGCGGGTGCTGATCATCGTGGCGCCGCTGCTGCGGATTCCGCCGGAACTGGACAAGTCCGTCACGCTGGTGGATTTTCCGCTGCCCAGCCATGCCGAGATCCAAGCCATGCTTACCCACATGATCAGCCAGAATTCCGACGGCGGACGGATCAAGGTCGAGCTCAGCGACGCCGACCAAGAGAACATGGTCCAGGCGGCGCTCGGCCTGACCATGGCGGAGGCAGAGAACGCCTTTGCCCGCGCCATGGTCGACGACGGCGAGCTGACCGCCGATGACGTGAAGGTGGTGCTGGACGAAAAGCGACAGACCATCCGCAAGTCCGGGCTGCTGGACTATGTGGACGTCAAGATCAGCCTCGACGAGGTCGGCGGCCTGAACAACCTCAAGCGCTGGCTGGCCAAACGCCAGGGATCCTGGCTGGATGCGGCAGCGGACTTCGGCCTCCCCTCACCCAAGGGCGTGCTGATCACCGGCGTCCCCGGCTGCGGGAAGTCCCTGACCGCCAAGGCGATGGCTTCGGGCTGGGGGCTGCCGCTGCTGCGCATGGACATCGGCCGGGTCTTCTCCGGGCTGGTCGGCTCCAGCGAGCAGAACATGCGGAACGCCATCGCCACCGCCGAAGCCATCTCCCCGGCCATCCTGTGGATCGACGAGATCGAGAAGGGCTTCGCCGGCACCAACGGCGAAGGCGATTCGGGCACCTCATCCCGGGTCTTCGCGTCCTTCCTGACCTGGATGCAGGAGAAACGCCATCCGGTCTTCGTCGTCGCCACAGCCAACAACATCGACCGGCTGCCGCCGGAGTTCATGCGCAAGGGCCGGTTTGACGAGATCTTCTTCGTGGACCTGCCCAGTGACGCCGAACGCCGGGTGATCTGGCAGATCCAGATGGCCGGACAGGCCACCACGGCCAACCAGCTGGGCGCCATCGCCAACGATCCAGCCGCCGTCGAACTCCTCGCCGACGCGTCGGAGAACTACTCCGGCGCGGAGATCGAACAGGCCGTGGTCGCCGCGCTCTTCGACGCTTACGCCGAACGCCGCCACGTGCTTCTGGCCGACCTGCAGCGCGCAGTCGCCAACATGATCCCGCTGGCCATCACCCAGGCGGAGGAGGTCAGCGCCATCCGGCAATGGGCGGCGTTGCGGGCGGTCGGAGCCACCGGCAGCGAGGATCTGGACACCGGCACCCGGCATCCGGCTGACCAGCAGCAACCCACCGGCCCCCCGCCGGCCGTAGCGTCGGGCCAGCCCATCCGCGGCGGCCGCACCGTGGACTTCTAGACAGCATTCGATTCCGCAGGAGAAGCGATGGACCAGCAACAGCTCATTGTCACGGTGGGGCCCGACGGCTCCGTTGCGGCCGAAACCCGCAACATCTTCGGCGCCGACTGCCTGGACTACATCACGGTGCTCGAGGACCTGCTGGAAGCGGAAACCGTCTCCAGTTCCTACACCGAGGACTATGCCCGCACCGCGGTCACCGCCAGCAACTACGTGCGCAATGAGTCGGCAGACTAGGCCCGCTGCGCCCGACCAGCCAGCCGGACTGGCACCGGAGGCACGGATCAACAACGGCACAGTCCCGACGCGGACCGATGCCGGAACCATCAGGTATGCCCGGTTCCTGCCGGCTACCGACGCCGAAGGACCCGGACGGCGGGCTGCGCTCTGGCTGCAAGGCTGCTCCATCAGGTGCCCCGGCTGCTTCAACCCCCACCTTTGGGCCGATCGCGGCGCAGACCTGGTCCCGACCGTGGAACTCGCCGCCGAGCTTGTTGCCCAAGCGGCGGCTGCCGGGTCCCAAGGGCTGACCCTGCTGGGCGGCGAACCCTTCGAGCAGGCGGCGGCCAGCACCGTCGTCGCGCGTGCCTTCCGGGACGCCGGGTTGTCCGTGATGACCTTCACCGGCTACCGGCACCAGGACCTGCAACGCTGGGCGGTCGGCCGGGAGGACATCGCCGGCCTGCTGGCTGCCACCGATCTGCTGGCCGACGGGCCTTATCTGCAGGACCGGCCTGAACTGCAGCGGCCGTGGATCGGTTCCACCAATCAGGGCCTGACCGCGCTGACCGGCCGCTACCGGCATCTGCTCGAGGACATCGGCGCCCAGCGGGACCGGATTGAAATCCGGATTGCTCCCGACGGCACCGTCGGGCTGAACGGCTGGGCCTCCGATGACCAATTGGACGCGCTGCTGGCCGGTCTGGGAACCCGCGCCGACCGGCCCGGCGCGGCTGCCACCCGCCGCACCGCCTCCCGCCAGACTCTTGACCCCATCATGTTCCGCCCGGTCCAGGCCGGCACCCGACCAGGAGAAACCCCGTGAGTGTTTCCGTGCTGCTGATCCCCGCGGCCATCGCCGCCGTCGCCGCCGTCAACAGCGCCATCGACAACAAGGCCAAGAACCGAGCGGAGAAGGTCCAGGAGGCAGCGATACCTCAGGTCCAGGTGCGCACCCGCATGCGGGACCTGGACTTGCTGCAGGCCGCCCTGGCGGACACCCAGGCCCAGGTCACCCGTGCCGCGGCGGACTCGCTCGAGGCCACCTGGGCGGACGCCACTGCGGTGTTCGAACGCGACGCCGAAGGCATCTGGCAGGTCCACTTCAGCGGCGAGGACGTTGACCGGCGGCGGGCGGGCGAAATCGTCCAGGCCATCGACGCCGCCTACGCCCGGAGGGTCCAGCAGGCGGTGGTCCGGAAGCTGCGCGAACGGGCGCACACCGCGGGCTTGGAACTCGCGTCGGAGACGGTCGAAGAAGACCAAAGCGTCACCATGGTCCTGAATGTCCGCCGCTGACCAAAACGCCGCACCCACCGGCCGGTCGGGCAAGCCGGCGGTCCTCTGGCTGGTTGCCGGCAGCCTGTGGTTACTGCTGCCGCTGCTCGGCATTGGGTTCCTGGGTTGGGCCGGCTTCGTGCTGATCGGCCTGCTGGCCCGCCGTGCAGCCTGGCTGTCCGCCGGCGGCCTCTATCTGGTGGTGCTGGTCATCTCGCTCTTCATGAATGAAGAAGCCGGGCGCACCGCCAGACTCCTGATCTGGGCCATCAGCTCGCTGCATGCGCTGGGCGTCAACCAGGTTTGGCTGCGCAACCGCTGGGCGGAGGCCTCCGGCTCCACCGGTAGCGTGTGGACGGCGCTCCTCCGCAAGTCGGCCGCGGACAGTGCCTTGGACAGCACGACGGCGATGCCCACCGTCCGCGCGCTGCTCCGCCGCCGCTCCGGCGCCGCCCCGGTCACCCGCGATCCAGCCCCGGCACTTGCCCCTGCCCCCGGCCGTGGCTTTGCCCCCGGCCCTGCCGGCCCGGCCGCCGAACTCCTCAACGCTCCCGGTCTCGACGCCGCCGGTTACTACGCCGGCACCGCCGCTTCCCGCACCGCCGCGTCGTCCAGCCGGCCGCCCGAGCCCGTTGACGTCAATAGTGCGTCGGCGGCTGCGTTGCAGAAGTTGCCAGGGCTAAGCCGGCATAAGGCGCGCAAGGCCGTCCGGCTTCGCAAAGAGCGGGGGCCGTTCCGGTCGGTGGAAGACTTCTGCGCCTCACTGGCCGTGCCTGGCCCGGAGTTGGCCCGGCTCCGCCCACTCATCGCCTGCAAGCTCCCGCCGGCCCAGCCGGTGTCCTTCGGAAGGTCGGTGGATTACTGATGGCAGCCGCACAGCCCCCGGTGGGATGGAATCTCCGCCAGAGCCTCTGGCTGCTGGTGCCCCTGGGCAGCTTTGGTTTCCTGGGCGGCGCCGCCTTGCTGGTGGTGGGTTCCAGGGCCAAGCGACCGTTGTGGTGGATCCTCGGTCTGGTTCACCTCACGCTCAGCGGTGTAGCGCTGGCCCTGCTCGACGGCGTCGGAGTACGCGAAGATGTCGCCACTTGGCTGCTGCTCACCTGCTGGTTGGCCGGGAGCAGCTTCGCCGTCGCCATCAATCCCGAGTACTTGCGGTTCAAGTGGGACCGCGACCGTGCCGCGGCCCAGCCGCCCCGCACCACCGGACGCACCACCGGTGCCCGCTCGGGCAGCCAGCTCAACACCCGGCGCCAACCGCGTGACCGGGCGCGCGGAGTCAACGGCAAGCCGGCGACCCGAGCCGGTTCCCGCAACAGGGCCAAGGCACCGGGAGCCGGAGGATCCGGGAAATCCCCCTCGGCTCGCCGCGGCTCGGCGGCTTCGGCCAGCGCGCAGACCGCTGCCGGCGGGCCCGCACTGCCCTCGAATCCGGCGGGTGCTGCCTCATCGGCACGTGCCGCCACAGCGGTCGAAGCCGTTGACGTCAACAATGCCACCGCCGGCGAACTGGAAACCCTACCGGGATTCTCCCCGGCACTCGCCAACAAAGCAGTCGAGGCCAGGCAGAAGCGCGGCGGCTTCACCTCCGAACAGGATTTTGCCGCCGCATTGGACCTGGCGCCGCACATCTTCCAACGGCTGCGTGGCCGCATCGTCTGCGGGCGCACGCCGCAGGCCCCGCCGTCGTTCGGCCGGATCGTCGACTACTGACACCGGCCAAACCGCGGCCGGGCGCGGGCGGTTTCAATAGCGCCAGGTCCCGATGCGCTAGGGGTGCAGTCGGGACCTGGCGGGTTCTTTGGCCGCTGGTCAGTCAGCGCTCTGTGCGCTCGGGGCGGATGCAGCAGATTGCGCGGAGACCGGCGACGGCGCGCTCTGCGCCGAGGCCGGGCTGGCCGCCGACTGAGCCGAAACCGGCGACGGCGCACTCTGCGCCGAGGCCGGGCTGGCCGCCGACTGAGCCGAAACTGGCGACGGCGCGCTCTGCGCCGAGGCCGGGCTGGCCGCCGACTGAGCCGAAACCGGCGACGGGGCACTCTGGGCCGAGTCCGGGCTGGCCGCCGACTGAGCCGAAACCGGCGACGGAGCACTCTGCGCCGAGGCAGCGCTGGCAGCCGACTGGGCTGTCACGGCCGACACGGCTGTTTTTACATCCTGCTGGTCGAGATTCACCGCAGCCGGGGAGACGGTGGTTGCCACGACGGGAGCGATGGCGGGTGTTTCCGCTGCCTGGACGATACCGGGACCCGCCTCAACGTTCCCGAAGGCCGAATCCGCGACGGCGGATCCTGCGCCGATTGCCATCACGCCTAGAGTTCCGGTCGCGATCCACAGAGTGCGCTTGTTCATGTTCTGCCTTTCACGGTGCATTGCGAGGTGCTGATGACTCAAGAATGCACACCGAAAGTGAGACGTTGAGGAGAACTCAATGAGAACCCTCTCATCTGTTGCACACGACTAGAGTGTGAATAGTTGCTCCGTTGGAAGGCCATGAATGACGCAGACCGCTTCCCTGCCCACCGGCGACCAGGTCGTGCAGGAACTTCCTTGGCGTTGGCGGGTTCAAGGCAAGATTTTCCTGCTCGGCGGACTCGGCTTCATGTTCGACGCTTGGGACGTGACGCTCAACGGCGTCCTGATCCCGCTGTTGTCCGACCACTGGGACCTCGTTCCGGCCCAAGCTGCCTGGATCGGCACGGCGAACCTGATCGGCATGGCACTCGGTGCCTTCATCTGGGGATCGATCGCCGACCTCATCGGCCGCAAGACGGCGTTCACCGCCACGCTGTTGGTCTTCTCGATCTTCACCGTCTGCGGGGCCTTCGCACCCGACATTGTCTGGTTCTGCGTTTTCCGGTTCATCGCAGGCTTCGGCTTGGGCGGCTGCGTGCCCGTTGACTACGCGCTGGTCGGCGAATTCACCCCGCGCCGGCTGCGCGGCCGCGTCCTCACCGCGATGGACGGCTGGTGGCCGGTCGGCGCCGCGCTTTGCGGTTTCGTCTCGGCCATCATCATGGCCACCGTGGCCGACTGGCGCTTCACCATGCTGATCATGGTCCTGCCCGCCCTGCTGGTCTTCTGGGTCCGCAGGTCCGTGCCCGAATCCCCGCTCTATCTGGTCAGCCGCGGCCGCACGGAAGAGGCCGAGCGGGTCATCAACGGCATGATCGAACGGACCGGCGGAACCGTTCGCGACTGGCGGCTGCCCGAACCGAGCGAGGCACCGCGCCTCTCCGCCGTCAACGTGCTGGTGCAGTTCAAAGCCGTCTGGAAATTCAACTGGAAGATCACGACGGCGGCCTGGGCCCTGTTCTTCAGCATCCTGCTGGTCTACTACCTGGCGCTGACCTGGATGCCCATCATCCTCATCGACGCTGGATTCGCCGCAGCGCGAGCCTTCCTCACCACGGCCGGCATGGCCGCCGTCGGTCTGGTGGGCGTCATCATCGCCGCGTACTTCGTCGAGAAGACCGGACGGAAGTGGATCCTCGCCATCACCGGTCCGTTGTCGGCGCTGGCGCTCGTCGCCGTCGCACTTTTGATTGACGTTCCCCCGGCGGTGGTGGCCCTGCTGCTGGTCTACGGGATGGTGGTGCAGATCGCCATTCCCGTGCTGTACACCTATGTCTCCGAGCTCTACCCCACCGAGCTACGCGGGTCGGGCTTCGGCTGGGCCTCGACGTTCTCCCGCGTTGGAGCCGGCTTCGGCCCGCTGATCTTCGCGTCGATCATGTGGCCGTATCTGGGCCTTGCATGGTCCTTCGCCATCGCCGGCGTCTTGGTGCTGATCGCGGTGCTGTGGATGGCACGCTTCTCCCCCGAGACCAAGGGCGCCGAACTTCTCTAATTCGGGCAGTGGCTCGCACGGCTCCCGAACCCATATGCGCCCTTCCACCATCTGGCGGAAGGGCGCACGCACAGCGGGGTTGTCTTAGTGCTTACTCCGGCAGCCCGGCATCCGGAGTCTCGTCGACAGACACCATCGCCCACGCGCCGTCGGCGTAGTTGGCAGTTACCGTCAGCGTGGTTCCGTCCGAATCCCACTCCTTGGTCTCCACGGTCTCGCCGTCCTTGTCCAAGGTGGTGCGGGCGTCTTCCATGTACGGAACCACGGCGCTGAGGTTGCCCTCGTCGTCCGTGGACTCTTCCAGTGCCACCACGTTCAGAGCCTTCGGCTGCCCGCCGGCAATCCAGCCACCGTCGGCGTAGACAGCCTCAATGGCGTCAGCCTCGGTCATGCAGCTGGCGCAGTCGGCAGCCACTTCGCGCATCAGGTCCGCATCGCCCGTCTGGATCGCATAGTTCTTGGCATCAAAGTAGTAGTACGTGAAGGACGCCAAGCCCTGGGCGGTGTCCTCAGCCATCCGGTCGTTTTTCTCCGGCGTCCGGACATTCTGCGCCGGCGCTTCAGTGGTTGCCGACACCGGCTTATTGCTAACAGCGGCCTTGTCCGAGGCGGTGTCGCTGCCGCAGCCCACAAGCGCAACAGCTGCCATAGTCACCATGGCGCCGGACATCATCAACTTCTTCATGGTCTCCCCTGGGATAACGGAATGAGAGGGAGCCGACCTCTTCGCATCTTGGCGGCGTCGGCACCGTCACACACCCTATCGCCGGCATGCACCCAAAACTCTGAAAAGAGTGCTTCAGGTGTGGCAGATCACACTCCATTTTCCGTCCAGGTTCAGCACCCCGCACCCTCCGGATTCTCCAGGCAGTTGTCCGCGTAGTTATTTACCACAGACCGCCAGACACTGAGGGGCACTGCGGCGCTATCTATCTGCGCTTCACCCGAAATCGCGATCCAGTCCGAACCGTTGATCGAATATTCGCCCCGGTAGGTAGTCGTCAACGAGACATGAACGTCACCAGTCTCCGTATATCGGTGACTTGTAGCCGTCTTCTCCCCCAAACGATCAGCTGGGAGCGGCCCTCCAGATTGGCTGGTCGGCCCGAACGAGGAGCCGTCACCATAGCTCCAGGTGTAGGACGTAGGAATCGCGCGAACAGTTACGTCAAAACCATCGATATCCTCAGTGAACGTCTGCTCATTCGGACTCGCGTAGACGTTGGTTTCGGCTCCGATCAAAGTATGCGGAACAGGCTCCACGGACAGGCCCGATGGAGCGATCGGCAACCGCCGGAAGAACTCGATGGTCACCACAGGCAATTCGTCAGCATCATTTGCGGTGCCTTCCAGAGGCCTATCTGAGTACTGACAGATTGTCCGAGTCGTATCCACCCACTGTGGCGGACTCTGACCCCCCGGCGCTTCAAGAATGCGCATGAGAGTCCCATCAGCGCCGATCGAACATTGTGAGTTAATGAGCACGCATTCAATGACAACATTCGACAGATCGGGCGCGCACACTGGCTCATATTTGCGTTGTGTAAGTGCAACGTTTTCGCCCACACTGTGCGCTGCTGGCTCCTGTCCTGCTGGCGCCTGTCCTGGCACTTGCTTTACGCCCCGGACGACCGCATCATTGTCCACCCAGTCGGTGGCGATGTTTGGATTAGCCGAACTTACGGTAGCTGGAAGTAGGAAAAGTGTTGCCAGCAACGCCGAGAATGTTAGCGCTCTCGCGCAGAGCTGTTCCGTTGAATGATTTGGGATCACGAGGCACCATCCGGACGAGCGACACCCTCGATGATCCAATGGTCTTCGACGTAGCGTACTGTAGCGACCCAAAGAAGCGGATCCACGAAACCATCAGCTTTTCCGACGACTTTGTCATCTTCATAGATGACCAACGGCTGCTGCGTAATGAAAACGATCGGCGCATATTTCCCATCAACAGTTTCCACGAACCGGTCTTCGATCTCCGTGGGCTCAATTTGTCCGCCCACTATCCATTTATCCCCATCATGGCCCGCTTGGATTGTCTTCTTAAATTCCTTACAGATGGCACACCCCGGGGCAGTGATTTGCTCGAGCGGCGTCAAGTCTCCAGTCTCATAGGCATAAGACACAGTCTCAAACCAATACGGTAGAAATGCCTGTAGCCCCTGCTGCGACTTCAAGGATGCTTCATCTGGCATCACCGGGACTGGAACGTTTTCGGCCGGGCCATTTTCGGACGCTGGCTTATAGGTGGGGTCTGGTCTTTGAGTGGCTGGCGCCGAGGCAGCGGGCGCGGGCGATGCGGATGGCTCGGCGCCGGCCGGCCCGGTGCAGGCGGAGAGGGCGAGGCCTGCCGCGGCGATGAAGAGGACGGTGATGCGGGCACGCGTTGTAGCAATGAGTGTTGGCTGCTGGCTCACTCAGACCCCCAGATGCTGGACGGGCTGGACGCTTGGTGCGAGCCAGTCTAGCCAGACGCATCGATAGGTGCGGAGGTTTTCCACAGGTTTGGTCTGCAGCGGGTGGAAAGTCTGCACGTCCCTTGACAGCAGCAGTGAATATCGGGGGTCTTGGCGCAGGAAAACCGCACCGACGCCCCATGGCGAGCACCGGCGTCGTTATTGGCGGTAGCTAGGCGAGCTTGGCGAGTGTCTCCACGAGGAGCCTTCGCTCCTCTACCTTGATCCGTTCGTGTAGCGACTCTTCGGTGTCTTCGTCCAGCACTGGCACCGCCGCCTGGGCAAGGATGGGGCCGGTATCGACGCCCGAATCCACCAGGTGTACGGTCACGCCGGTGATCTTGACGCCGTGGGCCATGGCGTCGCGCACGCCGTGGGCGCCTGGGAAGGATGGCAGCAGGGCCGGGTGGGTGTTGACCAGGCGCCCCTCGAAGCGGGCGACGAACTCGGCGTCGAGGATGCGCATGAAGCCTGCCAGCAGCACCACGTCAGGATTGTTAGCCGCAACGGCTTCCTCCAAGGCGCGGTTCCATTCGGGCCGGGTGGCGAAGTCGGCGGGGGCCACCGTGAAGGTCGGGATTCCCGCCTCGACGGCACGTTCGAGTCCGCGGCAGCCGGGAACGTCGCTGCCCACAGCGAGGATTTCGGCATTTAGCCGGCCGTCGCTGACGGCGTCGATGACGGCCTGCAGGTTGGTGCCGGAGCCGGAAACGAGGACCAGTATGCGCATGGAATCAACTTTATGCGCCCGTCTCGCCTAGGCTTAATCCATGCAGCAGACCACGCGCCCGGAGCCGACCGAGGAACAAATCAAGTCGGCGGGGCTCTTTGTCCGTGTGCTGCTGCTCTTGCTGGCCTCCACCTTTCTAGCCACAGCTCTCCCGCTCCCTTGGAAAGCGGTGGCCCCGGCGCTGGCTCTGGCAAGCATCGTGGTGGCCGTGATCGGTCTGGTCAAAGCGGTGCGCGCGGGGCTGCCGGGCTCGCTGCGGATCACCTATGTGCTGGGCGTTGGTGCCGGTGCGTTCTTCCTGCTGACCACGCTGGCGCAGGTACTGTTCTGGCCCGTGACTGCTGCTTTCGAAGACTGCAATCAGCTGGCAGTGACGCAGTCGGCCCGCGAAGCCTGCCTGGGCAACTATGAGGACAAGCTGCTGAACTTCACCGACCTCGTAAACCCGTAGGTCACTTCCGGCTGCGGACCCGGGCCGGTTCGCGCTCCAGCCAAGGGGCGACGGCGTGGCCGATCATGGTGCCGAGCGCCACTTCGCCGGCAACCCACAGCGCGGTCCACAGCGGGTCCGGACCGATCTCCGTCAGCCGGCCGATGCCCAGCGAACCGTTGGACAGCCACACCAGCGCGGCGGCCGCTGCTCCGGCGATGGCGCCAATGAACAGCCCCAGCAGCAGCGTGGACGCGGAGGCCGTAAACCAGCGGGCGCGGATCTTGATGGAGAGCCACTCGTCGAAGTGGTTCTCGCCTTCGCGCAGGAACCACCAGCCGGCCAGCACACCGGCCAGCACCGGCACACCGAGGGCAGCCAGCCCGTAGGTCAGCTCGCCGGATGGCAGCGCGCCGAGCACCGGCAAGGCGGGCATGGGGCCCACCGTGGTGGCCAGCGGGCCGATGGAACTGCCGGAGCCGAGGGCGAATCCGGCCCCCGAGCTCCACGACAGCGCCCACACGACGAAGTTGGGTACCAGCCCCAACTGCGCCACCGTCAGTACGGCGCCGCCGATGATGCCGGGGCTGAGCTGTTCGTAGATTTCCACGACTTCGGCCCAGTGCAGGCCCAGATCCACTGCCAGCAGCAGGGCGGAGAGCGCCACGGCAGCGGTCACCGCCAGCAGCCCGGCCCGGACGCCCGCCCACACGTAGGATCCGGCCCAGCGGGAATGCTGGCTGGTGCGGGCCACCCATGCGGCCGCGTCGACGCCGATCAACCGGGCCCAGGACCCGGCTTCCCTGTACGCGCCCACAATCAGCCCCGCCCCCGCCGGCAGCAGCGGGATGAGTGCCCCGGCCAGAATGGAGATCTCCACTTCGTTGGTCTGCACCAGATATGCGGTCGCTGCGCCCACGGCAGCGTAGGTTCCGAGCGCGCCGATGAGTGCCTGCCACAGCTGGTCCGTATAGGAGGCCCGGGCCAGCCGCCGTCCGGCCCGCCAGGACAGGAAGAACGGGATAAGGGCGAGTCCCAGCGGCACCAGCGACAACGTTCCGCGCATCGTTTCGGCCGAACTGGCGCCGGTTTGGATGGCCAGTTCCAGCGGGACGCCGTGGATGAGCAGCCAGGCCTGGCCGCCGAGCCGAGCCAGCGAATCGAAGCTGCGGTCGTCAAAACCGTCGGCAAACCACACGCCCACCAACGGCAACAGCACCACGATGGCCGAGAGCAGGGCGCACTGGAAGAACTCGAAGGCACCCTGCAGCCAGAGGGGCATCGGCAGTCCGGCCTGACCGCCCGGTCGCGACGTGAGTTTCATTGCTTCTATGGTGCCAGCCAGGTTGCCCCCGCCCGCTTAGCGACGCGGCGCCGTGGCCATCGGCACATGGCGGGCGCGCACCGGCGTCGTACTGTCGCAGAGCACGACGGCGGTGCCCGGCTCACGCTCCCGGGTCCGGACCTCGGGGCTCAGGCGGCGGGTTCGATGTTCTGGTTGCCGCGGAAAACATTTAGTGGATCGTACTGGTGCTTGATCCGGGCCAGCCTGTTGTAGTTCTCTTCCCCGAACGCTGCCTTGATCCGGTCCTGCCCCTCGTGGCCGATGAAGTTCAAATACACTCCGCCGGTGGCATAGCCGGAAATCTCCCGGCGGAAACTGCGCGCCCATTCGATGGCTTCCTCCGTCTGCGCGCGATCCTGCCACAGCGCGAAGGGGTGGCTCACCCAGGTGGCGTCGCGCCGGGCCATCGGCGTGCTGGTGTCGTCGACCTGTGCCACGGCACCGCCCCAGGGAAGCAGCAGCAACTGCGAGGATGGATGCGGCAAGTTGGCGCCGGCACGCAGGAAAACGTCAAGCGCCGGGTCCGGAAACTCGTCATGGTATTCGGCCGACCAATAGTTGAACTGGTCCGGCTGATCGTCGAGCATCGACTGGAACTCCGCGTACGGCCGCGGCGCCACAATGTCGACGGCAGGCCCCCAGCTGCGCACGGTCGCCAGCGCTTCCTCGCCGGTGCCGCGGTCTCCGGCGTGGACGAAGACCACGCCGAGCGCTGGTTTGTTCTGCAGTTCAGCGGGCACGAATTCCTCCGGCGGGGCGATCACGGACGCCAGCGCGGTTCCCACGCCCTCGGGGGCATCCGGTGCGAAGTCGCGGAATGACCGGGCCACCTGGGGTGCTGCTTCGGCGGGCCACAACATCAGACCGGCCAAGCTCTGCTCGCCCACCTGATGCATCCGGAAGGTCAGGGAGACCGCTACGCCGAAGTTTCCGCCGGCGCCGTGCAGTGCCCAGAACAGCTCCGGGTTTTCCTGCTCGCTCGCGGTGACTAGTTCGCCGGCCGCCGTGACCAGGTCCACCGAAACCAGATTGTCGCAGGCCAGGCCCCAGGTCCGTTCCATCCACCCGGATCCGCCGCCGAGTGTGAAGCCGGCGACGCCCGTGGTGCTTACCCGGCCGCCGGTGACCGCGAGTCCGTAGGACTGGGCCGCCCGGTCGAACTCACCCCAGGTCACGCCGCCGCCGACTGTCGCGGTCTGGGCCCCGGAATCCACCGTCACCGTCTTCATCGGGCGGACGTCGATGACCAGACCGCCGTCGTTCATCGACATGCCCGCCACCGAGTGGCCTCCGGACCGCACCGCCACGTCCAGCTGGTGCGCACGGGCGTAGCGCAGTGCCTCCCCCACGTCCTCCGGGTTGCCGCACTGGGCGATGACGGCCGGCCGCCGGTCGATCATCGCGTTGAATAGTTTCCGAGCCTCGTCATAGCCGGAATCCTCCGGCCGGATCCATTCCATGGCGCTGTCCTCTCCACGTGTTGGACCCCCAGCAAGCAAAACGGTACGCCGCTCAACGGCGACACGCCAGACGCTTGGACCCCAGAGCCGGAACACCGGTTAGTCGGGGTTCCGGCAACCGCGAGCCGTTTCTACCCGCCGGCCGGAAAGCGGCCGTTCGTTAAATGGAATGGGCGGCCGGATGATGTTGAAATCATCCGGCCGCCCGGCAGGCGGATATTCGCTCAACGGAAATTCAACGCAGGAAGACTAATTCCGCGGACTCTTTCCGTGGCTCCGCCAGTCAGCAGGAACCGCGTGTCCACGGCTCCGCCGGCACCATCGCTCCGTGCCCCCCTCGAAACGTCAGCCCCGCAAATGGGCCGCCGTTCCCGCGGACGGCAATGGCTCCGGCGCGCTAACGCTTCCGGCGCTTGGGAATGGTTTCGCTTTCCAAGTTCGCCTTTTCGCGCTTTTCGGCACGCTTTTCCTTAATGCTTCGGCCTTGCTTTTTAGCGCTTTCGCGCGCAGGTGTTTTTCCGGACATTCTTGCTCCTCATTCTCAAGCGGGATGTCTTGCTACAGACCATACCTGCTTTAGAAAATAAAGCCAGCCCTTGTTAGCGGACCGAAAAGAAAGAAAAAGGCAGGGGCACTCAGGCCAGCAGGTCCACCAGTCCCTTGGCCAACGCGCCGGCCGCTCCCAGAAACGCCAGCACCACCACCGCGGTTCTGGCGTGCTCGTCCCCCAGCCGCCGGCCGAGCCGTTCGCCGGCGAAGATGCCCACGATGATCGCCAGCGCGATGACCGCCCACATCCACCACGCCAGCTGCGGCACGCTGCCGGGATCCACCGCCAGCTTCACGCCCACGGTGATGAGGCACAGTTGCAGGAAGAACGGCTGCAGCGTCGCCGCGAACGGTCGCGGCGGCCAGCCGGACAGGATGGCGTAGGCGCTCACCGTCGGACCGCCCACGCCGGCGAGCGCGTTGGTGAGTCCCGAGCCGACTCCGGCGAGCGCCTTGGGCAGCTGCCCCGACACGGTGACTTGGGCACGGCCCAGCACCACCGCGACGGCCAGCCCGGCCATCACCACCGCTCCCACCACCGTGGACAGCACGGCGGGCGGGACCTGGACCGCCAGCCAGGAGCCGACAACCGTACCGGCCACGGCGGGAACGGACAGCCACAGCAGCAGATTCCAGTCGATCTCCCGCCACACGCGGGGCACAATCAGCCCGCAGGAGACCACCGCGCAGATGTTGATCATCATGATGCCCTCATGTGGCCCCAGCAGGATGGCCAGGATGGGCGCCACCAGCAGGGCGAACCCGATGCCCGCGATGCGCTGGGCCACCGAACCGAAAAAGATTGCGCCGGTGATCAGCGCCAGGAGTCCCATGGTCACCCGACCACCCTGCCAGAGCGGAGTTAGGCCGCCGTTCACCGACACGATCACGACTGCTCGCCTGCTCGTTGCCGGCCGCAGGCAGGCTGGGTGGCGTGAGGATAGCTATCGTCGCCGAATCGTTCCTGCCACACATGAACGGGGTCACCCATTCCCTGCTGCAGGTCATCGCCCACCTGCGGCGCCGCGGCGACGACGTCCTGGTGGTGGCACCGACGTCGTCGTGGCTGGAGGACACCGCACCGGCAACAGTAGAGGGCTACCCGGTCTACCGGCTGCCCTCCATCCCGCTGCGCGGCTACCCGAATGTGCGCGTGGCGGCCGGAACCGTGGCACGGATCCGCCGGGTGCTGGCCAGCTTCGGGCCGGACGTGGTCCACGTGGCCTCCCCCTTCATCCTGGGCTGGCGCGCGGTGCAGGCCGCCCAGCAGCTCGGCCTGCCCACCGTCTCCGTCTACCAGACCGAGGTGCCCGCCTATGCCGCCCGCTACGGTGCGCCCTGGTTGCAGGAACTGCTCTGGCAGCGGGTGGAGAGCATCCACAAAGCGTCCACGCTGACCCTGGCACCGTCGTCGTTCGCCATGGAGCAACTGCGCAGCCGCGGCATCCGCGTCCACCTGTGGCGGCGCGGGGTGGACACCACCCGCTTCCATCCGGAGAAGTACGACGCCGGCTGGCGGGCTTCCGTGGCACCCAACGGCGAACGGATCATCGGCTACGTGGGCCGACTGGCGGCGGAAAAGCAGGTGGCGGATCTGGCCGTGCTGGCCGACCTCCCCGGGACCCTGCTGGTGGTGGTGGGCTCCGGCCCGCTGAAGGAGGAGCTGCAGGCCAAGTTGCCGGGCGCTCACTTTGCCGGCTTCCAGACCGGCGAAGAGCTGGCCCGACGTGTCGCCTCGTTCGACCTCTTTGTGCACCCGGGCGAATCGGAGACCTTCTGCCAGACCATCCAGGAGGCGATGGCCAGCGGCGTGCCCGTCGTGGCCGTTGGCCGCGGCGGCCCGCTGGACCTGGTTGACCCGTCGAGAACCGGGTGGATCTACCGGCCCGGGAACCTGGACAAACTGCGCGACTACGTTCGCGACCTGACGGGCGACGACACCAAACGCCGGGCGTTGGGCGAGGCCGCTCATCGCTCGGTGCAAGGCAGGACGTGGCCGGTGCTCTGCGAACAGCTGGTGGACTATTACCGGCTTGCCGCCAGGGTCAAGCGCCGGGAGCTGAATCTGGAAGCCCGGGGCGTGCTGGGTTTCCTGGCCGGGTGAATGCTTCAGCCGGAAACCCGGCCGTTCAGTGTCTTGACTCGCTCCACTAGGATGTGGCCATGCCCACAGAAACCGGATCCGTCTCGCCCGAAGCTGCTCCGTCATCCCGGCAGGGGCAGCGGCCCTCGGCCGGCCCGTCCGTACCGGAGCGGCTGGCCGAACAACTCAAGTCGCTGGGCGTTGCCCGGACCTTCGGAGAACCGCTGCAGCTGGGCGGCGATACCGTTGTCCCGGTGGCCCTGGTGCAGTACGGGTTCGGCGGCGGCGGCGATGCCGAGGGAGCTGCCGGAGGCGGTGGCGGCGGTTTAGCCCTGCCGGTCGGCGCCTACGTTGGGCGCGGCGACGGGCCTGCGACGTTCCGGCCCAACACCGTTGCGCTGCTGGCTGTGCTGATTCCCTTGGTATGGACCGCCGGCCGGGCCGTGGCCCGGGTTGTCCGCGCCGTCAAGAAGTAGGCAGTGCTCCCGGCGGGGGTCTCCACGCGTTCGCTGGCGCTGTCGGTGGTCGAAGGAGGCGCGCCAGCGCCGAGTAGAGACCGGTCGACCACCGTGAGGCACTAGCGGACGCTGCGGCTGAACCGTAGGCTCGAACGTGACAGCGGACAACACAGATTCGAGGACTCCCGATGAAACTGAGCCATATTCCGTTGCGCCTCTCCACCGGCGCGTTCATCCTCAATTCCGGCCTGGGCAAACAGAAGCTGGATAAGGACACCGCTGCCGCCATGCAGGATATGGGCAGCCGCGCGTTCCCCTCCCTGAAGCAGATGGATCCGGAGAAATTCGGCAAGCTGCTGGCCTACGGCGAAACCGCCTTGGGCGCGGCACTGCTGCTGCCGTTCGTGCCCAGCAGGCTGGCCGGACTGGGTCTGGCCGCGTTCTCCGGTTCGCTGCTGGCCATGTACTTCAAGACGCCGCACATGACGGCCGAGGACAACGTCCGCCCGAGCCCCGAGGGCACGCCGTATGCCAAGGACGTCTGGATGCTCGGCATCGCCTTGGCACTGATCCTTGACCCCAAGAACAAAAAGCCGGCGGCGCTGCAGACCACCTAGCATTCAGCAACGGAGCACTACGGCGGAGCCGGGCCTCCCCCGCCGTCGTCCTCCCTCTCCACAGCCTCGCCTGCCCGTGCCGGCCGCCGCTTCCACCGTGAGATGATGGAGGTCATGGCCGCACACACTTTTCCGCTGGTTGACGTCAGCGAAATCATCAGGCTGGTGGGCGGCGCCGCCTTCGCCCGCGGCAAGATCTATTCCTCCGATGGTTCCGTGGCCGAACTCGACTGGGACCCTTCCGTCCGTCTCCTGACCGCCAAAGTCATCGGCACGGCCGCCCTACCGTACCGCTGCCGTATCTATCTGGAGACCGGCACCAGCGGCCAGTGGCGTCCGGCCTCGGCCTCCTGCAGTTGCCCGGTGGGCTCCGACTGCAAGCATGTGGCCGCCGTGCTCCTCAACAGCAACGGCAAGCACCTGATCACCAACCAGGCCTTTGCGCGCGAACCCGAACCGGAACCGGCCGGCTGGCAGGATTCGCTGGCGGGACTGATCGGCGGCACGCCGGACGGTGCCAAGGGCGGCGCGGGCAAACCGGCAAAGGCCAAGGCGAAAAGCACGTCCGGGCTGGGACTGCAGTTCGATTTATTGGAGCCGGGCCGCCGAAACGACCGCCAGTACCGGCCCTCGGGCCTCTCCCTGCCGCAGGCCTCCGCGGCGGGCCCCAGCTGGACGCGCAAGGCCGGCAACCGGCTGCGGGTGGGCGTCCGCCCCGTGCTGCAGAACGAGACCGGCCGGTGGGTCCGCAGCAAACTCCGCTGGAACACCATCAGCTACAAGACCTACGGCCTGCCACTGGACGCCGAACAGCACCGCTGGTTCAGCCAGTTCGCGCCGCTGCACCGGGCCACCGGGCTGACCTACTTCGGCGAAGACAACGACTGGCTCTTCCTGGACGAATTCAGCAGCCCGCTGCTCTGGGAACTCTTCGCCGAAGCCAAGCGGCTGGGCATCGCGCTGATCGGCGCCAAGGCGGACACCGTCGTCGAGATCCGGGACCAGGCCGTGATCGGTCTGGACGCCCATCTCGACGGCGTGGCTCCGGCGGCCACCGCTACCGGCGGTCCAGCCGAGGCGAGCGACGGCGAGGCCGGAGACCACCCGGTAACCGCCGACCTGGTGCTCACCCCGTCACTGCGGATCGACGGCCAGGAACTCCCCACGGACACGGCGGGCATCGTCGGAACCCACGGCGTGTATCACTATGCCTTCGCCGGGCAGACCGTCATCACGCTGGCTCCCACAGCGCATCCGGTCACGGACCAGGAAGCGAACCTGCTGCTCTCCGGCGCCCCGTTGACGGTGCCGGCCACCGACGTCGAGCAGTTCATGGAGCGCTACTATCCGGCGCTCAGCCAGCGCATCGCGGTGGCCAGCAGCGACGATTCGGTCAATTTCCCAGAGATCGTTCCCCCGGCGCTGGTCCTGACCGCGTCCTACCGCAAGGGCAACGTCCTGCAGCTCGGCTGGCACATCGAGTACCGCCACGGAGACAAGCCGCTGCGGCTTCCGGTCGACGGGGAACCGGAGACCAGCCACTACCGCGACCTGCCCGCCGAGCAGGACCTACTGGAGGCCGCCGCGGCGGTGCCGGGCGTGGGTACGACGGCGGCGCGCACCCTGCGGGATATGGCCACCGTGGACTTCACCCGCTACGCGCTGCCTGCGCTGGAGCAGCTGGACGGCGTTCGCGTGGACATTGTGGGCGAGAAGCCCGATTACCAGGAGCTGACCGAAGCCCCCGAACTGACCATCAGCACGGTGGAGACGGAGGAGAGCGACTGGTTCGACCTCGGCGTCATGGTCCGCGTCGCCGGCCGCACCGTGCCGTTCGGAAACATCTTTAAGGCGCTGGCCCGCGGCCAGACGCGGCTGCTGCTGGTGGACAAGTCCTACCTGTCGCTGGAGCAGCCGGTCTTCGACCGTCTCCGCCAGCTGGTAGACGAAGCCCGGCAGATGCAGGACCGGGAATCCGGGGAACTGCAGATCAGCCGCTACCAGGCTTCGCTCTGGGAGGACCTGGAGGAAGTCGCCACCGAAACGATGCAGGCCCGCACCTGGCGCGATTCCGTCCAGGGCCTGCTGGCGCTGGAGTCGGTGGAACAGACTCCCCTGCCGGCCGGTTTGGACGCCGAGCTCCGCCCGTACCAGGCCGAAGGTTTCAACTGGCTCGCCTTCCTGTGGCGGCACCGGCTGGGCGGCGTGCTGGCCGACGACATGGGGCTGGGCAAGACGCTGCAGGCATTGGCGCTGCTGCTGCACGCCAAGCAGCATGGCGAACCGGCACTCGCCCGCCCGTTCCTGGTGGTGGCACCCACCTCCGTGGTCTCGAACTGGGTCCACGAGAGCCGGCGCTTCGCCCCCGATCTGAAGATCGAGGGCATCACAGACACGCAGGTGCGTGGCCGCCGTCCGCTCTCGGAGATCACCGCGGAAGCCGACGTCGTGGTCACTTCCTACACGCTGTTCCGACTGGACTTCGAGACCTACCAGGAGACGGACTGGGCCGGGCTGATTCTGGATGAGGCACAGTTCGTGAAGAACCGCGCCACCAAGGTCCATCAGTGTGCCCGCGACCTGCGCGCGCCCTTCAAGATGGCGATCACCGGCACGCCGATGGAAAACAACCTGATGGAGCTGTGGTCCATCTTCTCCATCGTGGCGCCGGGGCTGTTCCCGTCCGCGGTGCGGTTTGTTGACCAGTACCAGCGGCCGATCGAACGCAACCAGGACTCCGAACTGCTACAGAAACTGCGCCGCCGGATCAAGCCGCTGATGATGCGCCGCAGCAAGGAGGCGGTGGCCCGGGATCTGCCGGAGAAGCAGGAGCAGGTCCTGGAGGTGGAGCTGACGCCCAAGCACCGGCGGATCTACGACACGCACCTGCAGCGCGAGCGGCAGAAGGTCCTGCGCCTGGTCGAGGACATGGACAAGAACCGGTTCACCATCTTCCAGTCGCTGACCCTGCTGCGGATGCTGAGCCTGGATCCCTCGCTGGTGGATGCGAAGTACTCATCGGTGCCCTCCAGCAAGCTCGGTGTCCTGTTCGAGCAACTCGAAGACGTCATCGGCGAGGGGCACCGGGCGCTGATTTTCAGCCAGTTCACCAGCTACCTGAAGAAGGCCGCCGAACAGTTGGACGCGGCCGGCATCGAGTACTGCTATCTGGACGGCTCCACCCGGCGCCGTGCCGAGGTGATCGAGAAGTTCAAGAACGGCAGTGCGCCGGTGTTCCTGATCAGCCTCAAGGCCGGCGGCTTCGGCCTCAACCTGACCGAGGCCGACTACTGCTTCCTGCTGGATCCGTGGTGGAACCCGGCGACCGAGGCCCAGGCCGTGGACCGCACGCACCGGATCGGCCAGACCAAAAACGTGATGGTCTACCGGATGGTGGCCCGCGGGACGATCGAGGAGAAGGTGATGGCCTTGAAGGAGCGGAAGGCCAAGCTCATCTCGTCGGTGCTCGAAGACGATGCCATGTTCTCCTCCAAGCTCACCGCCACCGACATCCGCGGCCTGTTCGGCGATTAGCCTGCGGCCGGAGGAACGGCCCGCGCCGGCCATGCGGGCGGATGCGCGGGCCCGGTGGCTGGCGGGTTGCTACTGGGCGGTTACCTATTGCACGGTTACCTGCAGCAGGCGCCAGCCTTCCGGCACCTGCGCTTCGATGGCGGCCCGGGCGTCGACATAGGACTCCCCTTCGGCCGACAATTCCTTGGTTTCGACCGGCTGGATGATTCCCACAACTTTGACCACGGACTAAAGATATCCCCGTCCCCGCCGGGGCCGCGGCATCCTCGACCATGGTTCCGGTCACGTCCGCCGACAAACGGCCGCATCCCTTCAGACCCGACGCCTAGCGCCGCAGCCGGGCGCCGCTGCCTTCCAGCATTGGCCGCCCCCGGACCGGGCCCGACGGGCTCGGGCTAAGGTGGTAGGCGGGATCGTCCGTCTCCACGGGCCGTCCCGTCCACCGGACGAAGGGGGCAGGGTGCTGGCACTGGTTCGCCACGGACAGACCGATTGGAATGCAGCGGGCCGGCTGCAAGGACACACCGACGTGCCGCTCAACGGCTTGGGCAGGCAGCAGGCGAACGACGTCGGCGCCTCGCTAGCCGCGGGCGGCTGGGACGTTTTGGTGTCCTCGCCTTTGGGCCGCGCCGTGGAAACCGCGCAGATCATCGGCGGCCAGGTGGGTCTGGAACTGGCGGAAACGGTCCCGGAGCTCCTTGAGCGCGATTACCGCGGGATCGAAGGCACCGTGCTGCGCGGGATGGACCGGCCGCGCATCGACGAGCTGATGCGCCAGGCCGAACCGGAGGCGGACGTGGCCGTCCGCGGTATCGCCGGGCTGCAGGCGTTGGTCCGCACCTACCCGGAACAAAACATCATCGCGGTGGCGCACGGGACCATCCTGCGGCTCACGCTGAATGTGCTGCATGGAACGCCGCGGGACTACATCCTCAACGGCCAAGCAGTGGAACTGGACCCTGACGTGGTGCTCGGCTACCGCGCGGATCCGGACCAGTTGGCTGCCAACCGGTCCTGACGACGGCGGGGCGTGCGGTGCCCGCGACCGTCCGGCCGGCGTCCTGCTGCTATTCGCCATCCAAACGCTGATGAAGGGTAGCCACGTCGTGCGCGGAGAGTTCTTCGCGCGGGGCGCACCAGTCCACCCAGCGGTGCAGGAACGCGGTGAGTTCGGCGGGGTCAACCGGCTCCATGCCGCCTTCCGCCATCAGGGTCTCGCTGATCAAATCCAGCTTGACCGGGCTCACCCGGGTCAGCCGCCCGCCGTCGTAATCCCAGCTGTAGCCAAGGATCAGGTTCACCATGCCGCGTTCCGACGCTGACTCGTGCCCGGTCTCCCGCAGATAGCGGGCGGCCATCTCGTCGATTTCCTCCTGCCGGACGGACTCGATTTCCTCATCCAGGCTGCCGGCATCCGGGTCCGTGTCTTCGCCCTGCCGCGCCGCGCCGGGGCCTGCCACAGCGTCGTCGAGCTCTGCGTAGTCCTCGTCGGAGAGCCAGTCCTCGCTCTCGTCCTCCGTCTCGTCCGCCAGCTCGATGATAGTGCGCAGCCAGGCCTGGGCCACCCAGCGGCGGGCGCCAAAGTCTTCATCTACCATGTGTTCGGGCAAATCCAGCGAAGCGTCAAGCCCTTCCCACGCATCCAGCGCGGCGCCGGTCAGGTCGGCGTCGGCGTCGAGTACCAGCCCTTCTTCCTGGGCGTCTTCATTCAGGTCCTTGAGCGCCGCGGCCGGGTCATCCACCAGCCCGGTTTCCATCACCGTCCCGCCGAAAATGTTGCCGTCCAGCAGCACCAGCAAGCCTACTTTGTCATTGCCGGCCGTGAATTCGAAGAGCATGTTGGCCTCGTCGCCGAAAGCGTCCGCATAGCGGTGCAAAGCCGTCACCGTCACCGGGTGTTTAGCCCACTCCGGTTCGGTGAAGCCGTCGGCCACCATCCGGTCCGCCAGCGTTTCGGCGTCGCGCCGCATGTCCGGGCGGTCGATCAGGAACGCCAGCGCACGCAGCATCGGCACCGCGCCGGGGCCGTTCCGGTCCTCGGCCAGGTCCAGCCACGCATAGAACAGCTCATTGCGGCGCTGCCGGCCGGCGTCGTCCTGGGTGTCCCACAGATCCAGCAGGTAGCCGCCCAGCGAATGGGCTTCGATCGGACTGGCCGTCTCCAAGGTGTCGGCAAACGGACGTTCCAGCTCGACATACAGTTCCAGCAGCGGGTCGCTGCCCGGCCCGGCCTGCCCGCCGGAGCCGGGCTGCCGGTTCTTCAGCTTTTTCGGCTTGCGTTTGCGGCTCACAGGACTCATGCCACGAGTCTGCCATGCCCTCGCCGCGAAGGTAACCGCCGGGGCGGGCACTGCGGTCAAAGCAGGGACTGGATCACCAGCCGCCATTTCTCCAGCCAGGCGGCGCTGCTTTCCGGATCCTGCCAGGACTTTTGGTTCAAATACAGGCCCTGGACCGGGACCGTGGCGCCCAGTTCCACCAGCACCGGCTTAAGCAGCAGCTCCGGCGCCAGCGCGTGGGCCGGTCCGGCGCCGAGCATCAGCGGCACGGCCACCACTCCGGCCAGCCCGTCACCGGTGGCGAACTGGTCGAGGAACAACTTCAGCACGCCGGAGTAGGTGGCCTTGAAGGTGGGCGACGCCACGATGACCAGTTCGCTGCCCTGCACGGTCTTGACGGCGGCAGCCACGCCCTCATCGCCCCATCCCAACAGGCCCGGGCCCAACGTCACCACATCCACCTGATGGTCCGCCGGCGCTCCGGTGATCTGTTCGGCCAACGCTCCGGCGGCGGCCAGCGTCCGGGAGCCGGGTTTGGGGTTTCCTGCCACAACTGTCACGGTCATGCTCCGGACGCTACCGCGCCGGAAGGCCGAATCGCCAGCACGGGTCCGGTCATTGCGGTCCGTGGCGCGGCGTTACCCCATGTTGCCCATAGGAAACGTCTGCCCCGAATGTCACACTGACCGCATGCCGTTTTACCAGGACGCCGCCGCCACCGAACCCCTAACGGCCATCCATCTGGTGCAGCGCACCAAGAGGTGCTTCCAGTTGGTGCAGCCGATCTACTACCGGGCGGATCCGGCTTCCGCCGTCATCCGGATTGCAGCGCACGATCTCTCCGCCGGGCTCAAGAACAACTCCACGGACTTGGCGTCAGTGCCCACCTGGATGTGGGGGCTGATCGCCAGCTACGGACGGCAGACTGCGCCGGCCCTGCTGCATGACCAGCGCATGGCAACGTGCGCCGAACTACCGCCCAACGAGGCGCTGCGGCGCCGCCGGGGCTATGACGAGGAATTCCGCCGCGCGCTGCTGGACACCGGAGTCGCCGCGTTGCGAGCCCGGCTGATGTGGGCGGGCGTATCGGTGCAGGCCTATCTGGAACATTCCCGGGGCCGGGGGCTACTGCTGGCGGTCTCCATCGGCGTGGCGGCGCTCGCGCTCATCGCCGGCATCTGGCTGGCCGCCGCGGGCGCCGGCCAGCTGCCGTTGGCAGGAGCCGTGCTGTTGACCGCCGTACTGAGCCTGGCGTGGACCCGGGACTGGCCGGTGGTCGCCGTCCTGGTTCCGGCCTTCGCCCTGTTCTCCCCCGTGTTCGCGGCAGCCGCGGCCGGCTCACTGCTGCTGTGGCTCTGCGAAAGCGGCTGGTGGGCCGTCAGCAAACCCTTCACCCAGCACCCCGGCCCGCCACCCGTCATCGGCCCCTTGACCAGCACCCCTCACCCATGATTCAGGTCACAATCTTTGGCCCAATCATGCCGAAAGCGGCCCTCCGGAACACCCTCGAAAGCCGGCAGTTGGTTTGATTGGCACAACCAAACGGAATCGACTATGATTGAGGCATGCCCCCCAACCCCCGCAAGCAGCCCGATTCGGGCGTCATGATCCGTGACGCCGTGGCTCAGGTGGTGCGCTGGGCCTCCCATGCCGACACGCGGAAACAGCTGTTTGATCCGCGCGAAGCCGGGCTGACGCCGACCGACGTCGCCCTGCTGGAGTACATCGACGACAAGGGCCCGGTCCGCGTTTCGGAGCTGGCCACGCAGCAAGGGGTGGACAAGTCCACCATGACTCCGCAGGTCCGCCGCCTTGAGGACAAGGGGCTGGTGGACAAGCAGTCGGATCCGGACGACGGCCGGGCCACCCTGCTGACGGCCTCCACGGCCGGCCGGCGGATGCACCGGAACATCGGCAAGGCCGGTGCGGCAGTCGTCGATGAGATTCTGGCGGATTGGACCGACGAGGACCGCGAAGCCTTTGCCCAACTCTTTACCCGTTTCGCCGAACAGCTCATGCGCGGTGAACCTTCACAACGAACCGACTCGGAAAGGAACACGACAGGCGATGTCATCAAAGGCTCTTGAGCAGGGTGGCAAACACGATCTGCTTTCGCTTTCTTCACGGCTGTCCGCCACCCGGCAGATGCTGGTCAGGAAAGTACGTACCGCCGGTCTGCTGTTCCCCTTGCTGACCCTGGCAGGCACCGCGGTGTTCTGGTCCATCGTCTGGCTGCTGGACACCACACCGGTCCATGCACTCTCCCCGGTCAACGCGCTGCTGCGGATCTACGGCACGGGCATCGCGGTGATAGCCACCATGCTCATCGTCGGCGCGTCCCTTTGGCTGATTGCCAAGCGGCTGGGCTACGCGGACAGGTTCACCGGTGCCCTTTTCGAGCATTCCGATGACATCGGCCCCGTTCCGTCCACCGCCGGCAGCCTGCTCCAGAGTGCCGCTGCCCCGGCCCCGGTGGCCGACTACATTTTTGCGGCGCTGCCCGCTGCTCCGGCCCGACTCCCCCTGGAGGCGGCCCCGAACGACGACGCCGCGCGGCCGGCTTTCACCGCCACCGCACCGGCCCCGCAGGCCACGTTTACTCCCGCTGCCGATACGGAACCGGACCTTCAGGCAAGCACTGCGATCGAAGGGGAAGCCCTCCTCGCCGAGCCGCAGGCACCGGAAGACAGCGGCCAGGATACTCCGGCCCGGCCGCTCACCAAGGCCAATCCACTCAAGAAAACCAAGGGCCGCAAGAAGTAGCAGCCCCTTAGACCAATGACCGGCGCCAGCGAACGGGCGCCGGTCATTTTCTTGCCCTCTCACGCGGGCTAGGCCCCCCCCCGCCCGGGCCTTCTGCGCGCGGGATCAGGCGCTGGACGGATCCAGTTGGGCGGCCGCCACGGACTGGTGATCGGGGTGGCCCGTTTGCAGGGCATACATGCCGTAGACCACCGGGCCGGCGGCAACCAGTTCCGCGCAGTGCTCTCCGAGCCGCGGCGGCACGCGGCCGCCCTCGTCCCGAAAGGCCCGCACGGTCAGATCGAACGCCAGGGGCGTGGACATCATGTGGTGGAGGCTGAAATCAGCCGCCGGATCGCCCACCCTGGCCGTGGTCCAATCCAGCACTGACCGGATTTCGTTTTCCTCGTCCAGCAGCAAATGGGCGGGGTAGAGCTCTCCGTGTACGAATGCGGTGAAGTCCGGCCAGTAGCTGTCGTCGCCGAGCCAGGCCGTCCAGCGCTCCATCAGCTCATCGGCAATCCGGAACTCGGCGCTGACCGCGGCCAGATTGCTGCGCCATTCTGCGCGCAGCTCCGCAGGGGTCAGCACCGGGACGCCCTTGGCCCGAGCTTCATCAGCACCGATCCGCTGCAATTGGGCGATCAGACGCCCCAGCGAGGCACAGTAAGCCGGCGACTCGCGGTCGAAGTGCCAGACCGGCTCGCCGTCTTCCACCGTGAGGCCCAGTTCGCCGGGCAGTTCGGGATAGGCGATCAGGGAGCGGTTCCGGATCCGCCAGTCGGGGACCGCGGCGGAGATCTTGTTCTTGACCAGCTCCAGGATTTTCGCTTCATCCGAGATCTTGGCCGAGACGTCGGGCCGCCGCGGAATCCGCAGCACCCACCGTCTGCCGTCCTTGGCCGTCGCGAAGGCCACCAGGTAGTCCAGTCCAGCCTCATTGAACCGCACGGATTTTGGCTGGATCGTCATCCCGTTCTGGGAAGCAAGATCGGCCACGTAGTCCGGCGTGAATTCGTCCGCAGTAATCATGGGCACCTTCCTCGCACCTTGGTGCAACTGTAGCCACGAAGGCAACCGGGAGCCATGGATAACGCGTCCAAGAGTACGACGGAGGCGCCCCACCCCACCCGGGGATGCGACACCGCCGTCGGCGGCCCTGGCCTCAGTGGCGGTCCGCCAGGTCGTCCGCCGCGACACCCTTGCGCAGGGTCGCGCCGCGGAAGAACTCCGGGTTGCGCCGATACATCAGCACCATCAGCACTGCGCCCAGCAGGATCACGCCGCAGCCGAGCACAAACACCAGGCCCACTCCCCCGATGGAGGAGCCGGAGCCGTAGGAAGGGTCCAACGAGTCGACCGCTGTCTGCACGAACATCACCAGCAGGATGATTCCGCCCAGCAGCGGAGCCAGGAACTTCAGGCCAAAGTTCCGCAGCGAGGAGAAAGCCTCGGCCCGGAAATACCAGACGCAGGCCAGCGCGGTGACGCCGTAGTAGAAGCAGATCATCATGCCCAACGCGGTGATGGTGTCCCACAGTGCGTTCTCGGACAGCACCCGGGTCACCGTGTAGAACCCGCCGGCCGCGATCGCGGCGGCCACGGTGGCGTAGCTGGGCGACTTGAAGCGCGGACTGATCTTCCCGTAGCCGGCCGGCAGCGCCTTGTAGTGTCCCATGGCCAGCATGGTCCGGGCCGGGGAGACGAAGGTGGACTGCAGCGAGGCCGCAGAACTGCTCAGCACAGCCAGCGACATCAGGATGGCGAACGGTCCCATGACCGGCCCGGCCAGCGCGGCGAAGATGCTTTCCTGGTTGTCCGGGTTGCCTGCGCCGAGCCCCTCCGCGCCCACGCCGGCATAGGCCAGCACCGCCAGGGCCACGGTCATGTAGATGACGACGATGACCAGGATGGTGGCCGTGGCCGCCCTGCCCGGAGTCTTCTCCGGGTTCTTGGTCTCCTCGTTCATGGTCAGGGTGACGTCCCAGCCCCAGAAGATGAAGATGGAGAGCGAAATTCCGGCGGCGAAGGCAGAGAAGGACTCCACACCGAACGGGTTGAACCAGTCGGCCGAGATTTGCAGCGCGTCGAATGCCGTACCGCCGGCCACATGGCCAAAGGCGGCCACCGCAAACCAGACCAACACCACCAGCTGGAACGCCACCAGCACATACTGGAAGGTCTTGGTGGTCTCCATGCCCCGGTACGAGATCCAGCAGGCCAGCCCGATGAACACCCAGGTGGTGGCGATGTTCAGCGGGAGGTTGTTGGTCAGGTCGGCGAGCGCTTCGTTGCCGGTGACCTGGGCGAGCATCAGGTAGAAGAAATCCACCGCCACCGCCGCCAGGTTGGACAGCACGATCACGGTGGCGGCGATCAGCCCCCAGCCGCCCATCCAGCCCACCCACGGGCCGAAGGCGCGGGTGGCCCAGGTGAACGACGTGCCGGAGTCGGGCATGGCATTGTTCAGTTCCCGGTAGCCCAGCGCAACCAGCAGCATCGGGATGAAGCCCACCAGGAAGATCGCCGGCAGGTGCACGCCCACTTCGGCGATGGTGGGGCCGAGCGCCCCGGTCAGCGTGTAGGCCGGGGCGATGCAGGAAACGCCGATGACGACGGCGCCCAGCAGGCCGACCGATCCCGACTTCAATCCCTTGCGGCTCAATCCGCCGGGGGTCTTTCCGGCCTTTTCAATGGTGCTGGTCATGGTCATGCCTCCTTGCGGCCGTCGCCGTTGGAAAGAACCGGGGCATCGGACAGCCCGGGGTTGTCATCAGCTAGTGGCACGCTCCGGTAGCCGCGAGGCACCACCACCATGGGCACCGGCAGGGCGCGCAGCACCTTGCCAGCGGTCGCGCCGAGGAACAGGCGGCTCTGGGGCGCCAGCCGGCTGGAACCGATCAGCATTACTTCCCCGTCGTCCCACTCCAGCGCATCGATGGCGTCCTCGATCGAAGGGCCTTGCGCAACGTGGGCCGTGACCTGCCCGGCCAGCACGCTTTCGGCAAGGGCCAGCCGCTCCTTCACGTGGGTTTCGGCGCGCGACGCCGCGTCCGGGTCGGACGAATCGAGCGCCACCAGCGACAGCAAGCGCAGTTCCAGTCCGCGCAACCGGGCCGCATCCAGGGCAACGTGCAGCACATCCTCGGCGCCGGCCCGGTTGCCTACCCCCAGCGTGATCCGGGTGGCCGGCTCGGTGCGGCGGTAGCCCCTGGGTGCCAGGGCCACCGGCACCGTCGAGGCATGCAGCAGGCCGCTGGCCACGGTCCCCACGCTGAAGCGGCGGAACACACTGTTGCGTCCGGTGCCGATTACGATCAGTGCGGCGCCGAATTCCTCGGCAGCGGCAATCAGGCCTTCGGCGTTCGATTCGGCCGGGCGCACATGGGCGCGGGCCGTCACGTCGTCGGGAACCAGGTTCAGTCCCTCGGCCAGCCAGTCCCGGATCTGGTCGGAGAGAATCGCGTCGTATCCGGATTCCGGCCGCGGGTAGGCAGCCGAGTACGGCGAGGACTCCGGCAGCACCATGACCAGGTCCAGGCTGGCGCCCTGCCGGCGCGCCAAGGCCGTGGCCAGGTTGACCGCTTCGCGTCCGCTGTCGGTGGCCGTGTAGGCAACAACGTACCGGCGCACGCCCCTAGCCCTGCCGTCCGGCCGCACCGGCCAGCTCGCCGCGGGACGCTGCACCTTCCGCAAGGACGCGGGCGGCAGTCGCCCGGCCCATCCGCACGGCGCCGTCCACGTGCTGGTAGCCCGCGCCGGCCAGGTCGGAGCAGGACCAGAAAATCGGCCCCACCGGCGCCAGCTGGTCCTTGCCGTACCGGGACAGCCCGCCCAGGTCGTAGCTGGCGGCGTAGGCGCCGCGGGTCCACTCCTCGGAGCCCCAATCGGACTCGTAGTACACCACCGGGTCCAGTGCCGCAGGGCCCAGGTAGTCGGCGATGGCGGAGAGGATCGCGGCCTTGCGCTCCGCGGCGCTGAGCTCGAACATGGCGTCGGCCTTTTCATCGCTCACAAAACCGACCAGGGTGCCGCGGGAATCTCCGTGGTTGGTGTTGTCGTAGACCTCCTGCACTACCGCCCCGGCGCCGAAGCAGGTGCCGGAGAGGCCATCGGCCCGCCAGAACGGGGTCTCATAGACGGCGTGGACCTTGATCACCAAGCCCAGCGACTGGTGCTGGTGCATCTGGTGCTGCCGGCGCGGCAGCGGCGGCTCGAAGGAGACCCGCGAATAGAGGTTCGGCGGCACGGCCATGACGGCATACCGCGCTTCCACGGTAACGCCGTCCGCGACAGCGGTCACGCCGTCGTCGTTCCAGCGCAGCGTGCGCACCGGAGCGTCCAGCAGGACGTCCTCGCCCAGCTCGGCGGCCATCCGGACGGACACCTCCTGCATGCCGCCCAGTACGCGCTTGTCCAGGATGAAGTCGTCGTCCACCAGGTTGCTGAACGAGCCGGCCGATGCGGCCATCAGCACCGCCTGCAGCACGGAGAATGAATGGGCGGGCTTGGTCAGCATGCCGCCGGCCACGAACAGGCCGATGTTGTTGCAGGCTTCCTCATCGGCAGACTGCCGGCGCAGCCAGTGGTGGAAGGAGATGGTGTCCAGTTCACGGGCCCGCGGATGCGCCCACGGCTCCCCGGCGCCCACCTCGGCCGCCAGCGCGTCCAGCAGGCCGATCAGCCGGTTCATTTCCGCCTCGGTGGAGTCGCTGACCGGGAACATGGCGCCGGTGTAGCGCTTGGCCTCGCCGGCGGGATCCAGATAGACGCTCTGGCCCTCGCGGTAGCGGCTGTAGGTCTCCAGGCCCAGCTCCTCAAGCAGCTCCAGCAGGGCCGTCTGGTCCGGCGACACCCATTGGCCGCCGATCTCGAGCATGGCGCCATCCACCACATCGGTCCAGGTGCGGCCACCCACCCGGCCTCGTGCCTCCAGCACCGCCACGGACAGGCCGGCCCGCTTCAGATCGCGCGCCGCGGTCAGTCCGGACGGTCCGGCGCCGATGACCACTACATCCCGCTTCAACTTGCTCACTGTTATTCAACTCCCGTTCGTCCTGCTGCGGACCGCGGCTTAAATTCCCGGCCCGCTTAAATGAACTGCATTCATTTAAGACAACTGTAACCGGCGCCACATGATTTTGAAAAGCGGTGCGTAGGATGGTTACACGGGTTGTACCGCCGCAGCCCCGAGCGGACAAAGAAGAAGGAGATTGTCGTGACAGCACGCCTCGCGCCCGACGATGCCCCTGCCCCTACCTCGAACGGCCACCGGCCAGCCGGCCGCCCCACAGAGAAGCTGCTGTCCAAGGAACTGATGACGACGGCGGCGCTCGGCTTGATCGAGGCGCGCGGCTACGAGGCACTCACCATGTCCGGCCTGGCCCGTAGCCTGGGCGTTGCCCCGTCGGCGCTGTACAACCATGTGGCCTCCAAGCACGACGTCCTGCTGCTGCTCCAGGACCACCTGATGGCCCGCGTGGACGTGGCTGCTTTCTCCGAACTTCCGTGGCCGGACGCAGTGCGCCGCTGGGCCTGGTCCTACCGCGACGTCTTCACCCATCACGCGCCGCTGATTCCGGTCATTGCGGTGCTGCCCGTCACCGGCGCTCCGCACACGCTGGCCATGTATGAGGCCGTCGCCGCCGGCTTCCTGCAGGCGGGCTGGCCGGAGCCGCAGGTGGTGCCCGCGATCGTGGCTCTGGAGTCCTTCATTTTCGGCTCGGCGTTCGATGTGACCGCGCCCGCCGACATCTTCGAATCCGGCGGGCTGGCTGCGGCGAACCCGGTCTTTACCTCCGCGGTGAGGGCGCAGGGTACCGGCACTGCCGGGTCCGCGGCGGACGCCGCGTTCCAGCTGGGGCTGGAGGCCCTGATCGCCGGCCTACAGGCACAGCTCAAAGCCGCCCAGTCCGCCTGACCCGGCGCCGCCCCTGCCACCCTCCCATCGAGGAGTCAGATAACGCCCTTTTCAGGCCTGAAAAGGGCGTTATCCGAATAGTCGATGTGGGCGGAGCGTCGGCTTAGAGCAGCCGTCGGGCGCCGTCGGCCGGCTGCACGGTGAACAGCTCCGGTTGCCGGAACCCGCGCGAAGCGAAAGCCCTCAGGACCGCATCCCGCACCGCGTCCACCTCGCCCGCCGGGACCAGGGCGATGGCCGATCCACCGAATCCCCCGCCGGTCATCCGGGCACCCAGGGCGCCGCCGTCCCGGGCGGCCTCCACGGCCAGGTCCAGTTCCGGGCAGGAGATCTCGAAGTCGTCGCGCATCGAAACGTGGCTGACGTCGAGCAACCGGCCGATCGCCGCGGGCCCCTCGGCGCGCAGCGCTTCCACGGTCTCCACCACGCGTTGGTTCTCGGTCACGATGTGCCGGGCGCGGCGGAAGGTCTCATCGTCGAGCAGCCGCTGGGCTTCGGGCAGCCGGTCTGGCGGCACGTCGCGCAGAAGCGGAACACCCAGGGCTTCCGCTGCCCTGGCGCAGGAGTCGCGGCGGCTGGCATAGTCGCCGGTGGCGTGGGCGTGCGAGACCTTGGTGTCCATGACCAGGCAGACCAGACCGGCGGCGGCCAGGTCCAGCGGCACCAGTTGCACCTCTTCGCTGCGGCAGTCCAGGAAGACGGCGGACCCGGCGGAACCGAAGAGGGAGGCGTACTGGTCCATGATGCCGGTGGGAGCGCCGACCATTTCGTTCTCGGCCCGGCGTCCGACGGCGGCTAGTCCCCGCCCGTCCAGCGTGGCACCGGCCAGCTCGGCCAAGCCCACCGCCACGGCGCACTCCAGCGCGGCGGACGACGACAACCCCGCGCCGACCGGCACCTCGGAGTCCACCAGCAGGTCGAATCCGGGCAGCCGCACTCCGGCCTGTTCCAGCGCCCACGCCACGCCGAGCGGATAGGCGGCCCAGCCGGTCACGCTGCCCGGCCCCAGGCCATCCAAGCCCACTTCCACGGACTCGGTCCCGGACAGGGCGGAAGAAACCCGAACCGTGCGGTCGCCACGGACGGCGAGCGCCGCCGTCGTTGTTTTGTCGATGGCAAAGGGCAGCACAAAGCCGCCGTTGTAGTCGGTGTGCTCGCCGATCAGGTTTACCCGTCCGGGCCCGGCCCACACCCCGGCGGGCGCGCGGCCGAAGCGTGCGGCGAAGGCGTCGGCGGTGCGGGCAACCTGCGCGCCTTCGGCCAGGGCGCCGGCGCTCATTGCCCGCTCCAGGCGGGGACACCGGAGCCCGCCTCGCGCAGCACCGCGGCGACCTGTTCGGGCAGCGTGTCGTTGATGAAGGCACCCATCGCGGCCTCGGAGCCGGCCAAATACTTGAGCTTATCGGCCGCCCGACGCGGCGAGGTCAGCTGCAGGTGCAGGTAGCCGGATTCGCGCAGCGCCGGCTCCACGGGTGCCTGGTGCCAGGCGGCGATGTAGGGAGTGGGACTGTCGTAAAGCGCGTCGAAGCGTCCCAGCAGCCGCGGGTACAGCTCCGCCAGTTCGTCCCGCTCGGCCCCGGTGAGCCCGGCCAGGTCCGGCACCGGCCGGTGCGGCACCAGGTGCACCTCCAGCGGCCAGCGCGCGGCGAACGGCACGTAGGCGCTGAAGTACTCGCCCTCCAGCACCATCCGCGAGCCGTCGGAACGCTCCTTCGCCAGCACCGATCCGGTCAGCGTCTGCCGCCCTCCGGCGGCGGCATAGTGTTGTTGCGCGGCCGCCGCCATGACCGCCCCGCGCGGCGGCAGATAGGAATAGGCATAAATCTGTCCGTGCGGGTGGTGCAGCGTCACACCGATCTGGGCACCGCGGTTCTCGAAGCAGAATACCTGCGCCGTCCCGGGCAGCGCGCTCAGCGCCGCGGTCCGGTGCGCCCACGCGTCGATCACGGTCCGCACGCGGCGGAACTCCAGCCCGCCGAACGATCCGGTGTGCCCCGAGGTGAAGGAGACCACCTCGCAGCGCCCGGCGGCGGTGTAGGCCCGGCCCCACTCGGGGTGATCCGGCACCGCCAGCAGGTCCGGTCCGAGCGAGGGGAACCGGTTCTCGAACACGGCCACGTGGTAGTCCGCGGCCGGGATTTCGGATGCATACTCGGGCGTGCTCGGGCACAGCGGGCAGGCATCGGCCGGCGGCAGATAGGTGCGGGCCTGCCGGTGCGCGGCCAGCGCCACCCACTCCCCGGTCAGCACGTCGTACCGCAATTCCCCGGCCGGCGGCCGCCCGGGCAGGTCGCGGGTGTCCCGCGCTGCCCTCGGAATCGGCTGCGCGCCGTCGTCGAAATACAACAGTTCCCGGCCGTCCGCCAAGCGCGTGCCGGTCACCGCGGTGACCGGCTCGCCGTCGGGAACAACGACGCCGGTGCCCGCCGTGGGCGCTCCCCGTTCCGTCACGCCGGCTCCCCCGCGCCGGAGGCCACCAGCAGGTTGAAGCCGAGTCCGGCGTAGCCGGAGCGGACCTCGTCCGGGATGCCCGCGTCGGTGATCAGCGTGTCCACCGCGGCCAGCGGGACGATCGGGGCCAGGGCGCGGATGCCGAACTTGGTATGGTCGGCCAGCACCACCAGCCGGTCGGCCGACTCGGCGAGCGCGGCGTTCGTGTCCGCCTCGGCCAGGTTGGGTGTGCTCAGTCCACCCTCGGGGTGGATGCCGTGCACGCCCAGGAAGCAGATGTCCACGTGCAGCGACCGGATCGCCGCGGTGGCAACGGGGCCCACCAGCGCCTCCGACGGCGTGCGCTCGCCGCCGGTCAGGATCACCGTCGCCTCGCCGCCGGTGGAGCGCCGGGCCACGTCCGCCCCGGTCAGCGAGTTCGTGACCACCGTCAGCCCCTCCAGCCCGGCCAGCAGGCCGGCCAGGCAATACGTGGTGGTGCCGGCCGAGATGGCAATCGTGGCACCGGGCCGCAGCAGGTTCCGGGCGGCCCGGCCGATGGCCAGCTTCGCCTGCCGCTGCCTGCCCAGATTCACGCTGAACCCCGGCTCCGCCTCCTGCGTGCCGCGCAGCCTGGTGGCGCCGCCGTGGACCTTGCGCAGCACGCCCTCGCCGTCGAGCGCATCGATGTCCCGGCGCACGGTCATCTCGGAGACCTGCAGCGCGTGAGCCACTTCGGAGACGCGCACGGTTTCGCGGACGCTGAGTTCCTGCAGCAAATAGCGCCGCCGTTCCGGTGCCAACATGGACGGGCCTCCCCCAGATCGATCAAATCCGCACTTTCTCCCTCAAAGTAGCACAGAAAAGCACAACGACGCCGGTGCCCCGCCTGCGGAGGGCGGGGCACCGGCGTCGTGCAGTCCTGGGGTGAGGGTGCCGGGCGGGGCGGCCTAGGCGGTCTGCTGGATCTTGGGCGCCCTCGCCACCGCGTCGCGCGCCGCGGCCGCCGCAACGGCCAGGGCGTCCTCGTCGATGCCCGTCTGGTGTCCGGCTTCATGCATCGTCCGGACCAGTGCCTCGGTGGCGAGGTTGCCATGGGCGCCCGGCGCGAACGGGCAGCCGCCGAAACCGGCCAGTGCGGCGTCGAAGCGGGTGACGCCGATTTCCACCGCGGCGAGCGCCGTCGCGAGTGCCTGCCGGTGCGCATCGTGCAGGTGCAGCGACAACTCTGCATCCGGATGCCCCGCGCGCACGATGCCGAGTGATTCGATCACCCGGTCCGTCGGCGTGGTGCCCAGCGTGTCGGCGAGCCCGATCTCCGTCACGCCCATCGACGCAAAGCGGTCGACGACGTGCGCCAGGCGGGCCGCCGGGATCTCGCCCTCGAACGGGCAGGTGAAGGCGGTGGACACACCGGCGAGGAAATGCACGCCGGGGTGCCGGCGAACTGCTGCCTCCAGCCCGTCGAGCGCATCGTCGATGGTCTGGCCCGCGTTAGCTCGGCTGTGGGCCTCGCTTGCACTGGTGACGATTTCGACAACCGCCGTGCCTGCGGCAACAGCACGGTCGATGCCCCGGTCGTTGAGGGTGAGCGCACTGACCGTGACCCGCTCGGTCAGGCCTGTCGCGACGAGGCCGGCAAGCACCGCCTCCGCGTCCGCCATCTGCGGAACCTTCTTGGGGTTGACGAACGAGGCCACTTCTATGGCTGGCACGCGGGCCTTGACCAGGAGGCCCGCGATGCGCAGCTTCTCCTCGGTGGGGACGACGCCGTCCTCATCCTGCAACCCGTCCCGCAGGTAGACGTCGGTGATCCGGATGGTGCTCATGCGCCCAGCCCCGCCCGCGCGCCGGCCGGCTGGTGCGGCTCTTGCTCCGCAGCAACGCCGGAGATCCGTGCAACGTCCGCCGCGTCGTAGCCGGCGACCTCGGTGAGCACCTCGTGGGTGTGCTCGCCGAGCTCCGGTCCCAGCCAGCGGACGCTGCCCTCGGATCCCTCGATGATGGGCACGACTCCCGGGAAGCGCACCGGTTCAGGGTCGCCGTCAATAACGACGTCGTGTGTCTGCACCATGCCGCGCGCAAGGTAGTGGCGGTCGTCGGCGATGCTCGGCGCGTCGTACACGGGGGCGGCCGGAACTCCGGCGTCCTCGAGCGCGTCAAGTGCCTGCTCCAGGGTGCGGGAGCCCGTCCACGCCGAGATGATGCCGTTGAGCTCTTCCTCCCTGGCACTGCGGGCCTCGGTCCGGCGCAGCGACTCGTCCTCGGCAAGGTCAGTCCGGCCGACGGCCTCCATGAGCCGCGCGAAGACCGAGGCGGAGTTGCCGCCGATCACCACCTCCAGGCCGTCGCCGCATTCATAGGAGCCGGTGGGCACCACGCCGGGGAGCTTTCCGCCGGTGCGGGTGCGGACCATGCCATAGGCGTCGTAATCGGGCACAAGCGATTCGAGCAGGCTGAAGACGCCTTCGTACAGCCCGACATCAACAACCGAACGCTGGGCGATATCGCGGCCGCTTGCCCGTTCGAAGAGAAGCATCAGCGCACCGATGGCGCCGTACAGGCCGGCAACGGTGTCGCCCATGCTAGCGGCGGCGCGTCCGGCCGGACGGTCCGGCTCGCCGGTCAGGTACCGCAGCCCGGCGAACGCTTCGGCCGAGCTGCCGAAGCCTGCCCGGTCGCGGTACGGGCCGGTCTGTCCGTAGCCGGAGATGCGCACGACGATAAGATCCGGGTTGGCGGCCTTGAGCACCTCAGGTCCGATCCCCCACCGCTCAAGCGTGCCCGGCCGGAAGTTCTCGATCACCACATCGCAGTTGGCGGCGATGCGGCGGACCGCTTCCTGGCCTTCCGGAGTGCGCAGGTCCAGGGTCACCGAGCGCTTATTGCGGGCTACCGTGCGGAACATCATCGAGGTCGACCCGCGGGTCTTGCGCCAGTCGCGCAGCTCGTCGCCGCCTTCCGGCCTTTCGACCTTGATCACGTCGGCGCCGAAGTCGCCGAAGAGGCGCGCGGCGAAGGGCGCGGCGATGAAACTGCCCAGTTCGAGCACACGGATGCCCGCGAGGGGTGCTGCTTTCGTCATTGAGTCGCTCCTTCGAGAGCTGTTGTGGTGGATGTCCTGGCTCGCGTCATCAGTGCAGCGCGGCGTCCGCGAGCAGCGGGGTGTTCTCCGCTCGTTTCGCCGCCGTGACGACCCCGGTCGGGATGGCGCCGTGCAGGACCGCGTCGAAGTTCTGCCATACGGTCGCGATCCTGCGCTCGACGTTCTCCCAACCAACGCCCGCCATATGGGGCGTGCACACTACCTGCTCCAGATTCAGCAGTTCACTGGTAGGGTCCAACGGCTCCCTCTCATAGACGTCCAGTCCGGCCCCTGCGATGCGTCCTTCGCGCAGGCATTCGATGAGGGCGTCCTCATCGACCACCTCACCGCGCCCGACATTGACGAGGACGCTGCTCCGCTTCATCAGCGCTAGTTCGTCCCGCCCGATCATCTTCTGGGATTCCGAATTCAACGGAACATTCAGGCAGACGATGTCGGAGATCGCCATGAGCTCCTCCAGCTGGACGGGTCGAGCTGGGATGAGCTCGGAAACAGTCAGCGGGATCTCCGCGTTGTCATAGAAGACCACGCTGGCACCGAAGCCGTGGTGCAAGACCTTGCCGACCCAGCGCCCTATATTCCCCAGCCCGACGATGCCGACCGTTTTGCCGTACAGCTCCGAGTAGGACATCTCGTCCAGGTCGTGGCGCCATTTCCCTTCGCGCATCAACTGCATGGACGCCGGGATTCGCCGCAGCAATGTCAGCATCAACGTAATTGCATGTTCCGCGACGGAGATGGAATGGGTCTTCATCTGGGCCACCGGGACGCCCAGTTCGTTCAGGACATTCAGCGGCAGCTGTCCATAGCCGGAGCTCATGTACTGAATGAACTTCACGCTCTTCGCGGCCCGGAACACCTCTTCGGGAACATCGACGCCGGAGATGAGGAAGTCGGCATCCTCAGCTTCACGGCACATGTCCGCAACGTCCGCCCCTGCCGGCATCACGGTGACACTAAAGCCCTCCGGGGTGGAATCCACAAGGCGGTCTATATAGTCCTTCAAAGGGTTTACGAACAGAACCTTATGAGTCAATTGGTGCGCACCTTTCGTACGTCAAGAGCTGGCAACTGCGACACGAGAATCTGACTGGTCAGAGCGTGGGTGTCGGTGGAGGACGACCTTCCGGCCATAGCGGGGGCCAGATGTTCCTGGCCCCCGGTTTCAACTACGCCGGCAATGCCCGGACGACGGCGTCCACCACTTCCTGGGTCCCCGCCGTGCCGCCGAGGTCGCGTGCACGAGGGCCTGTTGCCAGTGCCGACTCGACGGCCCCTTGAATGCTTTGTGCCGCCTTGGCGCAATCGTCGTCCTCGCGGCGTTCGCCCAGCCATTCCAGCATCATTGCGGCGGACAGGATCATCGCCGTCGGATTTGCGATTCCCTGGCCCGCGATATCGGGGGCGCTTCCGTGAGATGGCTGGAATACGCCATGCGTCAGACTGACGTCGGCAGATGGGGCGACGCCGAGACCGCCGACGAGCCCAGCTGCAATCTCTGAAACGATGTCGCCGAAAATATTCTCCGTGACGACAACGTCGTACCGTTCCGGATCGGTGACCATGTACATCGATCCCGCGTCGATGTAGAACTTTGCACTGCCGATGTCATCGTTCTTCGCGGCGACCTCGTCGAATACCTTCTCCATCAGCACGTTGCTGCGCAAGGCATTGGACTTATGCAGCAGGGTCACGTGCCCGGGCGTTCCGCGCTTGCGTCGCGCACGGGCCTGGGAAAACGCAACATCGAAAAGCTTCTCGCAGGTGGCCCGGGTGATCGTCATACGATCACTCGCGCTCTCATTACTGGGCTCATGCTCATCGGCCAGCCCCGCGAACATCCCTTCGGACGTTTCGCGGATCACGAGCATGTCGACGTTCTTCGCCTTGACAGGGCTCTCCACTCCCGCAAAGAGCCGAACCGGCCGAAGGCTTGAGAAGAGTCCGTAGTGGGCCCGCATTTCAACCTGGGCACCCAATTCGAGACCCTCCGGTCCGCGCACATCGGGCAGTCCCATGGCTCCGAAGAGCACAGCATCCGCCTTGCCGATTTCATCCATATCGGCAGCGGTGATCTTCCGCCCGGTACGGCGGTATAAGTCTGCGCTGAAGTCATGGAAGGTGTAGTTGATCTTCAGCCCGTACCGGGTTTCGCATTCCTTCAGCACGCGCAGAGCGGCTTCAACGACTTCAGGTCCGATTCCGTCCCCGGGGATTACAGCAATTTCGTATTGCGTCATTGGTTTCCTGCCTTGCTAATAAAAAGCGCTTCCGCGCAGGGTGTTCGCCACGATATTGAGAGCCTCACTCAGGGCGATGCCTCCTCGTGACGTTCCCCTCTGATGGAACATAGTTACTGCTAATTGGGAGGACTAGAGGTGGTAGGCGCGCCGGCTCCCGCCGTCCCTGCTAGTCAAGGGGCTTCCGATCGGGTGCCTCATTGTCAGCCGCCAGCCCCTTCGATGCCGGCAGCAGCTCATTCCCGTCATCTTCGGCTGTCTGGCCTTCGGGCGCAGGTGGCTGCCCGTCTGGTCGGGGCGCCTCGGGCTCCTTTGCGTACCCGAAACCTGTTGGGACGTGGAGGTCCGTACCGGGATCCTTGAGTTTGTCGGTGGCCACCTGGCGCCGCGAATTCAGACCCCTGGCGAGGACGCCGCTCCGGCGGAGCAGCGGCAGCAGGAGGGGTGCAAGGATCACCAGGGCGATCAGCGCCGTCAGCGTTATGGCCAGCGGCCCGTCGATGAACGTCGCCGGATCGCCGGCAGAGATCTGGAGCGCCCGGCGCAGGCTCGACTCAAGCATCGGCGCCAGCACAAGACCAACGACGGCCGGGGCCAGCGGGAACCCGTACTTCTGCATGCCGTAGCCGACCAGACCGAACACGAACATGGTCCCCATGCTGAACAGGTCGAAGCCGAGGGCGTAGGCACCGAGCGCCACGAAGGCCAGCACGCCGCTGTAGAGCTTGGCGTCCGGGATCTTCAGCAGTTGGACGAAAGCTCCCACGAGCGGGAGGTTGAGCACCAGCAGGAGGACGTTGCCGATGTACATGCTGGCGATGATGGCCCAAATCAGGCCGGACTGTTCCGACATCAGCTGAGGTCCAGGCTGGAGCCCATACATGGTGAAGACAAAGAACAGCAGCGCCAGGGTGGGCGAGCCGGGGATGCCGAGCGTGAACAGCGGCACCAGCCCGCCGCCGACGCCGGCGTTGTTCGCAGCCTCGGGACCGGCAACGCCTTCGATCGCGCCCTTGCCGAACTCGGCTTTGTGCTTGCGGGACAAGCGCTTCTCCAGTGGATAGGAGAAGAAGGAGCCGAGAGTTCCCATGCCCGGCAGCAGGCCGACGAAGAATCCCAGGAACGTGCCGCGGAACCACGGTACCGTCGAGCGGCGCCAGTCCTCCTTGGTCATGAAGAGCTTGACCTTGCCGATTCCCGGTGTCGCCTCGGTGTGGCGGCGGGTCAGGTTCGCGAGCGCCTCAGGCACGGCGAACAACGCCATGGCGAAGATTGCGAAGTCGATGCCGCTGTTCAGTTCGAGGACGCCGAGGGTCATGCGCGGCATGCCTGCCTGGGGATCCATGCCGATCATGGCGACTGCCATGCCGAACAAAGTCGAAATTCCGGCCTTGAGCCGGGAACCACCGGTCAAGTTGGAGAGCATGATCAGGGCCAGGAGCAGCAAGAGGAAATAGACGTTTGAGCCGAATGCCACCGACACGGCAGCTAGCACCGGGGCCATCAGCATCAGCAGGATGGTCGAGATGGTACCGGCGACGAAAGAACCGATCGCGGCTGTCGCCAGCGCTGGCCCGCCTCGTCCGCGCTTTGTCATCTCGTAACCGTCGATGGTCGACATCACTGTGCCGATTTCGCCGGGAGTGCGGATGAGGATCGAGGTGATCGATCCGCCGTACATGGCGCCGTAGTAGATGCCGCACAGCAGGATGAGTCCAGTGACCGGATCGAGGCTGAACGACACCGGAATCAACAGCGCGATGGCCGTCGTCGGGCCGATGCCCGGGATGACGCCCACCATCGTGCCGATCAGCACGCCCAGGAAGGCGAACAGCAGGTTCATCGGGGAGAGTGCCGTGGCGAAGCCGTCACCGAGGTTGGCGAGGATATCCATTCCTACAGCACCCCCGACAGCAGGCCCTGCGGCAGCGGCACTCTCAGCAGGTACTCAAACATCACAAACACGATCAGGGGAAACGAGATGGCGAAAATAAGATTGCTCTTCCACTTGGTCGGCGAGAAGTACGTCGCGAGGCCCATGAGGAACGCGATCGTCGACAGCAGGTAGCCGACAGGAATAAAGGCCAGAACGTACGCCCCGAAGATTGCGATGGTGACCCACAATCGCAAGCCGCCGCTTTGGGCCGGTTCCGTCGTCCCGGCTGGATCCGCCTTGCCCTCGGCCGGGCGGAGCCGCAGGCCGCCAATGGCGACCGCGGCTCCTCCCAGGGCGAGAAGGACACCGAGAAGCGTCGGAACGATGGCCGGACCGATAACCGATGCGGATGAATTGGCCGCCGGGGTTTGCAGCGCGACGATCGTGTACGCCACACCAACAGCGGCCACGACCCCTCCAGCGATAACGTCTGCCGGATTCCGTCCGAGATTCTCAGCAGCCATGATTACTTCAGCGCGCCGACGCTCTGAAGCGCGGAAGTGAGCTGGGTGTACGAGTCCTCGAGGAATGCATCCAGTTCATCGCCGGCCAGGTAGGCCGTGCCCCACTGGTTGCGGTCCGCGATCTCTTTCCAGGAGTCCGACTGCAGAAGTTCCTGCAGCTTCGACTCCCAGTACGCGACAGCTTCTTCCGGCATATTCGGCGGGCCGTAGACCCCGCGCCAGTTGTTCAGCGTGACGTCGTATCCAAGCTCCACTGCAGTCGGGATGTCGGCCAGCGGCTCCTCAAGGCGGTCCTCGGAAAGGACCGCGAGGCCGCGGAGTTCGCCGGCTTCGATCTGCGGTCCGTACTCCGTGACGCCCGAAACGCTGGCGAGCACGTCGCCATTCATCAAGGCGGTGAGGTATTCGCCGCCGCTTTCGAAGGCAATGAAGTTGATCGAGGAGGGATCGCCGCCGGCTGCCTCGACCAGCAGGGCGAGGGGCAACTGGTCGTCGCCGTCGGCCGCAACCGGCACCGACTTCGGATCCTTAACGATGGCCTCGAGCAGGGAATCGAGATCCTTGTACTTGGAGTCCGCGGGTACCGCCACCAGGAAGTTCTCGATCAGCAACCGGGCAATGACGGTCACGTCCTTGTAGTTCACGTCGCACATGCCGCGCAGTTCCATCGACTGCAGCGGCACCGAGGTCATCGCGATTTCGTTGGAGGCATCGGCATGCTTGTTGATCATGTCGTTGAGCAGCACGCAGCCCACAGAACCGGGGCGGTTCTGCACGTTGACCTGCACGGGCACAGCGTCCTCACGCTCCATCACCTCGACCAGGGCACGGGCGGTGCCATCCCACCCCGAGCCGGGCTCGGAGCCGACGCTGAAGCTGATGGGACGGTCAGGATAGCTCTCGCCGGATGCTGCCCCTTCGGCGGAGCAACCGGTGAGGGCGACAGCGGCGACAGCAAGCAGTGCTGCGCCGGATGTCAGGAGACGCTTCATCGAGTTTCCTCTCTAGTGGGACCGGAGGAGATCCGGTCTTGCAACTCTCATATTTTGAGAGTACATTTCAATCTGTGACAACGGACACAGTAACAGGGGTCGGCGTGCTCGACAAGGCCATGTCGATAGTCGACGCGGTCGAGTTCCAGCCGATGACCGCAACCGATCTGGCCCAACTCCTCAAGATGAACCTCTCGACGACCCACCGTCTGGCGACTGCCTTGACGCAGCACGGGCTGGTCAGCCGCAGCGGGGACGGCCGCTACGGCCCGGGCGTCAGGTTCGATATGAGCAACATCGCCTGGGCTTCCCGCCCCCTGCTGACGCAGTTGCGCGACGAGACGTCAGAGACCGCCCAGCTGTGGGTGCGGCGCGGAGATTCGCGCCTCTGCCTTGAGTCAGTCGACGCCGCGCAGGAGTTGCGGGTAACACTGCCGGCGGGATGGATGCTGCCGCTCTCGGATGGTGGTTCTGCGGCGTCCGTCCTTCTTAATGAGTCCACGCGGCGCGAGGATGGCATGGACCTCGGCTGGATCGAGGCCGTGTCGCAGCGTACCGTCGGGCTGTCTTCGGTGAGCGCGCCTGTGCGGGTAGGCGACAAGGTCGTAGCAGCTGTCTGCCTGGGAGTGCCGTTGCCTCGAGTCCAGACCTCGCCTGGCCAGCAGTGGGGCGACCGCGTGGTGGCAATAGCCAACGAGCTGGCGCGGCGTCTCAGCCGCTAAATGACGTTGCCCGATTCGGTCCAGCCACGGCTGGAACATCCTGCACCGGGCATGATTCAGCCGCGGTGTTTTGCGGCGCAGCTGACGCAGTACTGCGCTTCCGGCCTGATCTCCAGCCGTTCGCGCGGAATCGGGTTGCCGCAGGACGTACACCGGCCATAAGTCCCGGCCTCCAGCCGTTCGCGGGCAGCGGCAATGTTGGCCAGCGCCTTTTCCGTGCTGACCAGCAGCGCCACCTCGCGGGCCCGCTCCAGCGTGGCCGTGGAACCTTCGGGGTCATGCTCGTCGTCGGCCGGGATGTCGCGGGTCGCCTCGGTGACTTCCGCAATGTCCACGGTGAGACGTTCTACTTGTGCCCGGTCGGACGCCTCCCGCGCATCCAGCAAGGCAGCGAAGTGCTCCACCTCGTCCTGGGTTAGCTGGTCGCTCATGCTGGCCTCCCATCCTCGCGCAGTCCGGTGGTTTCCGAACCGGAGTGCCCCTAGAATACGCCGTTGCCGCAGACCCGGCGCGGTCGGCCGGAGAAAAGGGCGGGTTACTGCGCCCGGTCAGCCGTTGAGCTTGCCGGCCATCCGCTCGCGCATCGCCACGCTGGCGGAGTTCAGCCCGATGATCTGCACGTTCTTTCCGTGCTGACGGTACTTCTCCGTGATCGCATCGAGCGCCGCCACGGTGGAGGCGTCCCATAGGTGGGAGGCGTGCATGTCGATGACCACTTGGTCCGGGTCCAGCGCATAGTTGAACTGGGTGTAGAGGTCGTTGGAGGAGGCGAAGAACAACTCGCCGTCGACCACGTAGGTGGCCGTTTCTTCACCGTTCAGCTCCAACACCGTCCGCTCCACCGTCACCAGGTGGGAGACCCGGTTGGCGAAGAGCACCGTGGCGGTCAGCACGCCGAGGCCCACGCCGATGGCCAGGTTGTTGGTCGCTACGGTGGCGATGACGGTGACCAGCATGACGGTTGTCTCACTCTTCGGCATCATCTTGAGGGTCGAGGGCTTGATGCTGTGCCAGTCGAACGTTGCCCAGCAGACGAAGATCATCACGGCCACCAGCGCGGCCATCGGGATCAGCGCCACCACGTCGCCCAGGGCCACTACCAGGATCAACAGGAACACGCCGGCCAGGAACGTGGAGATCCGGGTCCGGCTGCCCGATGCCCGGACGTTGATCATGGTCTGGCCGATCATCGCGCAGCCGCCCATGCCGCCGAAGAAGCCGGTGATGATGTTGGCCGCCCCCTGACCCCACGACTCGCGGTTCTTGGACGAACGGGTGTCGGTGATGTCGTCCACCAGCTTCGCCGTCATCAGCGATTCGAGCAGCCCCACGAAGGCCATCGCCAAGGCATACGGGAAGATCACCCCGAAGGTGTCCCAGGTCAGCGGCAGCTGCGGAAAGAACAGTGCGGGCAGGCTGTCCGGCAGTTCGCCCTTGTCCCCCACCGTCGGCACGGTGATGGATGCGAACACCGTGATCAGCGTCAGCACCACGATCGCCACCAGCGGCGCCGGCACCACCGTGGTCAATTTCGGCAGGCCAAAAACAATCACCAGTGCCAGCGCGGTCAACGGGTACACCAGCCACGGAACGCCCAGGAGTTCGGGCACCTGCGCCAGGAAAACCAGGATGGCAAGCGCGTTGACGAAGCCCACCATCACCTGCCGCGGAATGAACCGCATCAGTTTGGCCACCCCGAGCAGCGCCAGCAGCACCTGGAACACGCCCGCCAGGATCACGGCGGCCACTAGATAGTCCAGGCCGTGGCTGTCCACCAGCGGGGCGATCACCAGCGCCACCGCACCGGTGGCCGCGGAGATCATCGCGGGCCGGCCGCCCAGGAAAGCAATCGACACGGCCATGGTGAAGGAGGCAAACAACCCGATGCGCGGGTCCACGCCGGCAATGACGGAGAACGCAATGGCCTCCGGTATCAGGGCCAGCGCAACCACCAGCCCGCCGAGCACTTCGGTCTTCAGCAGCCGCGGCGATTTGAGCGCCCGGAGTACGGACTGGCGCTCCTCGGGGGTCAGCTCCGGCTGCGCTGTCGTGGTGGGCACCAGTGGGCTCCGATCTTTTTGCGGGGGACCGATCAATTCTACCGGCGGCCCTTGCCCGCTGGGCTTCCATCCCCCTGCCGCTGCCGCACCGCCAGCGGTACCCTCGGTTCAGGAGGTACCGCCATGGCAGCCGAACTGCAGACCGACGTGCTGGTCATCGGGGCCGGCCCCACCGGACTCATGCTCGCCAACTGGCTGGCCAAGCTGGACATCAAGCACATCATCGCCGACAGCAAGTCGGGCCCCACCCGGGAATCGCGGGCCTTGGGCGTGCAGGCGCGCAGCATGGAAATCTACGACCAACTGGGCCTCGCCGGGACCGTGGTGGCCGAAGGAAATCTGGCGGAGGCCATCATCATCGGATTCGGGCCCAAGCCCCGGGGTAGGATCCCGCTGGGCCGAATGGGCCGCGGCATCACGCCGTTCCCGGGCGTCATGTTCTACGAACAGAGCAAGAACGAAGAGTTGCTGCTGCGAAACCTGAAGGCACTGGGCGGCGAGGTGCTCTGGCAGTGCCGGCTGGCCGAGCTGGACCTGGTGGACGGAGGCGCGCACCCGGACTACCCCGTCCGGGCCCGGCTGACAGGCCCGGCCGGCGAGGCCTCGGTCCGTGCCCGCTACTGCGTCGGGGCGGACGGGGCTTCATCCACCGTGCGGGCCAGCCGCGGCATCGCCTTCGAAGGTTCCACCAGTCCGCACACGTTCTTCGTCTGCGACGCCACCGACGTGCACGGCCTGTCCCATGAAGAGGTCAACGTCCGCGCCGGGATCGACGAGTTCCTGCTGGGGTTCCCCATGACGGGTTCCGGCCACGAGCGGCTTATCGGTGTGGTCAGCGACGACTCGTCCGCCACGCAAGGGCCCAACAACGACGGCGGTGCGGACGTTTCGGAGGAGGCCATCCGGGAGCGTCTGGCCCAGAAGTTCAACGTCGGCTACGGCGGCTCGAATTGGTTCTCCACCTACCGCGTGCATCACCGGATCGCCGGGCAGTTCCGCGACGGCCCGGTGTTCCTCGCCGGGGACGCCGCGCACGTGCACTCCCCCGTGGGCGCGCAGGGCATGAACACCGGCCTGCAGGACGCCCACAATCTGGCCTTCAAGTTCGCCGATGTCCTGGGCGGCCGGGCCGCGGACTCCTATCTGGACCGCTACCAGGCCGAGCGGCGGCCGGTCGCGGTGCGGCTGCTGCAGACCACTGATCGGGTGTTCGGGTTCATCACGTCGACCGCGCCTTGGGCCATCGCCGCCCGAAAATGGGCGCTGCAGTTCCTCATCCCGGTTGTCACACGCATCGTGCCGCGGTCCCGGGGCGCCTCCCGCATGTTCGGCTACATATCGCAGACCCGGATCCACTACTGGATGAGCCCGGATGCGAAGGAAGCGGCCGGGGGCCGGCGCGGCAAGGTCGTGGGACGGCGGCTGCCGTACGCAGGCAGCAATTTCGATACGCTGCGCAGCCTGCAGTGGCAGGTGCACTCTTACGGTGAGCCGGGCCCCGCCGTCGTCAATCATGTGCAGTCGGCACTGGGGCTGGCCATGCACGTGCTGCCGCGCGAAGGGAACACCACACTGGATCCGGAGCAACTGTATTTGGTGCGGCCGGACGGATTTGTTGCGGCCCAGGCGGTGCCCAGTTACGCCGTGTCAACGTTCGCCCAGGCGCTGCGGCGCGGGCGCCGGTCTGCCAAAGTCTGACCCGTCGTCCCGCCGCGGACCGAACAGTTCGAAAGGAATGAAGATGGCGCTCTATCTATCGAAGTTCAGCTACACCCCGGAGGCCTGGGCCAGGATGGTCAACAACCCCGAGGATCGGCGGAAGGCGGCCAAGGCCTACATCGAATCCGTCGGCGGGAAGCTGCACGGCTTCTGGTACGCCTTCGGCGCGCACGACGGCTATACGGTCTGGGAGGCCCCGAACAACGTGTCCATGGCCGCAGTGGCGCTGGCCATCAGCGGCGGCGGCGCCATGAGCTCCTTCGAAACCATCCTGCTGCTGACCGTCGAGGACACCATCGATGCCTTGCGCATGGCCGGAGAAGTCCGGTACCGGGCCCCCGGCACCGGAGGCACCGGCTAGACCTCCACGCCCTTGGGGACCACCATCATCGGGCACATTCCGTGGTGCAGCACGGCCTGGCTCACCGAGCCGAGCAACAGCCCCGGAAAGCCGCCGTGGCCGCGCGTTCCCAGCACCATCAGTTCGGCTGTGCGGGTGGCGTGGATCAGGATCTGGGCAGGTTTATCCAGGTAGAAATTCCAGCTGGCGTCCAGGTCCGGGAACCGGCCCCGGACCTCGCCCAGCGCGGCGTCCAGTTCGGCGGTGACTTCCTCGCGGAACCGCTGCGCCCCTGCCACGTTGTCCAGCCAGAGCGAGTCGCGGTAGAACGGCGCCCGGGCGGATAGCATCCGGAGCGGGATGCCATGCCGGCCGGCTAATTCGGCGGCCGCCCACAATGCCGGATTGGAGCTGCCCGCGGCATCGACGCCAACCACCACCTGGCCGGCATAGCTGAACTTCTCGTTGGGGTCCGGCGGATGCAGCCCCTGGTCCGTTCCGCCCTGCGGCGACGGGACCAGCCACGGCACCGGGCCGCCGGGCAACGCCGCGGCGGCGTCGCCGGAGACTTCGGCGGCCGTTGTGCCGGGCGTCCACCGCTCCGGTACCACTACCGTGGGACACTCTCCGTGCGCTGCCAGCCCCGAGGAGACGCTGCCCAGCAGCCGGCCCGCGAAGCCGCCGCGGCCACGTTTGCCCACCACGGCCAGCCCCGCGGACGCCGTTTCGTCCACCAGCACCTCGCTCGGGTCGCCCGCGACCACGTGCCCTTCTGCCCGCAAGCCCAAGGCTCCCGCTCGGTCCAGCGCGGTCTGCAGCACACCCTCCCCGCCGCGCCGGGCGGACGCCAGATACTGGTGGTCCACCTGGGGATCGTCAACACCGGCGGACGAGATCACGGTGACCAGACGCACCGACCATCCCCGCGAATGCGCCTCGGACAGCCCCCAGTCAAGCGCCCGGCCGCTGGTTTCCGAGCCGTCGAACCCCACCAAGACGACCTCTTCCATGCCCCCACCTTAGGGGAAGCCGGCGGCGCTGAGTAGGTGTTGCCGCAAGGACCACGACGGGTGTCCGGTGGGCGGCGCAGTTTGCGTCGGGCCGGTTACTCGCTGCCATTTTTCTGATAGACGTCCGGGATGCCGTCGTGGTCCGCGTCGACCTGCTCTTCCGCCTCGATCCGCCGGTAGTGCCGGTTACGGGTACGGAGCACCACCGAAGCGAGCAAGGCGGCCAGCAGCGACGCCGCAAGAATCGCGACCTTGGCATGATCATTCGCGGGCGTGCCCAGGCCGAAGCTGAGCTCGGCCACGAGCAGCGAGACGGTGAAGCCGATGCCGGCCAGCACGGAAATTCCAAGCAAATCGACCCACTTGAATGATCTGTCCAGTTCGGCCCTGGTCAACTTGCTCATCAGCCACGTGGTTCCGACGATACCGATCGGCTTGCCCAGCACCAGACCGGCAATAATGCCAATGGCCACCGAGTCGCCCAGCGCGGAGACAAAGCCGTCGACCCCGCCGATGGCCACCCCGGCGGAGAAGAAGGCGAACACGGGAACCGCGATTCCGGCCGATACCGGCCGGACCCGGTGTTCGAATATTTCGGCGAGTCCAGGGCCCGCCCCGGGCCCCCCACTGGCCTGGCTGCGCCGCACCGGTACCGTGAAGCCGAGCACCACGCCGGCGATGGTGGCGTGGATGCCGGAGGCATGGACCAGCGCCCACGCCACGAGACCGATCGGCAACAGGATGACCCACATGGCGATTCGGTGCTTGCCGAAGAAGGCGCGGAACTTCTGCACCAGGAAGGCGTAGAGGACGATCGGAATTAGCGCCAGCAGCAGTGCAGTGGTATGGATTTCCTCGGTGTAGACGAAGGCGATAATGGCAATCGCGATCAGATCGTCAACCACCGCGAGCGTGAGCAGGAAGATGCGGAGCGCGCTGGGCAAATGCGAGCCGATGACTGCCAGGACCGCCACCGCAAAGGCGATGTCCGTCGCCGTCGGAATGGCCCAGCCGTGGAGGGTTTCCGGACTGCCCCAGTTGATGGCTGCATAGATGAGCGCAGGCACAACCACTCCGCCTACAGCGGCTGCGACAGGAACCATGGCCTTGCGCGGGCTGCGGAGGTCCCCCGCAACGAACTCGCGTTTCAGCTCAAGCCCCACCAGGAAAAAGAACACCGCCAGCAAACCGTCTGCGGCCCACGCGCCGAGACTCAACTCCAAGTGCCAGGGCTCATAGCCGACGGTGAAGTCGCGCAGGGCGAAGTAACTGTCTGCCGCCGGTGAGTTTGCCCAGATCAGGGCGACGACCGCGGCGAATACCAGCAGTGCGCCGCCGACGGTTTCCTTCCGCAGAATTTCGCCGATTCGCAGCGCTTCGGCATAGCTTCCGCGGCCCAATACTTTGGGTTTGGCGGACGATTCAGGGGTTTTAGCAGCCACAACGGCTCCTCAATGGTCGACAACAGAAATTGCCGACCAGACTTCCCGGCGCACCTCTTCCATCCTAACCGCCGCTTCCGTTAGGCATCAAAACGAAGCCGAGCGCAAGCGGTGCTAATCTTTCCGCTATGCAAGCCGGGGCCGGTTGGCCGCAGAAGGTGACATCGTCCATCCGGCGCACCTTCAAGCGCGTGCCGGGAACGGCCGCATCCGCCCTCCGACGGCTGCGGTGGGCGCCAAAGCACCCGGCGCAGGTAATCGTGCTCGGCTTCATCGGCGCCATCGTGGCCGGTACCGGCATCCTGATGCTTCCGCTGGCCAAGCAAGGAGCAGGTGGGGCCGGCTTCCTGGAGGCCCTGTTCACAGCCACTTCCGCCGTCTGTGTGACCGGGTTGGCCGTGGTCGACACCCCGGTGTTCTGGACCCCGTTCGGCCAGATGGTCATCATGGTCCTGATCCAGCTGGGTGGTTTCGGCGTCATGTCCTTCGGCGCCCTGCTCGGCGTCCTGCTGGCCGGCAGGCTGGGACTCAGGTCCCGCATCTCCGCCGCGGCGGAAACCAAAAGCATCGGGTTCGGCGATGTCCACGCCGTGCTGCTCGGCGTCCTGCGCATTTCCCTGCTGACCGAGGCCGCCTTGGCCATCATCCTGATGTTCCGCTTCATCGTCGGCTACGGCTACTCCCCCGGACGCGCCCTCTGGGAAGGCGTATTCCATGCGGTATCCTCGTTCAACAACGCCGGGTTCGCCTTGTACTCGGACAACCTGATGGGGTTCGTCGGCGACCCGTGGATCTGCCTGCCGATCGCCGCGGCGATCATCATCGGTGGCATGGGTTTTCCCGTGCTGGTGGAGCTGTCCCGCCAATACCGCCGCCCCATCCACTGGAGCATGAACACCAAACTGGTTCTCAGCGGCACGGCCGTGCTGCTGGTACTCGGCACGGTTTTCATCACTGCCGTCGAGTGGGGCAACCGGGCGACCCTAGGCTCCATGCCTCCCGGCGAGCGCATCCTGGCAGGCTTTTTCCAGTCGGTCGTCACCCGCACCGCCGGGTTCAACAGCGTGGACATCGCCCAACTCCACCCGGTGAGCTGGATGGGCATGGACATCCTGATGTTCATCGGCGGCGGCCCGGCCGGGACCGCGGGCGGGCTGAAGATCACCACCTTTGCCGTGCTGTTCTTTATTCTGTACACCGAGGTCCGCGGCGGCGCCGCGGTCAATATCTTCGGCAAGCGCCTCTCCCTCTCGGTGCACCGTCAGGCCATCACGGTGGTGCTGCTGGCCATCGCCGTGGTGGTCGCCGCCACCATGGCCCTGATGTTCCTGGCCCCCTTTGGCCAGGAACGATTGTTGTTCGAGGTCGTGTCCGCTTTTGGCACCGTGGGGCTCTCCACCGGCATCACCGCCGCCCTTCCGCCCGCGGGCCAGGGCATCCTGATCGCGCTGATGTTCATCGGCCGGCTTGGTCCGGTGACGCTGGCGTCGGCCCTCGCCCTGCGGCAACGACCCATCCTCTACGAATATCCCAAGGAAAGGCCGCTCATTGGCTAGGACTCATCCCCTCTTCCCCCGCACCAGCGAGCGAAGCCGTGAGGTGCAAACGATGGCCGTCATCGGGCTCGGCCGCTTCGGCGGAGCCGTGGCCCGTGAACTCGAAAGCCAAGGAACCCAGGTCCTGGGCATCGACAACGACGCGGACAAGGTGCAGGCTTTCAACGGTCTGCTCACACACGTGGTCCGCGCCGACTCGACCAAAGAAGAAGTCCTGCGCCAGCTCTCGGTGCATGAATTCGACCGGGTGGTAGTGGGCATCGGCACGGACATCGAGGCCAGCATCCTGACCGCCTCCAGACTGCTGAAGTTCGTCACACCCATCATCTGGGCCAAGGCGATCAGCGAGCCGCACGCGGAGATCCTCGAGCAGCTCGGCGTCCAGCACGTGGTCCGTCCGGAAAATGACATGGGCAGGCGCATCGCACACCTGGTCCGTGGCGCCATGCTCGACTACGTGGAGTTCGAAGACAACTTCGTGATGATCCGTACCTCGCCACCGTCGATCGCCCAGGACCGCCCGCTCGAGGTGCTGCAGTTGCGCTCGAAGTTCAACATCACCGTGGTGGCGGTCAAGCGCCGGGGCGGCGTCTGGGAGCACACCACCGGGCAGACCGTGCTGTACGACGACGACCAGATCATCGTGCAGGGCAGCAAGGGCAAGGCGGAGGCTTTCAGCGCCCTCGTCTAGCCGGCAAGCACCATGGCGAGCAGCCCGACCAGGGCGGACAGGAGGCCAACCCCGCTAAGGATCTTGCCCAGCAGCAGCACAATCCGGCCCGGAGGCTCCGGTTCGGAAACCTGCCATCGGTCGGGCCGTCGGGCGTCGTAGTAGACCAGCACGTCCGAGCCGGCCGCCACATCGGAGCTGGTTCCGGCCGGGAAAACACCTTCCAGGAAGCCGTGCCGGGTGTCGAACCAGCGCACGCCCCGGCGGCGTCCGTCGTCGAACGCAACGCCATCGGCTCTGTGCCACCGAATCCCGGCCAGCCGCAGCACCGCGGCCACCAACAGCAACAGCACTCCCGGAACCAGGGCAGCCCACGTCAGCACCTCGGTGACCAATCCGATGGACGTGGCAAGATCTGGCATGGACAGATCGTATGCCACGCTGCGGAATCCCCGGGGAAAATTTTGCTGAACATTGCACGGCCGAAGCCATCTAATGACGACGGCGCTCAGCCGGTCTCCGCGCGGGTCTCCACGCGCTCGCTGACGCTCGCTTGGTCGACCACCGTGCGCGCTAGGGCAAACCGAGGATGCCGGCGAATACGTCCAGATGATGCTCAAACAGCAAGCCGGGATCGGTGAAGGTTTCCCGCCCGTACTGGTCGAACACCTCGAAATTCACCGCACCGAAGAGGGAAGTCCAGACCAGCGTGCCGCGGGCCACCAGCGCGTCCGGAACCGCCAGAGCAAATTCGCGGCGAATAGCTGCGAGGTCATGCTGGAGCGGGTCGGACAGGGCCGCTCCAGGCTGCGCGGAGGCTGGCGGCGTCGGCTCCTGCACCAGCTGCGGTCCGCTGCCCGCCGGATTGGCCGCGAGTGCGCCGGCGCGGTAGGCGTCGTCGATAAGCCGCACCAGCGCGACCACCACGCGGATACCGGGACCCGTGGTGCGCTCGGCCGGGGCCTGGTACCCGGGTACCGGCGAGCCGAACAGCAGGGCGTAGCGGGCCGGTTCTCGCAGGCCCCATTCCCGAACCGCCCTGCACAGGGCCCGGAACCTGCCCCCGGCGTCGTGTTCCCCCGCAGCCGCGACCGCCTGCTCCACTGCCTCGCCCAGTTCGTTGTAAGCCTCCACCACCAACAGAGTCAGCAGCTCGTCCCGGCTGCCCACGTAGCGATAGACCGCAGAGGACACCACGCCAAGTTCACGGGCCACTGCGCGCAGCGACAAAGCCGCGGCACCGACCTGGCTCAACTGTTCCCTGCCAATCCGGACAATGTCGTTGATGGTTTGCTCGCGGGCGCGTTCGCGCGGGGTCCCTGCCATGTCCCGATCCTGTCGCACCCGTGAGAGCAGTGTCAACTTTCGAGAGCACCGCTCTTGACAAGCGCGTGACTTGAGGTCCACAGTGGTTTCGAGAGCACTGCTCTCTCAGCCAGCGGAACGGCGAAATGCCCGCCGCGGCCGCGGCGAACCAGACTTTGGACACGAACAGGAAGATCATCATGAGCAACCTCTACATCGTCACCGGCGCCGGCCCGGTTGGCACCACCATCGCCGAGCAACTGGCCGGGCAGGGGCACCGGGTGCGGATCCTGACCCGTTCCGGCAGCGGGCCGGACCACGCGCTGGTGGAACGCCGGGCCGTGGATGTGTCCCGGCCGGAGGAGTTGGACGAACTCTTCGCCGGTGCTGCCGCGGTCTTCCACTGCATCCACGGCAGCGCCTACAGTGCCGCCGCGTGGCAGGCCGAACTGCCGGCGGCCGAGCAGACCGTCCTGGCCGCGGCCGGCCGGGCCGGAGCGGTGGTGGTCTTCCCGGAAAGCCTCTACTCCTACGACCGGCCGGACCAGGTGATGACCGAAGCCAGCCCGCGCCGGGCCGACGGCGGCAAACGGGGCGTGCGCACCGAGCTGCTGGCCGCCCGGGCTGCGTCGGCAACGCCGACCGTGAGCGTGGTGGCCTCGGACTTCTTCGGCCCACATGTGCTCAACGCGCACGCCGGCGAGCGCATGGTGCCGCTGGTGCTGTCCGGGAAGACCATCCGGGTGCTGGGCAAGCCGGACCAGCCGCACTCCTTCACCTATGTCCCGGACCTGGCCGCCGCAATGATTGCCGCCGCCGGCAACCGGAAGGTCTGGAATACGGTGCTGCACGCCCCGACGCTTCCGGCGGTCACGCAGCGCGGCATGGTCGAGGCCTATGCCCGGGCCGCCGGGTCCCCGGCTCCCAAGGTCGGCTCCATTCCGGGCTGGCTGCTGCGCGGCCTAAGCCTCTTTTCAGCCGGGATGCGCGAACTGGCGGAGATGACGTACCAGTTCGAGCGGCCGTTCGTGATGTCCTCGGCGCGGAGCGAAGAACTGCTGGGGCTCCGGCCGACGCCGCTGGACAAGGCCGCAGCGGAGACCGTGGGCTGGTGGCGGGACCGCCTGGCGTCCCGGCAGGAAGCCGGATCCGCCGCCTGAGCCGGACCGCCGCCGTCGTCATTTCAGCGGATGGAAATGGTCCGCAGGTCCAGCTGCCGCAGCACATGGTCAACGACTTCCGGATCCATGTCCGGTTCGCTGCGGGCCGCCACCACTTCTGCCGGGCGGCATTAAGCGCAATGGTTTGGGCGGTGACCAGCACCTCGCGGCCGGCCTTGCGCGACTTGGGATACTTGCTTCCGGCAGCGCTCAGCAGGTCGGTGCCGAGCCGGTGCATCCGCTGCCGGACCGCTTCCACTTTTTCCTCCGGCAGGTTCTTCATTAGTTCGGAATCGCGAAGCGCGGCGATGGCCGCCTCCTGCGCGCGGCCGGCCAGGACGCGGGCCGCTTCACGTTCTACCGTGCCGGTGTCCTGGGCTTTGAGGATGCGCATCAGCCACGGCAGGGTCAGGCCGGGCAGCACCAGCGTGGCCAGCAGCACGGCGCAGGCGACCACCAGGATCTCGTGCCGGCCGGCGAAGGCCGTGCCGTCCGGCAGCGTTACCGGGATGGCCAGGGCCAGCGCCAGGGTCGCGAGCCCGCGCATGCCGCACCAGGTCAGGATCAGCACGTCCTTGGTCGAGGTCGGCGGCAGCGCATCGTCCTTGCCGCGGGATAGCCAGGCCAGCCCTGCCATCCACAGGAACCGCACCGCAACCACCAGGACGCAGACCGTCACCGCCAGGCCGAGCATGCCGAAGACGGCTGTGCCTTCCTCCACGACGACCTGCCGGATCTCCAGCCCCATCAGCCCGAAGGCCAGGCCGGTGGCCAGCAGTTCAACCACGTCCCAGAACGCCCGCCGCGTGACCCGCTCGGCGGCATCCTGCGGTCGGGAACGCCGTTGGATCTCCAGCGCCGTCACCACTACCGCCACCACGCCGGACGCGTGCAGTTCTTCGGCCAGGATGTAGGCGGCAAACGGCACCACCAGCGTAATGGCGCTGCGGGCCACCAACGAGGTGACGAAGTGGGTCATCATCATGGTGATCCAGCCCATCAGGATGCCGAGCGCGACGGCGAGGGCAGCCCCCAGCAGGAACTGGAGCAGCAGCCGCACGCCGATCTCGCCGCCGGACAGCGCCGCCTCTACGGCGGCTTGGAAGATCACGATGGCCGCGGCATCGTTGAAGAGACCCTCGCTCTGCAGCACCGTGATCAGCCGCCGCGGCATCCGGACCCGCCCGGCAACGGATTCCACCGCCACCGGGTCAGGCGGCGCGATCACGGCGCCCAGCGCGATGGCCGCGGGCAGGCCAATGCTGCCGATCATCAGCCACGCTGCACCGGCCACCACCGCCGTGGTCACCGCTACCAGGGCCACCGCCAGCAGCACGATGGTGCGCCAGCGGATCCGGAACACCGCCCAGGAACTGCGCTGTGCTGTGGCGTAGAGCAGGGGCGGCAGGAAGAGCGGGAGGATCAGCTCCGGCGGAATGTGGATTTCCGGGAACCCCGGGATGAAGGTGAGGGCCACGGCCAACAGCAGCATCAACACCGGATAGGGCAGCCGCAGTCTTTCGCCAAGGCCAACCGCCACCACTGTGGCAAAGAGCAGTCCGATGATGAGTGCCAACTGGTCCACTGTCCCGCTTCCGTCGAGGTGTGCTGAGGATGAGCCGGGTCTGTGAACGCGGTTCCGGGTGCTACAAATCTACCGCTCCGCGCCGGACGCCCGGAGGCACCAGCACGGCCAGGTGGGTCCTTGTGGCCAGCCGCTGGCGGTGAGAAAGTGATTCCATACCCGCCGATTCCGCCGCCGTGCGCCGTGGCCTCGCCGGACCCTAACTCGATGTACGGTCGCAGTAAGGTTCCTTACTGCCACGTAGTGCGGCGCCGCACCGCGCAGCGGCACCGCCCGTCAACCCATCCGCCCACGTCACCCATCGGTGGCACCAGCCCCACAACCGGCTGGCGCCACCATTTTCCGGAGGTTTAATGACCAGCATGCCTGCACCACAGGACGCGTTCTACGCCGAGCCCGAACCCGACCTCGCACCCGAGGCGGCGGTCGAGATCAACTCCCCCGCCGCCGTCGTGCGCCTCACCGAGCGCGCCGATGTGGCCAGGGTCAAGGGGGTTTACGCACTGGTCAACACCTCCCTCACACCGCACCAGGCGATGGTGGAAGACCTGCTGTTTGTCCGCAGGGTCCTTGACCAGGCGCAGATTCCCTACCTTCTGGTGCGTGGCAACGACGCCCGGCCGGTCATGGCTGTCAACTGGGAGCAGCGCGACGAGCTGCGGGCGGCCCTGGTGGCGGCCTGCGCGGACGAACCGTTCTATTCGCTGACCATGGACGCGAAAAAGAAGACCGCCCGGCTGGTGGCCGACGGTGAACTCGCCGACGGCGACCAGACGCGCGCCATCCGGTTGTACCGCCCGCGGATCGAGCCCACCGGCGGGCTGCGGTATGGCCAGGGCACCGGTGTGCAGGTGGAGCTGTGGCGCTGGGACAACGGGCTGATCCACCTGCCGATCGAGAACTCGCTAACCCGGCGCACGCTGCCGGCCGCGGAGGCTGTCCGCGGCGAGGTGGAGCGCTACGGGCACCGCTGGCCGACCATCGAGAACATGTTCGCCGACCATGCCACAGACATTGACTTCGAGATCGACATTGTCTTTTCCTGGGTGGACGGGAACAACCGGGAGTACCAGCAGTACCGGAACAGCTTCATGGAGAACGCGGTGCTGGGCGAGGGCGACGACGCCGATGCGCGCTTCCGCCAGATCGACGAGCTGCGCTATGCCCTGCGCTCGGTCTACATGTTCGCGCCGTGGATCCGGCGCATCTTCATCTGCACCGACTCACCGCTGCCGGACTGGCTGGACGCGGAGCATCCGGACATTCGGGTGGTGCGCAGCGAGGAGCACTTCCGCGACTCCTCCGTGCTGCCGGTCTTCAACTCGCAGGCGATCGAGGCGCAGCTGCAGCACATCGAGGGGCTGGGCGAGCACTTCCTCTACTCCAACGACGACATGTTCTTTGGCCGGCCGGTGGGCCCGGACATGTTCTTCTCCCCCGGCGGGATCACCAAGTTCGTGGAGGCCGACACCCGGATTGGGCTCGGCGACAACCACCTGGACCGCTCCGGCTTCGAGAACGCGGCCCGGGTGAACCGCAAGCTGCTGCACGACCGCTTCGGACGGATCACCACCCGGCACCTGGAGCACTGCGCGGCGCCGCTGCGCAAATCCGTGCTGCTGGAGATGGAGGAAGAATTCGCGGACGAGTTCAAGTCCACCGCGGCCAGCCGGTTCCGTGCCAAGGACAACATTTCGGTGACCAACTCGCTGTACCACTACTACGCCCTGCTGACCGGGCGGGCGGTGACGAATCCCGGAGCCGAGGTCCTGTACGTGGACACCACCATGTACTCCGGCCTGAAGAAACTGGAGAAGCTGCTGCAGAAGCGCAACCGGGACTTCTTCTGCCTCAACGACGGCAGCTTCCCGGAGGTCCCCGCCGAGGAACGCCAGCGCGTGGTCACCGACTTCCTGGCCCGCTACTTCCCGTTCCGCGCACCGTGGGAGAAGGCACCGGGCGCCTAGCCGACGGCCCCGGCGTCAGGCCCTGGCCTCATCTCCGTGCCGCGGTTCGCCGGTCAGAGGTGGGCGGGGATCCTGCCCGGCCGCACGGCGTCGGGAATGACGACGCCGGCGGCCTCCAACCGCTGCCGGGTCTGGGCTGCGGTGACCTGCCGTCCCACCGGCGGCCCGCCGCGGGCCGGAACCACCGAATGGACCACTGTGTCCTCGTAGACGTGGACCATGTTGTAGGCCTGCGCGGCATCGCGGCCGCGGGTGCTGCCGGCGTCGGCGGCCAGATCCTGGGTGTAGCAGGTTGCCGAGGCGACGGACACCGGGATGCCGGCGAACGTGGCGGTGGTGGAATAGTGCAGGTGGCCGGCGATGATCCCGTTCACGTCGCTGCCGCGCAGCACCTCGGCCAGCTCGGCTTGGCCCCGCAGCTCCACCAGCACCGAAAGGTCCTGCACGCTGGGCACCGGCGGGTGGTGCATGGCCAGGATGGTTCCGTGCGGTGCGGGTTTGGCCAGCTCGTCGGCGAGCCACTGCAGCTGCTCCTCCTCCAGCCGGCCGTAGTGGGCACCCGGAACGGTCGAATCCAGCGTCATCACGCGCAGACCGTTGACGTCGTACACCCGGTCCAGCGGTTCGGCGCCGGCGGGCTCGTCCAGCAGCATGGTCTTCAGCCCGGAGCGGTCGTCGTGGTTGCCCATCGCCCAGATCACTTGGGCGCCGAGGCTTACCGCCGCCGGTTCGACGATTCTCCGCAGTCTGGCGTAGGCCTCCGGTTCGCCCTTGTCCGCCAGATCGCCGGTAAACACCAGGGCTTCGGGCCGGGAGCCGGAGTCTTGCAGATCCTCGAAGATCTGCCCCAGTCTTGCTTCGCTGTCCACCGCCCCGTAAAGCCGGCCGTCGCCGCCCACCAAGTGGGTGTCGCTGATGTGGAGTAGGAAGTGGTTGGGCCGTGGATGCTCGGCCTGACGGAGGTCCATCATCTACCTTCTGCTGCTCGCCGGACGTGTGCTGTCCGGTCCACTACAAACCATACAAACAGAAAAACGCTGAACTGTGGGTGAATTTGGCGCGGCAATTACGTATATTCGGGCTAAGTTTTCTCCACGATGCCGAAATGGGCCGCGAACAACGGAGCTAGTTCACCGATCTGGAACGATGTCATGGCCGCCCCGCGCAGGCCCTCCAACCCGGCCAGTTCCCGCATCTCCAAGCCCCGCAGGTCGACCTGCTTCAGCTTCGCCGCTGTCAGGTCCAGTCGCCGCACCCGGCTGTCGGCGAAGGCCAACCGGTGGGCCGTGGCACCGCAGAGATCCAGTTCGTCCAGGATGCAGCCGGTGAACAGCACATCCTGCAGTTCGGCACCGCGTAGGTTCACATAGCCCAGTTTGCAGTTGCGGAACTCGACCGATTCCCACTCGGACTCGTATACCTCGGCCGAACCGAACCGGGAACCGTCGACCACCACCCGCCGGAACTGCGAGCGGGGAGCGCTGAACACCGGCGCGTTCAGCCGCTCGATCGCCACGTCCACGAAGCCGGCGGACCGCAGGTCGGCACCGTCAACCGAGACGTCTTGGAAGGTGCACTCGCTGAACGAGGCACCGGCCAGCCGCCGGCCGTCCAGCTCGGAGCCAACAAAGCTCAGGCCTGTCAGGCGCCCTTCCGGTGCCAAAGCCGACGCATCGCCGTCGGTCATCAGCCCCAGGTCCGGGGCATCGATACGGGGAGTGAAGTCGGTGGGTCTGGCCATCTTGGGAGCATAGCGGAGAAGGCGTTGGCCCGGAGGCGGCCTGGCCGGTTGGCGGAAGCGGCCGGGATGCCGTCGCAGGTGACCAACCCGCCAATTCCAGGTCTGTTCTCTGCGCTGGGTGAAGAACAGGTGCGCTGGCCGTCTAATCCGTGTTCGATGGGCATCATGCAGATTCTCATCCTGGGCGGTACCGCCTGGTTAGGACATGAAATCGCCGCCGAAGCACTGCGCCGCGGCCACCAGGTCACCTGCCTGGCCCGCGGGACCTCCGGATCGGTGCCGGCCGGAGCACGGCTGGTCCGTGCCGACCGCGATGCCCCGGACGGCCTGGACACCGTCGCGGAAGAGCGCTGGGACGCCGTGCTCGATGTCTCCCGTCAACCGGGCCAGGTCCGCCGAGCCGCGACCACCTTGGCCGGCAGGGCGGAGCATTTCACCTTCGTATCCTCCGGCAGCGTCTACGCCGACCACGGCAGCCCCGGCGCGGACGAAACGGCCGAATTGCTGCCGCCACTGGAGTCCGACGTGATGACCTCCCCGGACGTCTACGGCGCGGCGAAGGTCGCGTGCGAGGACGCAGCCCGGAACGCGTTCGGCCCCGGCCGCAGCCTGATTGTCCGGCCAGGCCTGATCGCCGGTCCCGGAGACATCACCGACCGCACCGGCTACTGGCCGCTGCGTTTCGCCCGGCCCGTGGCCGACGACGGCGCCGTCCTCATCCCCGACGCGCCGGGCTTGGACGCCCAGGTCATTGACGCCCGAGACCTCGCCGCCTGGCTGGTCGCCGCAGCGGAAAAGCGGCTGACGGGCGAGTTCAATGCAGTGGGCGACACACTCACCTTGGCCGAGCATCTGGAGATCGGCCGCGGCGTTGCGGGCCACACCGGTCCGGTCTTCATGCTGGACCAGCAAGAACTGGCCGCTGCCGAGGTCAACCCCTGGGCCGGCGAGCGGTCCCTGCCGCTCTGGCTGCCGTTGCCCGACTTCGCCGGCTTCATGTCCCGCAGCAACGCCGCCGCCAAAGCGGCCGGCTTGGCCTTGCGCCCGCTGGCGGAGACTCTGGCTGACACGCTGGCGTGGGAGCTGGCGACGGGACCCGAGCGCCCGCGCAGCGCCGGACTGACAGCGGAGGAAGAGCGCCGGCTGCTGACCATCGCGCACCCTCGGACGTGAGGAACTGACCCTTGAGACGTCGCGCCTGCGGTTGTAGCGTGACAGGACAGCAGGCCGACAGGCCCGCCGCTTCCCAAGGAGGCTGCCATGACCATTCCCACGCCGCCGGATCCGCCCGATCCGAACGAGCCCCGGCCCACCCCGCCGTTTCCGCCAGAACCGAACCCGGATCCCATGGCGCCGCCGGAACCGAATCCGGATCCCTTTGCGCCGCCGGACCCCGGACCTGGCCCTTTCCCCGATCCCGGGCCGATGGTTCCGCCGCGCGGACCCTAGGCTTGGCCCACCGCACCCAGTACCGTGGCTCCGCTCTGCCGCCCGCGGCAACATCCGGCAACACAGCGGGGAAACAACGGCGGACCACCTTAGAATGAGCGGGTGACCGCTACTTTTTGGGCCGCATGAGTTCGCGCCTGCACAGCCTCGTCATCGAGACGCTCGGCAAGCGTATTGTCTCGGGGGAACTGGCGGCCGGTGCCACCACCCATTCCGAGCACTTCGAGTCCGAGCTCGGGGTCTCCCGCTCCGTGATGCGCGAGGCCGTCCGCGTGCTGCAATCGCTGGGCTTGGTGGAGTCGGTCAAGCGGATCGGAATCCGTGTGCTGCCGCCCGAGCGGTGGAACAAGTTCGACCCGTCGGTCATTCGCTGGCGGCTGGCCGCCGACGGCAAGGGCGTCCAGTTGCGCTCCCTCACGGAGCTGCGCTCCGCCGTCGAACCGGCCGCCGCCGAACTGGCAGCACAGCACTCCCCGGAGGAGATGTCCGCCGAGCTCATGGCTATCGCCGCGAAGATGCGCGCGGTGGGCCGGGCCGGCGATCTGCAGCACTTCCTGGAATTGGACATCCAGTACCACGCGCTGGTTTTGGCGGCCTCCGGCAACGAGATGTTCGCGCAGATGCACTCGATGATCGCCGAAGTGCTGCGCGGCCGGACCGATTACGGTCTGATGCCCGCACACCCGCACGAAGAAGCGCTGCAGCTGCACGTGGACGTCGCGGACGCCATCCAGTCCGGCCGACCCGAAGCTGCGCGGCAGGCGATGGACCAGATCATGCGCCGGACCATCGAGGAAGTCCGCGGTGTCTGGGATGAGGAGCCCCGGCTGTTCGAAGAGGCCGACTCCTAGACCCGGCAGCCGGGCATGCGCGGGCCGCCCCCGCCCCGCCCAGGCCTGCCCCACTCCCTGCATCGACTATTCAACAGGCGCCCTTCTCGCGTGTGAGAAGGGCGCCTGCTGAATAGTGAATCCCGAGCGGGATCCTGGCCAGAGGGTCCCGGCCGCCAGGCGGCTACTCCGCGTCGTTGAAGCGCAGCAGCACCTTCCCGCTCTGCGACGAGTCGCGCGCCATCCCGAACGCCACCAGCGCGTCGGCCGCGGCGTATTCGTGGGTCATCACCGGATCCGCGTAGAGCGATCCGTCGGCCAGCGCCGCAATGACCTCGTCGATCTCGTCATTGAAGCGGAAGGAACCCACCAGCTCCAGCTCGCGGGTGATGGCCAGCGAAATCAGCGCCGGCTGCTCCCCCGACGGCAGCAACCCCACCATCACCACGCGGCCGCCGCGGGCAGCGCCGCGCACCGCCGAGGCCAGGCCGTAGTGGTTGCCGGAGGACTCCAGGCAGATGTCCGCCTCGACCGCGGCGATCGCCTCTGCGTCGGTGGCCAGCAGCGTCCGGCTCGCGCCGACCTGGCGCGCGATCTCCAGCGGCTTATCGTGCATGTCGACGGCGACAATCTCGGCCGCGCCGGCCCGCTTCAGCACGGCGATGATCAGCGCACCGATCGGACCGGACCCGATCACCAGCACCCGCTTGCCGGCCACGTCTCCCGCCCGAGAGACCGCGTGCCAGGCCACGCTGGCCGGTTCCACCAAGGCGGCCCGGCGCAGCGGCAGGTTCTCCGGCAGCGCGCGCAGCATCCGGGTGGACAAGTTGATGTAGCGCGCGAACGCTCCCTCGGTGTGCGGGAATCGGGCGGCGCTGCCCAGGTAGGTGCAACCCGGGGACAGGTTGGGGCGCTCCGACGGGTACTTGGAGCCGTCCCCCGGCCCGGGCGTCGCCGGGTGCACGGCCACCGCGGTGCCCGCTGCCGGGCCGCTGCCGTCGGCCGCGGCTGCCGCCACGGTGCCCACCACTTCGTGGCCCAGGAGCATCGGTGCCTTCAGGATGGATTCGCCGGCTGCGCCGTGCTGCCAGTAGTGCAGGTCGGAGCCGCAGATCCCGCCGTAGGCAATTTCCACCACTGCCTCGTCCGGCTGGGCGGGCGCCAGCGCCACCGGTTCAACCCGCAGGTCTCCGGCCGCATGGGCCACAACGCCAAGGGACTGGGTGGGAAGGGTTGTCATGGGAACTGCCTTTCAATCTGAAAAAGTACGACGGCGGCGCGCCGCCTGGGGTGCCCGGGTCCGGCGCGTGCCACGGAGCCGCGTCCCAGACGTGGACCGGTTCGTCTGGCCCGGTTCGTCTGGCCCGGTCGGATCCGGATCAGACGACGGTGGTCATGCCGCCGTCAATAAAGACCACCTGGCCGTTGACAAAGTTGGACGCGTCGGACGCCAGCCAGATGGCCGGTCCCACGATGTCCTCCACCGTGCCCCAGCGGTGTGCGGGGGTCCGGCCCAGGATCCAGCTGTTGAACGCCTCGTCGTCAACCAGGTTCTGGGTCATCTCGGTGTGGATGTAGCCCGGCGCGATCGCGTTGATCTGCAGCCCTTGGGCCGCCCACTCGGCGGTCATCGCCCGGGTGAGGTTGCGGATGCCGCCCTTAGAGGCGGTGTACGGAGCGATCGTCGGACGGGCCAGGTCGGTCTGCACCGAAGCGATGTTGATGATCTTGCCCGCGCCGCGTTCAATCATGTGCCGGGCGGCCTCGCGGCCCACCAGGAAGGCACTGGTCAGGTTGGTGCGCAGCACGCGTTCCCAGTCCTCCACCTCCAGATCCAGCATCGGCACCCGGTGCTGGACGCCGGCATTGTTGACCAGCACCCACAGAGGTCCCACTTCGCGCTCGACCCAAGCCACGCCGTCGGCCGCTGCCTGCGCATCGGTGACGTCAAAGGCGCGGGCAAAGATCTTTTCCTCGCCGAACTCGGCCGCCAATTCCGCCCGGGTGGCTTCCAGCCGATCCTCGTCCAGCCCATTGAGCACCACGACGGCGCCGGCGGCGGCCAGCCCGCGGGCGATGGCCTTGCCGATGCCGCGGCTGGAGCCGGTCACTAGGGCTACCCGGGAGGAAATGTCGAACAGGTTCACAGTCATCTAACTCTCCAAATGCGGACGGGACGGCCGCAGCCGCCCCGCCCTTGATGCTCAGGTTGGTACTAGAACGACGAGGCGATCAGGTAGATGGCCAGGGCCAGCACGAAGCCGACGATGCCCACCAGCGCCTGTCCCACGGTCCAGGTCTTCAGCGTGGTCTTAGTGTCCATCTGGAAGAACCGGCTGACCAGCCAGAAGCCCGAGTCGTTCACGTGGCCGGCGAAGACCGAGCCCGCGGCAAGCGCCAGCACGATCGCGGCCAACTCCACCGGGTTGAACTCGGGGTTGCCCATCACCACCGGCTGGACCAGCGCGGCAGCGGTGGTCAGTGCCACCGTGGCGGAGCCCTGAGCCAGCCGCACGACGGCGGCGATCACGAAGCCCGCCACAATCACCGGCAGGCCGATGGCGTCCAACGAGTCGGCGATGGCGTTGCCGATACCGCTGGCACGCAGCACGCCGCCGAACATGCCACCGGCACCGGTGATCAGGATGATCGAGCAGACCGGGCCGAGCGCGCTGTCCACGACTGTTTCAGTCAGGCTGCGTTTCTTGCCCTGTCGGCCGCCCAGCAGCCACATGGCCATGAGCACCGTGATCAGCAGCGCCACCGGGGTCTCGCCCAGCATGCGCAGGATCTGCACCCAAGTGTCCTCCAGCGAAACCACCTTGGCGGTGGCCAGCATGTTCAGGCCGGTGTTCATGAAGATCAGCACCAGCGGCAGCAGCAGCAGGAAGAAGATGGTGCCCAGCTTCGGGGCGGAACGGAACTCGGATTCAACCGAGCCCTTCGGGGCGTCCAGGATGTCCGGCACGGCGATGTTGAATTTGCGGCCCAGATAGTGGCCGAACAGGTAGCCCACCACGTACCAGGTGGGAATGGCTATGACGAGGCCCAGGATCAGGACCAGTCCGACGTCGGCGCCCAGCAGGCCGGTGGCGGCCACCGGACCCGGGTGCGGCGGCACGAAGATGTGCATGACCGAGAAGGCGGTAGCTGCGGGGAACGCATAGGTCAGCAGCGATCCACCGAGGCGGCGTGCAACGGTGAAGATGATCGGCAGCATGACTACCAGGCCGGCGTCGAAGAAGATTGGGAAGCCGAACAGCAGCGATGCCACGGACAGCGCCAGCGGTGCGCGCTTCTCACCGAACTTGTTGATCAACGCCTTGGTCATCACATCCGCGCCGCCGGAGACCTCCAGCATGCGGCCAAGCATGGCGCCCAGCCCGACCAGCAGGGCCACACTGGCCAGCGTCCCGCCGAAACCGCCCAACAGTGTCGGCATAATCTCTGCGGTCGGAATGCCAGTGGCGACGGCGGTGAGCAGGCTGACGATAATCAGCGACAGGAAGGCGTGCACCCGGAACCGCATGATCAGCACCAGCAGCAGCGCGATGGCTGCCACGGCGACAAGCAAGAGGCCCGGCGTGCTCAACGTCCAGTTGAGCTCGAGTTCGGTCATCATTGTCCTTCGTTATTTCGGATGGTTATCCGTTTAGTTGTGTGTTGAGCCTTAGGCGCCGGTAGAACCGGCTGTTTCCCGCAGATAGTTCTCCACCCGCACCGAGATCTGGTCCGGCGAATCGGTGACGGGCACCTCCAGCCCTGCCTCGTCGTCGCCGAGCGGTTCCAGGGTCTGGAACTGCGAATCCAGCAAGGTCGGCGGCATGTATTCGTGGTCGCGCCCGCTGATCCGTGCGGCGATCAGTTCACGGCTGCCGGTGAGGTGGATGAACCTGGTCCCCGGCGCAAACGAGCGGATCAGGTCGCGGTAGCTGCGCTTCAACGACGAACACGCAACGACTGCGGTGGTTCCCTCCGCCAGTTTGTCCGCCATGACCTGGCCGATCGCGGACAGCCAGGGCTGCCGGTCAACGTCGGTGAGCGGGTGCCCGGAGGCCATTTTTTCCTTGTTGGCAGCGCTGTGCAGATCATCGCCGTCGATGAATTCCAAGCCCAGATGCATTGCCACGGCGGCGCCCACCGTGGATTTTCCGCATCCTTGGACACCCATGACCACCAGTGGGGGATATTGCAGAGACATGGGTCAGAACTCCTCAGACGCACCATTACATCTGATTTGGTGACCAATCTCTCGCCAATAAATCAGATTTATCCGAAACAAAGTACCACTGGCTGACGGACTCCGGCAAAACACGAAACACTGATCAGGACGGGATATCCGCCGGACCGTAACGAATTGGCCCCCGCTTGCTTCCGGACCGTACCGCAGGCTCCATCCCGGGGCTAGATTGGTCTATACACGGTGTCCCGGCGCGGCACCATCTGCGGCGCCGCTGAGCCCGAGGAGGTCGGTATGTCCTTATCGGATGAAGAACGGCAGCGCCTGGACAAACTGGGGCATGAACTAGAGGACGACGATCCCCGCCTCGCCCGTTCGCTGTCCGGTCGCGGAGTCGTGGTGTTCGGCCACATCATCAGCGCCGGAACGCTGTGGGCCGTTGCCGGCGCACTACTACTGTTTATCGGCATCGCGGGAAATTCACTGGTTCTGGCCATGCTGGGACTCATCGCCCTGGCTGCTGGCGCCATCCGCGGCGGAGTCGGCTTTGCGGCCCGCCACCGCCGGCTCTAACACGGTCCTGATTGGCACAGTACGGATTGGCCCAGTACCGATTGGCAGGGTCGGACTGACACGTTCTCCAGCATGCCTTCGCTGTCCGGATTAGCTTGCACACCTTGTCCGGCCGGGCACAGGCCGAGCTTGGCAGACCGACTATGCCCCGCACCGGCTGCTGGTGACTCACCGTTGCTGAACGGAGCGGGACCCAACATCTTTCCGCGTCTTCCCGCTCCACACCCCTCGCCCTCCCTCTTCCCGAACAGCGCCCGGACCCGGCTTCCCGGCGGGAAAACCTGAATTCACCAATGCGAACCACGTCACGTTCGTTACCTCGCCGTGTCACAGGGACGGTGGCATAACACACCTCATCATGTACTTTTGCTCAAGCGCATTCGTCGTGGACCGTGCACCCGCACGAGAAGAATGCAGCGGTTGAGTTCGATTCAAAGGTGAAAGAGGTCTCCCTGTGACACAGGTTCAAAAGGAAGCAGTCGCAGCTGAGCAGCAGCCCGGCCGCAAGTCGGCAGGACATGTCATTGTCGATTCGCTGATTGCGCACGGCGTCGAACGAACCTACGTCGTTCCCGGCGAGAGCTACCTGGAAGTGTTGGACGGCCTCCACAACTCCACCATTGACACCATCGTGTGCCGGCACGAAGGCGGCGCGGCCTACATGGCCGAGGCGGACGGAAAGATGAACCAGCGGCCCGGCATCGCCATGGTCACCCGCGGGCCCGGTGCCGCCAACGCCCATGTCGGCCTGCACACCGCGTGGCAGGACTCCACCCCCATGGTGCTGTTCGTGGGCCTGATCCCCTTCGAGCACCGCGACCGCGAAGCCTTCCAGGAATTCGACATCAAGTCCTGGTTCGACACCGGCGCCAAGCGCGTGATGGTCCTGGACCACCCCGAACGCGCCTCCGAAATCGTCGCCGAGGCGATGTTCGCGGCAACCAGCGGCCGGCCGGGCCCGGTCGTCGTCGGCCTTCCGGAAGATGTCATCCGCGAAGAAACGGACGCCACGCTGCACCCGGTGATTCCCGTTGCCCAGGGCGGCATGACGGTCACCGACTGGAAGGCGCTGCAGGCTGCCCTGAAGGAAGCCGAGAAGCCGCTGTTCGTCGTCGGCGGCAATGACTGGACCCAAGAAGGCTCCAGCGCCCTGACCACCTGGCTCGAAGAGCACAACATTGCGGCCGCCGTTGAGTGGCGCTGCGAGGGAACCATTCCCTTCGACTCCCCGTCCTACGTCGGCCCGATCGGTTACGGCCGGCCGAAGCCCACCTACGATCTGCTCGAGGAAACGGACCTGCTGGTCTTCGTCGGCACCGTGCCCGGCGACGTCATCACCGACGGCTTCCTGGTCCGCCAGGACTGGTCCAAGAAGAACTTCCTGGTCACCATCGACCCGTCGCTGCGCGGGCGCTCCGGCCCCGTCTCCTACCAGATCGTTGCCAAGCCCGACGTGTTTGTCCGCGACCTGATCATGATGGACCTGCCGCTGAAGGAAGAGTGGAAAGACTTCACCCAGCGCATGCGCGGCGAACAGGAGAAGTTTGCTGCCCTGCCGCCGGCCGAGCCCACCGACGGGCCGGCCCGGATGGACACCATGATGGCCAACCTGGTCGGCGGCCTGCCGCGCGACGCCATGATCACGCTCGGGGCCGGCGAACACACCAACTGGGCGCACCGGTACTTCCCCACCCATGACTACGCCTCCATGCTCTCCGCACGGAACGGATCGATGGGCTACTCCGTTCCCTCCGCCATCGCGGCATCGCTGGCCTACCCCGGACGCCGCGTGGTGACCATCGCCGGCGACGGCGAGTTCCTCATGAACGGCCAGGAACTGGCGACCGCCGCCCAGTACGGCGCCACCCCGTTGGTCATCGTCATGGACAACCAGGAATACGGCACCATCCGCACCCACCAGGAACGCTGGTACCCCGAGCGCATCTCCGGCACCCAGCTGAAGAACCCGGACTTCGCGCTGATGGCACAGGCCTTCGGTGGCTTCGGTGTAAAGGTGGAGCGCGATGCCGATGTGCCCGCCGCCCTCGAAGCTGCCCTGAAAGCCATTGATGAGGACAAGACCTTCGCATTGATCCACCTGGTGGTAGAGCAGCGGGTCAGGGCCTACTGATTCTGAGCGGATGACCGCTATGCCGGTGGTCGGGACGACTTGTCCCGGCCACCGGCATTTTCTTGTCCCGGGTGAGTTTCGCTCGGGTCATCCCCTGGCTTGCAAGGTGTGCGGCCTGCGCATCAATCGTGTCAGACGGCTGTCGCGAGTTCTTCGCCGTTCCACCTGGCCCCTGAGGCGGCCAGCGTCGTGTCTGGCTCCGGTCTCCCCCGTTTCGCGTCCTTCCGGCGACTGGCGCTCGGGCTGCTCCACCGGCGTCCGTTGATGCCATTCCGGCTCGGGCGTGGACACGCCGGGAAGCGGCGGTGCGTTGGAGGTGTAGACGTGGCCGGTTGGGGTGGTCGTCGCGACGCTGTGCGCCGGGCCCCCGACGGTTCTGGCGGACCAGCCCTCGGCTTCATGGGCATAGTTGCATTCTTCACAGAGACCGCGCCCATTGCTCAGCGTGGTCTCCCCGCCTTCCGACCACGCAACGATGTGGTCAATATGCCGGATCGGGGCATCGCACCACGGGCCGGTGCAGGAGGCGTCTCGGGCCACAATCATCCGGCGCAGCCCGTCCGGGAACTTCCGCGCCTTCGAGTCCATCCCCAGCAGCTGCCCCGTCCCCGGAGCTGTGAACAGGCGCCGGACCCAGACGTCCTCCAGTCCGCCGACCCTGAGGGTTTTCATTCTCACCTGACGTGCTTCTTCGCGCGCGGTCTTCCAACCCGGTTCAGTTCCCGCTGGCGGTGCCTTCTGTTCGGTGCCGGGCGGCCCGGTTTTCGCGAGTGGGTTGGACGGGAGACGGATGAGGTCGCGGACATACTGAGCCGGGACGATGCCGTACCCTGTCAGCCAGGCCGGTTCGCTGTCGCCCTGCAGCAGCGAACGGTCTGTCATCACCAGCTGTATTTCGGTGCGCGCCGGATCTTTAGTGGAGGCGCCTGTGAGGCGTTCAAACACCGTATCCGCCATCGCCTGGCCTCGGGACCTAGGGTCCCCGGCATTGCGCAGCCGGTCCGCTTCCCGGTTCAATGCCGCCATCACTGCAACCCCCTGGACCACGGGCAACAAGGTGCGAACCGAAACCATGGTGTCGGGTTCGGGCCGCGAGGAAACATGTCGGTCGGCTTCGGCCTTCGCGGCGCGATTCACCACCGAGTGCGGGTCCAACCGGTAGGCCATCCGCTTCGCCTCCGCCGTCAGGGCCTTATCGCCCAGTCCGTGGAGGCGTGCCGGGGTACCGGCCAATTCTTCATCCACTCGTGCCCGGTCCTCACGCCTCAGGCACATGGTTTCGCTGACTAGGATCGAGGCACGCCGCTCATTCAGACGGCCCCTTTCCAAGGCTTTCAACGTGTGCGGCATCTCGCTGACGAGGGCCTTGGCTATACCCAGCAGGAGTCCGCCGCGGTGCGGGGATTGCCGCCTGGCCAACCCGATCTGCTTCGCAATCCCGCGGCCGCACCGGTCCTTCGGCACCCCGGCTGCGGCCCGCCGAGCGCGGATATAGGCATCCACTGCAGCCGAGGCCTTCGCCTGCGCGGCGGCAGCGGCGTCCTTGCGGGTCTCCAAGGCCGTGATCCGGTCAATCCGTTCCGCATCCGAAACGTCAAGGTCAAGGCTGGCCAAGGAACGGGCAAACGCGTTAATCCCAGCCGCATCAACGGCGGGCGGCCCTTCAGGTACTCCAGGTGATGCGGGAGCCAACATCAGCGCCTCAATCGTCAGCATGCCCACAGGGCACGGCATCGAACACGAGCGGTCGTGGAACACGAGTCCACAGACGCCACCAGAAAACGCGAAAAACCGGTGGCCAACGTATGGTGCTGAACTGCTACTAAAAACAGCCTATCCGCCGGCACTGACGGTCTGGAGCCAGCGGAACTGCAACTAAATACAGCCTATGGATTGCTCCGGCTAGTTTCCGAAGCGAGTTCACGGATGTGGCCAATTCACCCTTCGACACGGGTTGTGGAGGACAGGACAGCCGTTGGCAGAGGCTGGGGGCTAACAGGCGTCTGGCGGGGGCTGAGGGATGAGACAACTTCGGCTGGCGCATGGCCCTGCATAAGGCTGGCGCGAGGTCCTGCGCCAGGGCTGGCGCGTGCTCCTGCGCCTCGGCTGGCGCGTGGCCCTGCATAAGGCTGGCGCGTGCTCCTGCGCCTCGGCTGGCGCGTGGCCCCTGCATCAGGCTGGCGCGTGATCCTGCGCCTAGAGACGCCCCGCCAGAGCCAGACTCGGCCCCATCGGTGGGGGCACCGCCGTCGTCGTCGGGCCGAGGTCGAGTAGAAGCCCCTCAAAAAAAGTAATCTCGGAACCGTAACCTTTCACCTCCCCGGCTCGATGACAGAGGTGTACGGGCGCGCTGCGGGCTTCGGCCAGCCGCGCGCCAAGCACCAATCGAGGAGATCCATGATGAATCGTTTCCGTACCCTGAGCCTGCCCGCCAAGGGAGCCGCCTTGGCCGCCATCATCGCCGTTGGTGGGGCCGGCGCTGCCGTTGCCGCACCCGCGCTGACCGCCGGGGACACCGCGAGCGCCATCACCACTCCCGCCGTTCCGGCCGCCCCCGCTGTTCCCGCCGTTGAGGGCGAGCAGGCCGTGCCGGCCATTCCGGCAACCCCCGCTGTGCCGGGCGACAAGTCTGCTGCCGACATTGAGGCCGACGCGGACGTGAGCGCAGAGGGCACCGAGACTGAGGCAACGGCCGACGCGGGTGCAGAGGCCGAGGCCGGAACCGAAGAAGCCGGAGCCGCCGCAGAGCTTCGCTCGGGTGCCGTGGTGACCCCGGCCGTTCCGGCAACCCCGGCCATTCCGGGAGCCGACGGCGAGCCGGCCATCCCCGCCGTCCCCGCCGTGCCGGCCGTTCCGGAACTGCCGGACACCGCCAACGCCGATGCCCAGGCCAAGATCGACGCCCGCACCAAGGCGGCAGAAGCCCGCGCCGAACTCCGCGGTGGAGCTACGGTCAAGATCGACGCCGGGCAGTAATTTCGCACGGTGTCGGGTGCGGTGGCTACACTGAAGCCGCCGCACCCGACGCCCGCAGTTTGAAGGACCTTAGTTTGCTTCGCATGCTCTCCGACGACGTTGTTTCTGCAGCGCAGTCAGGAAAGGCCGAGGCCTTCAGCGACATCTATGCGGCACTGGCGCCCGGGGTCAACGGGTACTTGAAGATGCGCGGTCTGGAGGACCACGAAGGCGCGGTGCAGGAAGTCTTCCTCGCCCTCTTCACACGGATTGGATCTGTGCGCGGTGGCTTCAACGGACTGCGCACGCTGGCCTTTTCCATCGCCCACGCCCGGTATGTGGACGACGTCCGGCGCCGTGCCAGACAACCGCAACTCTCGCCCTATGATCCCGACGCCGATCGGCGGGCGGTGGAATCGGCCGAGACGGCCCTGCTGGAGACGCTGGGCCAAAGCGAGATCGGCCGCCACCTCAAAGAGCTGAAACCGGACCAGCAGGAAGTGCTGCTGCTTCGCGTGGTGGCGGATCTGTCGCTGGAACAGGTCGCCGAAATCATGGGCCGGAGCACCGGCTCCATCAAGCAATTGCAGCGACGTGCCCTGTTGAAACTGAAATCCGTTGTGGAAAGGAAGGAGGCCCTACTGTGAAACACCTTGAGATTTCCGACGACGATGCGGTCCGCCGGTTGCTGGATGAAGCTGAAGTGGCCCCTTCCGAACAGCTCGAATCCTCCCTGCTTGCACTCCGCTCCGCCGGTAAAGTCAGTCCGGTGCCCGAACCGTCTGGCGAGCTCATGGCCTTCATGACGACGACGCCGGCGCCTGCGCCGGTGGTCCCGCTGCGGCGGCACCGCAACGTTCGCGGTGCCCTGATGGTTGCCGCCGCATTGGCCGGGACCGGCTTGGGCGTCACGGGCGTGGCCGCGGCCAACCCCGATTTCCGGTCTGCCGCAGACCAGGCGGTTCAGAACGTCGTCGGTTTCTTCGCGCCGACCGCGGCCGGTAAAACCGAGGCGCCCGACCACGCCGGGCACGGCGTTCCCGCCGACGTCCCCGCGGCGCCGGATGGAGCGAAGCCGAACGACGCCGGCCGCGACACCGGCCGCGACTCCGGCTCCGGCTCCGGCTCCGATGCAGACGCTCCAACTGACCCCGCCGCAGACCGCGCCACGGACGCAGCCAATCCGGCTCCCCCGGGACATTCCACGGCGCCCGGACAGCAACCCGAAACGCCTGGCGGCAACCGGTCCGTCAAGAGCGATCCGAACGGGGCGGAACGCAATCCGGCCATGCCCTTCCACGGTCTCCTGCCGGGAGCGCCGTCGCATGACGGCACGCTGCCCGATCCCTCCACACCAAACCTGCCGCCGGACAGACCCGGCAAGGGCTTGCCGCTGGAGGACGGCGGCCTGCCCACGACCGATCCGGCCCGGATCCCGGAATTGCCGGTGGTGCCGGAACCGCCAGGCTAACCGGCCGGCCTGCCGCATTCTGCTCTTCCGGCACACCGCGGATAATGGCAGAGTGTCGCCCAAGGGGACACGTTTCTGTCGGAGCAGGCAGGAGGATTCATGGCTTCATCGCCACTGGTACTCGGCCCGATGCTGCGTTATGTGGATCAGACCACGGCCAGCATCTGGGTGGAAACCCGAGAAGCCGCCCAGATCGCCGTCGTTGTTGCAGGCCGTTCATGGCAGGCACTTACCTTTGCCGTCCATGGCCACCACTATGCGTTGGTTGAAGTCGACGGGCTAGAGCCCGGCAGCGCCGTGCCGTACCGGCTTGAGATCGACGGCGTTCCAGTTTGGCCGGAGCCGGACTCGCCGTACCCGGCTCCCATGATCCGAACGCTCGCACCGGGGCGCCCGCTCAGCCTGGCGTTCGGGTCCTGCCGCACCAGCATCGAGCATGACGCGGCGGGCAACCGGAAACATGGCGTGGACGCGCTGCGGGCCTACGCGCTGGACCGGGCGGCCGGCGGCAAGGCGCCGTCCGATGCCGGCGGCCCCGCCGCAGACGATGCCAGCGGAAGTCCGGCGGACCCGGCTAGGAACAACAACTCCGGCTGGCCGGACCTGGTCCTCTTCCTCGGCGACCAGGTCTATGCGGACTCCACCACCGAAGCGATGCAGGATTTCATCCGCTCCCGGCGCGACATCAAGGAGCCGCCGGGCGAGGAGCTGAAGGACTACCAGGAGTACGCCCACCTGTACATGCTCGCGTGGTCGGACGGCGCCAACCGCTGGCTGCTGTCCACCGTGCCCAGCGCCATGATCTTCGATGACCATGACATCCGCGACGACTGGAACGCTTCGCTGGCCTGGCGGCGGCAGATGGAGGAGACGTCGTGGTGGCACGGCCGGATCGTTTCCGGCCTGACGTCTTATTGGGTCTACCAGCACCTGGGCAACCTGTCCCCGGAGCAACGCGCCCAGGACGAACTGTGGCAGCAGGTGGCGAATTACTCCGGCGACGGCGAGCTGGACCTCACCGACGCGCTGGAGGCGTTCGCTGAGCGCTCGGACCAGCAGCCGGAGACCTACCGGTGGAGCTTCACGCGCGATATCGGTGATGCCCGCCTGGTGGTGCTGGATTCGCGCGCGGCCCGGGAACTCGAACCGGAACGGCGGTCATTGCTGGACCAGGAGGAGATGGCCTGGCTGGACGGCCAACTGCAGGGCGGCTTCAAGCACCTGCTGATCGGAACCTCGCTGCCGTTCCTGCTTCCCAAGGGCCTGCACCATATCGAGTCGTGGAACGAGGCCCTGAGCGAAGGAGCCTGGGGCAGGTTCCCGGCGGCCATCGGCGAGCAGCTTCGGCAGGCGGTGGATCTGGAGCACTGGGCGGCCTTCCAGCGCAGCTTCCGGATGGTGGCAGAAATGGTGCAGGAAGTGGCCGACGGCGAACGCGGGCCAGCGCCGGAAACCGTCACGTTCCTCTCGGGCGACGTCCATTTCTCCTACGTGTCCGAGGTCCAGCGGTCGTCGGGAAGCCGGATCGTCCAGGCTGTCTGCTCCCCCGTCCGCAACCCGCTGCCGCGGGTTCTGCGCTACTTCACGGCGGTCATGTCCTACGGCGTGGCCGCCCCGGTGGGCGCGCTGGTGGCTAAAGGGGCCAAAGTTCCGAAACCGCCATTCGATTGGAAGGGACTCAAACGTCCCTGGTTCGACAACAATCTGGCCAGCCTCCAGGTTTCCGATGATGGCTTAAGGATCCGGTGGGAAACAGGTGTGGTGGACGACGGCGATCACCTGCACCCGCGGCTTCAAGAGGTCGCCGCCATGACCATCGCCCCGCGGGAGCCCGCCGGCCGCTGAGCCGTGGCTCACAGCCGACCCGGGATCCCGCCGCCGTCGGTGGCCACCGTTGACCCCGGCAACCGCCGAAGCCGCTGCCACCGCCGTCGCAGACCACAGAGCCGCAGCTCACAGCCGGACCCGACGCACCGCCGTCGCTCCTTAGACTGGTGGGCATGACTTCAACGCTGGTGGCCAAAGACCTCTCGGGCGGCCACGGCCACCGCGCCCTGTTCGCCAACCTGAACCTCACCGTCGCGCCCGGGGATGTGGTGGGCGTGGTCGGTGCCAATGGCGCCGGCAAAACGACGCTGCTGCGTATCCTCGCCGGCGTCGATGCCCCGCTGGCCGGGACGGTCAGCACCGCGCCCTCGGACGCGTTCATCGGCTGGCTGCCGCAGGAACACGAGCGGATTCCCGGCGAGACCATCGCCGCGTACATCAGCCGGCGCACCGGAGCGGCCGACGCCACCGAAGCCATGGAGTCCGCCGCCGAAGCGCTGGGCTCCGGCTCCAAGCAGGCCGACGACGAGTACGCCGCCGCGCTGGACCATTGGATGGCCAGCGGCGCCGCGGATCTGGAGGACCGGATTCCGCCGGTGCTCGCCGAACTCGGGCTGGAGGTTGGCCCGGACGCCGCCATGACCAGCCTGTCCGGCGGCCAGGCCGCGCGGGCGGCGCTGGCGGCCTTGCTGCTGAGCCGGTTCGACGTGGTGCTGCTCGACGAGCCCACCAATGACCTGGACTTGGCCGGACTGGCCCGACTGGAATCCTTCGTGCAGGGCCTGCGCGGCGGCGTGGTGCTGGTCTCCCACGACCGCGAATTCCTGGCCCGCTGCGTCACCACCGTGGTGGAGCTGGACCTGGCCCAGAACAAAGTGGCGGTGTACGACGGCGGCTACGACGCCTTTTTGGAAGAGCGTGCCGTAGCCCGCCGCCATGCCCGCGAGGCCTACGACGAGTTCGCGGAGAAGAAGGCGGATCTGGTGGCGCGGGCACGCACCCAGCGCGAATGGAGCTCGCAGGGCGTCCGCAACGCCATGAAGAAGAACCCGGACAATGACAAGATCCGCCGCAGGGCCAGCATGGAATCGTCCGAGAAACAGGCCCAGAAAGTCCGCCAAATGGAGTCCCGGATCGCCCGGCTGGACGAGGTGGAGGAGCCGCGCAAGGAGTGGCAACTGCAGTTCAGCATCGGCGCCGCCCCGCGCTCCAGTTCCGTGGTCGCCACGCTGAACCAGGCCACTGTCCGCCGCGACGGCTTCACGCTCGGCCCGGTCTCGCTGCAGGTCAACGCCGGCGAGCGCATCGGCATCACCGGCCCCAACGGCGCGGGCAAATCCACCCTGCTGCGCCTGCTGCTGGAGCACCAGGAGCCCGACGACGGCGCTGCCGCCTTGGGTGCCAGCGTCGCCATCGGCGAGATTGACCAAGCGCGCGGCCAGCTCGCGGAGGACCAGCCGCTCGGCGCTGCCTTCGAAGCGCTGGTGCCGGACTACAGCCAGGCCGAGGTCCGCACCCTGCTGGCGAAGTTTGGGCTCAAGGCAGACCAAGTTGCCAGCACCGTCGGCGCCCTCTCCCCCGGCGAGCGCACCCGTGCCGCGCTGGCCCTGCTGCAGGCCCGCGGCGTGAACCTGCTGATCCTCGACGAACCCACCAACCACTTGGACCTGCCCGCCATCGAACAGCTGGAGCAGGCGCTGGACAGCTACGACGGAACCCTCCTGCTGGTCTCGCACGACCGCCGGCTGCTGGAGAACGTCCGGCTGGACACCCGCTGGGACGTCGACGCCGGCCAGGTTTCGATCAGCTGACCGGCGGGGCCTTGCAGCGCTGCGCATTCCCAGTGTTGGGCTGTCGGCTATTCGAAGTCGGCCAGCCATAGGTCCGGGCCGAACACTTCGTACTGGATGTCCTTGGCGGGAATCCCTCGGGCAATAAGGGCGCTCCGCACGGCCTTCATGAAGACCAGCGGGCCGCAGAGATAGAATTCGGCGTCGGTGGGCAGCTCGGTGTTGGTCAGGTCCATAAAACCCACCTGTACACCTTCCACCTGCTGGGTCCGTTCGCCAGGCTGCTCGTACCAGGTGCCCATTGAGGCATAGGGCAGTTTCGCCAAATCCGCCCTGACCTGTTCGCGCAGCGCAAACGTCTCTTCGGAGTGGTCCGCGTGCAGCAGGACCACCGTGCGCTGCGATTCGGACTGGACCAGGTGCGACAGCATTCCGGCCATGGGAGTGATGCCGATGCCGGCACTGGCGAACACGATCGGACGGTCTGAGTACTCCAACACCACGTCGCCGAAGGGAGCGGAAAGGACTACTTCGTCTCCTACCTGCGCGTCGCGGTGCAGCCAGGTCGAGACCTCCCCGTCCGGCTTGCCGCTGTCGTCGTGCACACGTTTGACCGAGAACTGCCGATGCTGGCCATCATCGGCCCGCGTCAGAGAGTACTGCCGGGGCTGGTGAACACCGTCGGACATTCTTGCTTTCAGCGTGACGTACTGGCCCGGCAACGACGGCTTCACGTCCCGCGCGTCGGTCCGCTCCACCACAAAGGTCACCACGTCCGGCGTTTCCTGGATCCGTTCCGCCACCCGCCAGGTGCGCCAGACTTCGTCTGGTCCCAGATGCACGGCGTCGTAAAGTCCGCGTTCCTTATTGATCAGCAAGTTCGCCATCAGCCAGTAAACCTCATCCCAGGCTGCCGCGACCGGCGGAGTCACCGCCTCCCCCAGAACGTCGCCGATGGCCCACATCAGATTGTCGTGGACAATTTGGTACTGGTCCGGCCGCAGGCCCAGCGAGACGTGTTTATGCGCGATGCGCGACAGCAGGTGGTCCGGCAGGTCGTCCGGCTTTTCAATCAGCGTGGTGGCAAATGCGGCGATGGAACCGGCCAGCGCTTGCTGCTGCTTCCCGTCGGCTTGGTTGCCCCGGTTGAAAAGGCCGTCCAACAGTTCCGGCCGTTCCTCAAACATGTGCCGGTAGAACCGCTGGGCAATCTCCTGGATGTTCTCCCCTACCACGGGGAGGGTTGCCTTGATGATGGGTGTGGACGTATCTGACAGCATCGTCCCTGCTCCTTCCGGTTGTCCCCGACAACTCCCACCTTTCTCGGACTGCGGAGAAAATGCCACCCCCGGCGGCCTCTGCACCTACTGAAATTTGCGCCGGCCTACCCCTTGACCAGCCCGGTTGACTGTATTCCTTCCGAAGGCTTCCCGCCCCTGGAAATTCCCCATTGCGTGCCGACAAATCGGCGCTTACCCTGATGCCAAGGGTAGGAGCGCGCCATGGAAGTCACCCTTTTTGTTACCGACGTCGTACTCGCCTTCGTCCCCTTTGTGGTGCTGGTGTTCGGCCCCAAGCGGCGGATCGACAGACCCGTTGCATCGCGCCGCCGCCACACTTCCGGCTTAGCAGCTTACCGACGGGCCAGAAAGAAGGTAGCCCCGGAAATAGCGGGGGTTTCATTCCTTCCGCCTACTCCGGGTGTCGGTGGAGGAGCCGGAACTCCGGTGAGACTGCGGGCAGCCCGGCGGCCCACTGGACCGAGGCCCCACCGGGCTCCCAAACGTCATTCCCCGGGACCGCGATGAGGCCCTCGCGATGCCGGCTGGGCAGGATCGCCGCTGGTTTTGCTCCAGCCGTTCGCAACTAGGTCGTGCCCGGTCCTCGGCTGCGCGGCTTGGACCTTGTTCCGTCGTAGACGATGCAGCTCACGGCGGCCTTCCGCACGATCTATTGCCAGGGCTTGCAGCACGTCCGCCAGCCCTTGACCGCGCCTGCAACCCAAGAGTAGGTTGTAATCAACCGAAAGGTTGATCAAGGGAAGAGTTGAATACAGTGACAGATCGCAGCGGCGAGGAACTTCTGGATCGGGCCTTCATGGCCCTGGCAGATCCGGCCCGCCGCCGCATCATCGCCCGGCTCAGCCGCGGACCGGCAACGGTCAACGAACTGGCCGAGCCCTTCGAGATCACCAAGCAGGCGGTCTCGAAGCACATCCAGGTCCTCGAGCAGGCGGAATTGGTCACCCGCACCCGGGATGCCCAGCGCCGGCCCGTCCACCTGAACGCCGCACGGCTCGAAGCGCTCACGGCATGGATCGACCAGTACAGGCTGGTCCGCGAGGCGCAGTACCGCGGGCTGGATGCCGTGCTCAACCACCTATCCAAGGACAAAACATGAGCAACGCACTCAAAGTCTCCGTCCCGGACGGCGTCCCGTTCATCGAGACCGAACGAGAGTTCGACTATCCAGTCGCCGAGGTCTTCCGCGCACACAAGGACCCGGAGTTGATCAAGCAGTGGCTGGGTCCACGCGGAATGAAGATGGACATCGACCATTACGACTTCCGCTCCGGCGGCAGCTATCGCTATCTGCACACCGGCCCCGACGGCGTTCAGTACGCCTTCACCGGCGTCTTCCACACCGTCCGCGACAACGAGTTTGCCATCCAGACCTTCGAATTTGGCGGTTATCCGGATGTTGTCAGCATCGAGTTCATGACGTTCGAGGACCTCGGCAACGGGCGCTGCAAGCTGATCGGCCACTCGGTCTACCCCACGCTCGAGGCACGCGATGGCATGGCCCAATCCGGAATGGAAGGCGGCATGAGCGAGGGCTACGAACGGCTGGACGAACTGCTCGCCGGCGTCCGGACCGCGTAAAAGCAGGACAGAATCAGCTCGGCCAAGGGGCCGGGGCCCGCGGGCTCCGGCCCCTTCGGCGTGCCCTTCGCGGCCCCTTCGGTATCCCCTTCGCTGCGTCTTCGCTGTACCCTCGCCGTGCCCTTCTCGCGACCTGCGGCCGCACCTCCGCCTGGTCGTCACCCTCCGACCATTGGCGTCCTCCAGATTAGAAAGTATGCTGAGGATTCCCTGCACCCGAGACGGAAGGTGGTTCCATGGCCAACGATGATGAAGGACGCACGGAAGTCGCCAAGATCCTGAAGGACGCGGATATCTGCATCCTGACCACGGTCAATGCCAGCGGTCAGTTGTTCAGCCGCCCGTTGGCACTGCAGGAAGCCGAGTTCGACGGCGACCTGTGGTTCGTGACGCAGGATCCCTCGCCCAAAGCCGACGAAATCCGCGGCAACCCGCACGTCAACGTTTCGGTCAGCGGCTCGGACGGTTATCTGTCCCTCTCGGGAACGGCCCGGATCGTCCGCGACAAGGCGAAAATTGACGACCTGTGGGGTCCCACGCTGGAACCCTGGTTCGAGCACGGCAAGGACGACCCGGCGGTGGCGTTGATTCACGTCGAGGCGCACACGGCCGAATATTGGAGGCCGGATTCACCCAAGGTGGTCACGCTCTTCAAGCTGGCCAAAGGCATGGTCACCGGCAAGAAAGCTGACGACATCGGCAAGAACGACGTCGTCGACCTTTAGTGCGGCTCCGGCCGCACGGCACTCACCGCACACACACTAGAGGAGTCAGCAATGTCCGGAAATCTCTTGGCCCGTTCTGTACACGACCTCACCGCTGCCGCCTGGTTCGGCGGTTCGCTGATGGGCGCCGTGGGCCTTAACGGAGCGGCCGCTGCCGCCAAGGACCCGCGCGAACGCACCCGACTGTCCAGCGCCGGATGGATGAAATGGGCTCCGGTCCAGACCGCTGCATTCGCAGGGCACCTTGCTTCCGGCCTACCCCTGCTGATGGGCAATAAGGGCAGGATGCTCAAGCAGGAGGGGGTCATGCGGTACACCGTCATCAAGAGCGCCGTCACCTTGGCGGGTGCGGCGGTTACCCTTTACGCCGGCATGTTGGGCAAGAAGGTGGAACGGCTGTCCGAGGAAGGAGCCCAGGGGGCAACCGAGCCCTCCCCCGCGGCGTCCCCGGAGCTGAAATCCGCTCAGGTGCAGCTCAAGGCGCTGCAGTGGACCATCCCCGTCTTTGCCGGCGCCGTCATCGTGCTGGGCGCCAAACACGGCGAGATGCAACGGCCCGTCACCTTCCTTGAGGGCCTACTGAAGCACGGCGAGATGCAACGGCCCGCCGCCTTCCTTGAGAGCCTGCTGAAGCACAGCGAGATGCAACGGCCCACCGCCTTCCTCGGCGGCCTGCTGAAGCACAACGAGATGCAACGGCCCACCAGCTTCCTCGGGGGGCTGCTGAAGCACTAAGTGAGGGACGCTTGCACCGAAAGATAAGGGCACTGGCGGGGGTCACCGCTCCCCTGCTGCTCGTGACCGGCTGCAGCACCGGGCTGGCCGAACCGCTGGGACAGTCCGCCAAGGAGGCATCGGCGGCAGTGGGATCGGCGGCCATGGTGCTGCGGCTGGAAACCGAGGGCAAGGCCACGGACGCGCTGGCGCAGACCACCCTCGGCGACATGGTCGCCCAGAGCTCGGCGGCCTACAAAAGTGCCGCCGAGCTGACGCCGAAGACGCCCGGCGATCTGGCGCTGCAGCAGAACGTGCTGAAGAACCTGGACGAGGCTCTGCGCAGTCTGCACAGCGCCGAGGTGGCGCAGGAAACCGGAGACGACTCCGCTTTCCAGGCCGCGGTGGACCAGCTGCAGGCGCAGGCGGCGGAGCTGGCGGAACTGGGCAAGGAGCTCAAGCCGTGAGCGGCAAGGACGCCGGTTCGGTTGCGGACCAGGCCACGGGCAAGTCGTCGGCCAATCTCAGCATCCTCGGCGTCGCGCTCGGCATCCTGACCGCCATCGGCGGCTTCGTGGACATCGGCGACCTGGTGACCAACGCCGTCGTCGGATCCCGCTTTGGGCTGAGCCTGGTCTGGGTGACGGTGCTGGGCGTGGTGGGCATCTGCATCTTCGCGCAGATGTCCGGCCGGGTGGCGGCGGTGAGCGGCCGGGCCACGTTCGAGATCATCCGCGAACGGCTGGGACCGCGGGCGTCCCTGCTGAACCTGCTGGCGTCGTTCTTCATCAACCTGATGACGCTCACGGCGGAGGTGGGCGGCGTGGCGCTGGCGCTGCAGTTGGCCAGCAGCGTGCACTACCTGGCGTGGGTGCCGGTGGCCGGATTCGCCGTGTGGCTGGTGGTGTGGCGGGTGAAGTTCAAGATCCTGGAGAACGTGACCGGCCTGCTGGGCCTGACGCTGATTGTGTTCGCGGTGGCCCTGTTCCTGCTGAACCCGGACTGGAACCACCTGTTCACCCAGGCCACGCAGCCGGCCGTGCCGGAAGGCGAGGCACCGGCGACGTACTGGTACTACGCGGTGGCGCTGTTCGGGGCGGCGATGACGCCGTACGAGGTGTTCTTCTTCTCCTCGGGCGCGGTGGAGGAGAAGTGGACGGTGAAGGACCTGTCCCAGTCGAGGCTGAACGTGCTGGTGGGCTTCCCGCTGGGCGGGTTTTTGTCCATCGCCATCGCCGCTTGCGCCGCCGTCGTGCTGTTGCCGGCGGGAATCGGCGTGACCTCGTTGTCCCAGGTGGTGCTCCCGGTGGCCGAGGCAGGCGGCAAGCTGGCGCTGGCGTTCGTGATTGTGGGAGTGCTGGCGGCAACCTTCGGTGCGGCACTGGAAACCACGCTCTCCAGCGGCTACACGCTCTCGCAGTTCTTCGGCTGGTCCTGGGGAAAGTTCCGGCGTCCGGTGCGCGCAGCGCGGTTCCACCTGGTGATGATCCTGTGCCTGCTGGTGGGCATGGGGGTGTTGGCCACCGGCGTGGATCCGATCAAGGTCACCGAGTTCTCCGTGGTGTTCTCCGCGGTGGCGCTGCCGCTGACCTATATCCCCATCCTGATTGTGGCCAACGACCCCGAATACATGGGCGAGCACGTGAACGGCAGGATGCTGAACTTCGCGGCGATCGTGTTCATGGTGATCATTCTGCTGGCCGCCATCGCCGCCATCCCGCTGATGCTCCTGTCGGGAGCCGGCGCATGATTCCCGCGGGCAAGATGTTCGACGCCGTCATGCATCTGCTGGACCGGCAGGTTCTGGACGTGGACAAGATGCCGGTCACCGTGGCGGACGATATTGAACTCTCCGACATCCCGTCCGGCCGCATCCCGGCGGGCACGCCCGCACCAGTGATCACCAATCTGCTGGCGGGCTCGGTTCTCGGCACGCGCATGTTCGGCGGCCGCCCGCCGTCCTCCCGGCTGAACCGGATCCACTGGAAGCACGTAGCGGAACTGGGCACCGGGCTGCGGCTGAACATCCGCGGCGAGAACCTGGACGTGCTCTGGACCGAGCGCTGGGTGCAGCAGCGGATCATCGGCCGGATTCCGGGAGGCCGCCATGATCCTGAGTGACCTGTTGACTGCGAAGGTGTTCGACCACGCCGGCGCTCGGTTGGGGCGGGTGATCGACGCCCGGTTCGCGCTCGACGGGCGGCCGCAGGCGGAGGCATCGCTGGCCCAGGCACGGCTGGTGGGCCTGCTGGTCAGCCCCCATTCGCGCGGGTCCTACCTGGGGTATGAGAGGCGAGACCTCAACGCGCCGTGGCCCATCGCGAAGCTGGAGCAATGGCGGCACCGCGGCTCGTTCCTGGTGCTGTGGGAGGACCTGCACAGCATTGAGGACGACGGCGTGCACCTCCGCGCGGGATTCACCCGCCACGACATCCGGTTGAGTTAGGCAGGATTTCCACGCGGCCGGATCTCCACGCGGCCGCAAGCGGCCTTGGTCGATCACCGGCAGCAAACCCGGACGGCCCTTGGTCGATCACCGAAACCACGCCCGGGCCTCCGGTGGTCGACCAAGCGAGCGCCAGCGAGCGCGTGGAGACCAAGTGTCCACGGTGGTCGACCAAGCGAGCGCCAGCGAGCGCGTGGAGACCAAGTGTCCACGGCCGGATCTCCACGCGGCCGCAAGCGGCCTTGGTCGATCACCGGCATCGCCGCGGAGAGTCAGCGTTGATAGCTTGCATATCACAGCTACCATTGGTGAAACGAAAGCATCAGACGGCAGAAGTGGGGGAACGGAATGCCGGCAGTATCATGACGGCCACCACCAAAGCGGCGGTCGCCTTGTCGTGGGCTGCCATCGCCGGCATTTCCGCCGCGGGGCTGCTGGTACTGGTGCAGGTAGTTGCCGCCTCATTCGTCGCGCCGCCCCGCTTCAGCCTGGTGGCGGCTATTTCCGTGGTGGTCCTGATCCTGGCCTGGCACCTCCGCGTGGATACGCCCTTGATGCGGCGCCAGACCACTGCGGCGATGACCGCCGTGGTCATTGCCTGCAACGACCTGACCGCGCCACTTCATCAGACCGTGGCGGTGGTGGGAGTGGGGCTGCTGGCCACGCGGTTGGTGTTCCGGCGGTTCCGGTGGGCGGACCTGTATTGGTTCATCAGCCGCCTGCTTGCCTCCGCCATCCTGGTGGCGGTATTCCAGGATGCCCAGGCAGCCGGCATCTTCTGGCCGGTCGCGCTGGTGGCAGGCTGGCTTGCTTTCTTCCTCACGGCGATTGCGGTCGAGGGCGCGTTCACCACGTCGTCGAATCGGCGCAGCACGTTCCGCAACGGCATCGGCTGGCCGCCTGCGCTCGGCACGCTGGCCATCAACCTTCTCCTCTGCCTGGCCGGGCAGCACGCCGCGATGCAGTTCCACCGCGAGGGCGTCCAAGCGTTCTTCCTCGTCTTCTCCTCCGTCCTGGCGCTGGCCGTGACCGGCTGGCTGCGCAACCGGGACCTGCGCCGCCGCCTCACCGGACTGGTGGACGCTTCGTTGGAGCTGCCCTGGAATCCGGATGGACTCGACAAAACTTTGCTCGCCGCCGCCAGCGCCTCCGTGCGGGCGGACAACGTGACGCTGCAGCCCGAGGCTCCGGCGGACAAGGAAATCGGCGTCCGGATGCGCCGCTGGGACGACGGCGACAACTACCTGGTGGCCTCACGGAACGGCGGCGCCCAGTTCACCGAAGAAGACGAGCAGGTGCTCGACGCGCTGGCGCACGTGGGCAGCATTATGGTCCGCCACGACGAACTGGTGCACGAACTGCGGCTGCAGGCGGACACGGATGCCTTGACCGGCCTAGGCAACCGGCGCACGCTCTGGCACCGGTTGGCCGAGATCAACACCGGCAGGGAACTCGGCGAGGCCATCGCCGTCGTCTATCTTGATCTGGACGAGTTCAAGTCCGTCAACGACCAGCACGGCCACGACGTGGGTGACCTGCTGCTGACCGCCACCGCGCAGCGCATCCGGTCGGAGATCCGTCAGGAAGACGTCGCTGCGCGCATCGGCGGCGACGAATTCGTCGTCGTGCTCCGCGACGTTGGCACCGAGGCGGACGCCCGCGTGGCGGCCGAGCGCATTGCTGCCACGATCTCCCGGCCGCTCACCGCCCACGGCAGTACGGTGCAGGTCAAAGCAAGCATCGGCGTGGCCTACTCCGGCCGCCCGGCAAAGGACATCGAGGAGCTGCTAAGGAACGCCGACGCCTGCATGTACGGGGCCAAGCGCCTGCAGCAGCGACTGCGTGAGGGCGGGCGCACCGGTTCCGGTTCCGAAACCAGCCTGACCGTGGCCGTGGAACGCGGCATCCGGCGGCACCGGCTGCGGGTGGCGCTGCAGCCCATCATCGCGCTGGACCTGGACGCGATTGTGGGCTTCGAGACGCTGGCCCGCTACGAAGACGAGGAACTGGGCAACATTCCGCCGGACCAATTGGTGGAGGAAGCAAACCGGTTGGGCCTGCTCAACGAGCTGACCATTCAGATCATCGACGGTGCGGCCGCCGCGATGGAGCGGGTGTGCGAGATCAGCGACCTGCGCTCGATCTCCGTCAACGTGGAGCTGGGCCAGCTCACCCCGGGCTCCACCGTGGTGGATCGGCTGCGCCGGATGCGCGCCGAGGCGCCGGAATTGAACGTCATTATTGAGTTGACCGAGAACTCGCTGGACACCATGACCGAGGAGTGCCGGATCATGCTGGCCCAGCTGCGCAGCGAGGGCTTCAAGATCGCCGTGGACGACTTCGGCTCCGGCTATTCGTCCATGAACTCGCTGACCGAGTTCGCCTTCGACATCGTCAAGGTGGACCGCGCGCTGGTCAGCGGGCACGACGGGAGCGCCCGGAACATCGTGGTCAGCCACCTGATCGCCATGTTCACCGCGCTGAAGGCGGATGTGGTGATCGAGGGCATCGAGACTGAAGAGGCCGTGGAATGGCTGGCCGGCTGCCCGAACCTGAACGTGCAGGGCTTCTACTTCGGCCGGCCCATGTGGCCGGATGAGCTCATCGCCCGGCTGGAAACTTCCGGCAAGGCTGCGCGGCCGGCATCGGCGAGGCTTGCACACCCCGCCATGGTTGACTAGCGACGGCGGAGCCCGGCTCAGCTCGCCGTCCCACCCGGCCGTCGTTGACTAGCGACGGCGGAGCCCGGCTCAGCTCGCCGTCCCACCCGGCCGTCGTTGACTAGCGACGGCGGAGCCCGGCTCAGCTCGCGGCTTGCCTGACTAGCTCGGCGATCTTGGCTTCCCCGGCTTCGCTCAGCTTCGACAGCGCGTACGACGTGGGCCACATGCCGTCATTCTCATCGAGGTTCGCGTCCTCGTTGAATCCGAACGTGGAGTACCGCACTTTGTCCCCCTGTCCGCTGCGGAAGAAACATACAACCTTCCCGGCTTTGGCGTAGGCGGGCTGGCCGTACCACAGCTTGGGCAGCAGCTCCGGCGCTGCCGTAGTCACGATGTTGTGCAGGCGCTCCGCCATGTCGCGGTCCGGCATCGGCATCTCCGCGATCTTTGACAGCACTGCTGCCTCATCGGCTGCTGCCTTTTTCTTCTGCTTCTCGCTGGCTTTGGATTCAGCTGCCATCACACGGCTCCTCTAGTGGCTGGTGGTTTCTCCTACGACGAAGCTACTGCAATTGCTCCAAGGCCTTCAGTTGCAGCACGATCCATGGGCTGAACGCCCAGGGCGCAGCAGTTGCGGCTGTCTGCAAATCCGACGGGAGCACCCAGCGGTACTCTGCCACTTCGTCATCCCTCGGATCGGGTTCACCCACTGCCAGCGCGGTGTAGACCGGGCAGAACTCGTTCTCCACCACTCCGGAGGCGTCCACCGCCCGGTAGCGGAAGTCCGGCAGCACCAGCTTTAGGTCTTCGAGTTCCAGCCCCAGCTCGTAGCGCACGCGGCGCCGCACGGCGTCGGCCATCTGCTCCCCCGGCGCAGGGTGTCCGCAGGCGGAGTTGGTCCATACGCCCGGCCAGGTCAACTTGTTCAACGCGCGCCGGGTGACCAGCACCCGTCCTTCGGCATCGGAAATGTGGCAGGAGAACGCTAAGTGCAGTGGCGTCTCCCCTGTGTGGATTGCGGCCTTGTCAGCCACGCCGGACGGCTTCAGATTCTCGTCCAGCAGTACTACCTGCTCAGCGCCGTTGACCGTCATGTTCGCCTGCCAACTGCAGGCCGCTGCCTGCGAAAGAACCCCGCACAGCGGTCAATCGTCGTCATGTCCGCCATCTTACGGGCGCAGCGGACGGACCCGAATTCGAGTTGTGCCGCCTCCACCCGTTCCAAGAGCCCTCCCGTCGGGAAACCTGACGTCACCTACGTAGGTCCATCCCGCTGATTCACACGAGCACGCCGGCCGGTTGCAGTTTGTCCCGGGCGTTCTTCCAGGGTTTCACCCAAGCCATCTCCTCCGGGACCAAGACTTCCCCGCACACACTGCAGCTCTCCGCGTGCGTGGTTTCGTTGCCGCAGGCCTCGTGGATCATGGTCATGTGCGCTCCGCCGGCGGGCATGCCGGTATGCCGTTCACCCCAGAGGGCGAGTTGCTGCAGCACCGGCAGTAGTTCTGCCGCGGCCTCGGTGGCGGCGTACCCCTGGCGGGTACGGCCCCCGTCGCGGTAGTCGACGCGGACCAGCAGGCCGGCATCCACCATGGAGTGGAGCCGACGGCTGAGCACGGCTTCAGAGATGCGCAGGTTTTCTCGTAGCCAGTCGAACCGTCCGCGCCCATGAAGGACGTCGCGAACGATCAGCAGGATCCACGGATCACCCAGGAGGTCGAGCGAGCGCCGGATCGGACACAGTTCAGCTGACCAGTCGGATCGAAGCGGCATGTCGTTCCCTTCCCATCGATTCGTCGATTACACTGCTGCTGACAGTATAGCTTCCTTCAAGAAAGTCAGCCCATGGCGCGCCCCTTGTCCGGCCCACTCCACCCGCCCAAGCGCTTCCGCATCCACCCGGCATGGTGGGTCGCCGCGGTGGCGTTCCTCGCCCTGCTCAGTGCTGCCGGCTTCCGGGCAGCGCCGGGTGCACTGATGATGCCGCTGCACCACGAGTTCGGCTGGTCAACGAGTGCCATGTCGCTGGCGGTGAGCGTCAACCTGTTGCTCTACGGGTTGACCGCTCCATTCGCCGCCGCACTGATGGACCGGTTCGGCATCCGGCGCGTGGTCGCAACGGCGCTGGCAATGGTGGCAGTGGGCGCTGGTGGCAGTGTGTTCATGACCGCCTCATGGCAGCTGTTGGTCTTCTGGGGATTGCTGATCGGCCTGGGCACCGGTTCGATGGCGTTGGTGTTCGCCGCGACCATTGCCAACAGATGGTTCGTCCGGCGCCGCGGACTGGTCATGGGCATTCTCACCGCGGGCTCCGCGACCGGCCAGCTCGTCTTCCTTCCGCCCGTTGCCGCTCTGGCCGAAGGAGTGGGGTGGCGCGCCGCGTCCCTTCTGGTTGCGGCAGCGGCGCTCATAGCCGTCCCTGCCGTCTGCCTGGTGATGCGCGATTACCCCGAAGACCGCGGCGCCCTTCCCTACGGCGCCGACGCAGCGTCATACGTCCGCCCGGCACGTGCCGTCGGCGGCGCATCCCGGCGGGCGTTCGAGGGCCTAGCCTCCGCGGCCCGGCAGCGCTCGTTCTGGGCTCTGGCGATTGCGTTCGCAATCTGCGGCGCAACGACGAACGGACTCATCGGCATCCACTTCATCCCCTCCGCGCACGACCACGGCATGCCCACCACCACGGCCGCCGGCCTGCTGGCCGTCGTCGGCATCTTCGACATAGCCGGCACCATCGCCTCCGGTTGGCTCACGGACAAGTTCGACCCTCGCAAACTCCTTGTCGCCTACTACGTGTTCCGCGGAGCCGGCCTGCTGATGCTCCCCTGGCTCTTGGCGGAATCCGTGCACCCCAGCATGATTCTGTTCATCGTGGTCTACGGTCTCGACTGGGTCGCGACGGTCCCGCCCACCGCCGCGCTGTGCCGCGAGATCTTCGGCGACCGCGGCACCATCGTCTTCGGCTGGGTGTTCGCCGCGCACCAGATCGGCGCTGCGGCCGCCGCGCTGGGGGCAGGCGTAATCCGCGACGTCTTCGGCACCTACACCTACGCGTGGTGGGGTGGCGCCGCCATGTGCGTGCTTGCCGCCATCCTCTCCATCGTCGTCAAGCGCACCCGCGCCAACACACAACTCACAGCGCTAGCCGCTGACGAGAAGGAAACAACCCCAGAGGTTCGACGGTAGACCCAAATGACCGATATCATCGCCATATGACGATGCAACGGGAACGCGCTGCCGACCGAACCGGAGACTTGGCGCCTGCGGCTGCGTTGTTCCACAGCCTCTCGGACCCCACCAGGCTGACCATCCTGCAGCACTTGACCACCGGCGAGCACAGGGTCCGCGACCTGACCGAGCATCTGGGGCTGGCCCAGTCCACGGTCAGCGCACACCTTGCGTGCCTGAACGACTGCGGCCTGGTCACCTCGCGCCCGGTGGGACGGGCTTCGCTGTACTCGCTCACCACCGAGCCCGAACTGCTGGCAGCACTATCCGCCGCGGAGCGCCTGCTTGAAGCGACGGGCTACGCCGTCGAACTGTGCCCCACTGTCACCGGGAGCCGGGCGGCCACGGAGGCGTCTGCATGAGCGGCCACCACCATCATGCCGGGCCGACCCACCGCGGCCGGCTGGCCATAGCCTTCGCCATCACGGCAACCATCCTGATTGCCGAAGTGGTCGGCGCCTTCATCACCGGCAGCCTTGCGCTGCTGGTGGACGCCGGGCACATGCTGACCGACGCCGGCGGCCTCCTGATCGCCCTGATGGCCGCATCGCTCATGGTCCGTCCGCACACGCCGCGCCGGACCTGGGGCTACCTCCGGATGGAAGTGCTTGCGGCGGGTGCGCAGGCCGCGATCCTGCTGGCGGTGGGAATCTACGCGCTGGTCGAAGGTGTCCAGCGGCTGTTCGCCCCGCCGGAAGTCAACGCGGACGGCCTGCTGGTTTTCGGCATCATCGGCCTGCTGGGAAACATTGCGTCCATGCTGGTGCTCAGCGCCGGCCGCAATGCCAACCTCAACCTGCGGGCGGCGTTCCTCGAGGTGGTCAACGATGCCCTCGGCTCGGTGGCCGTTATTATCAGCGCCGTCGTCATCGCCACCACCGGGTGGACCCAGGCAGATGCCCTGGCCGCCATGCTGATTGCGCTGCTGATTGTGCCGCGGACCATCAAGATCCTGCGGGAAGCCGGCAGCATCCTGCTGGAAACCGTGCCGAAGGGCCTCGACCTAGAGGACGTCCGCCAGCACATCCTGGAAGTGCCGCACGTGCTGGCCGTGCACGATCTGCACGCGTCGCGGATCTCCTCTAACATCCCGGTGCTCAGCGCCCATGTAGTGATTGAGGATTCCTGCTTCGTGGACGGCCATGCCCCGCAGGTGCTGGACCAACTGCAGCAGTGCGTGGCCGAACACTTCGTGGTCAGCGTGGAACACTCCACCTTCCAGCTGGAACCTGCCGGGCATCTGGAGCACGAGCACCCGGCGCACGACTAATCGGAACGGCCGGCACCGGCTGCCCGCTACGGGATCGGCACGGTGCCGATCGGGCCGAAGCGCTTCATCACCATGGTCGACGTAAGCCGCTGGACGCCAGGCAGGCCGCCGAGCGCGGTGTCATAGAGCACTTGATAGGCGGCCAGATCGCGGGTCAGGACCCTCAGCATGTAGTCGATCTCTCCGAACAGCCGCTGGGCATCGACGATGTTCGGCACGGCGGTGACGGCCGCCTCGAAGGCGGCGATGGTCTCCAGATCGGTGCGTCCCAAAGTCACGAAGAGAATCGCCTCAAAGTGGAGCCCAACGGCCTCCGGAGACACGACGGCGCGGTAGCGTTCGATCGCTCCCGACTGTTCGAGATCTTTCAGCCTTCGATGGCACGAGGAGAGGCTCAGCCCCACCCGACTGGCAAGGTCGGTGGCACTCATCCGCCCGTCGTCTTGGAGCAGTGAAAGAATCTCCCGACTTAATGCATCCACGCCGGTAATTGTTTCACAACAACCGGCAATCAGGCAGGAGAAGCGCAGAACATTTCACCGATTTCGGCGTAGCATTTACGGCTGTTGGGAAAGGTCACAGGGAAAGAAGAAGCTCCATGGATATGTCGCTGGTCCTCCAGTTTTGGGTGGTGGCGCTGCTGCTAGCGCTCACGCCGGGGGCGGACTGGGCATATGCCATCGGCGCTGGCCTGCGGGCGCCCTCGGTGGCCCCGTCGGTGCTGGGAATGGCGTTCGGCTATGCGGTGGTGGTCTGCATCATCGCCGTTGGAGCGGGCGCCTTGGTCACGCAGTACCCGATGTCGCTCACCGTGCTGACCATCGCCGGCTCGGCGTATTTGATCTACTTGGGCGTGAACACTCTGGTCAGCAAGGCTGGTCAGGTGACCGCCAGCGACGCTCCCCTCGGGCATGCCCCAGCCGCCCAGTTTTTCCGCGGCGCCGGCGTCAGCGGGATCAACCCCAAGGGACTGCTCCTGCTGCTGGCGCTGCTGCCGCAGTTCACCTCGCCCGCCGGTTGGCCGTCGGCAGCGCAGATGCTGTTCCTCGGCGGACTGCACGTGGTCAACTGCCTCTACATCTACTTCGCCGTCGCACTGCTAGCCCGGCGCATCCTTCGCTCGAAGCCCCGCGCCAGCGCCATCCTTGCCAAGGCTTCCGGCCTGATTATGGTGCTGATCGGGTTGGGCATATTGGTGGAAAAGGGCGCCGAACTGCTCTAGGAGCACGCTCGCATCCCCATTTCCAGCTGGGAACTTCACCGGGAATTGACTGCCCGGCCTTTCCCTTTCGGCCTGATTATCCGTGCGAGCCGAGAAATGGCCAACAATCAGTTCGGTTTTCAGCACCTGCAGCCGAAGCCCCATTAAAAGCTGCGCTCGAATTGATGGTGTTCTTCGGTCGTGCGGGTAGAATATGCGTGGTCGAGAATGGGACCGAAGTCCCCGGCATTTGAGCGGATCCTTAGGAGAGCAACTCGTGGCTTCACCGCTGGCGCTGCAGTCCCAGATCTATCGGTCGCTGCCTGAGATGGAACGCTCTGAAGCCATCGTCCGCCGGATCTCTACAGCAATCTCCTTAGGCATGCTCCGGGTTGGAGAGCGACTCCCTGTTGAGGCGGAACTGTCGGAGATGTTTGGGGTTGCCGGCGCGACCCTTCGGGATGCTCTGGCCGTCCTGCGCAAGCAAGGCGTCGTCGAGACCCGGCGGGGGCGAAACGGCGGGACTTTCGTGATCAAGTCCCCCGCCACCCCGGAAGAGAACTTGCGCCAGTACCTGCGCGAAACCTCCATCGCCGACCTTCGCGATCTGGGCGACGAACAGACGGCGGTGGGCGCGGCCGCCGCACGTCTGGCCTGCGACCGGGCTGACCCCAAGGACTTGGACCGCTTGGAACGGTTGGCCCACGGGCTTGAGCAAGCGACCACGCCGGAAACCCAGGCGCGGGCCGATAGCCGCTTCCATATAGAACTGGCCGTGGTAGCCCAATCCCCCCGGCTGACCAGTCAGGAAATCAAGCTGCAAGCCGAAGTCGGACAACTCCTGTGGACTCCCTTGGCAGGCGTATTCGACGAGCAGCTCGCTGCCCGCGAACACGCGGGAATCGTTACCGCTGTGCGGGAAGACGACCCCGACCGGGCACAGCGCCTGGTCTTGGAACACATCCGTCGCAACACGTATCACTTGATCGATACCAAGCTGACCCTCACGCATGCCGGCGAAGAACAGGAGAATTCATGACCGCGCCAGCAACTTCACAGGCTGCCGACAGCGCAGCCGCCATCGAGGCATGGCTCAACGGGCTGTATCAGGACCTGCACGCGTCGTCGAAGGACGTGGCAAACCAGCTAGAGGAAAGAATTTCCTCAGGCAGCAACATATCACCCGCCGACATTGTGGGTATTGCCGAAATGGCCGCATCATTTTTGGATTCACACGACATAGCCGTTGGCGCCGGCGAAATATTTTCCCTTTCGGCTATCAAGGATGCCGAAGGCGTGCTGGAATGGTGGATCCGGAACGATTCAGGCGGTATTGAAAAGTTCGGCTTTGATTTAGCCCCTGAGGGTGATCGGTTCTACGATTACGAGAAGCTGCCTTGGTTCTCGATTGCAGCGAAAACAGGACGCCAATCGATCTCCGGCCCGTACGTGGACTACTTGGGCTTCGACGAATACATCGTCACCTGCGCTGTTCCGACTTATGTTCATGGCCGGTTCATCGGCGTCACGGGCTGCGACATCCGAATCCGGGACCTGGAGAACAAGTTGATTCCGATCGTCCGTCGGATCCCGGGCGATGCCGCCCTCCTGAACGACCAGAACCGCGTCATCCTGGGCAATTCGGGCCGCTTTATCGTGGGTGAACGGATCAAGTCCGAGCCCGACGGTTTCGCTTTCCTGCCGCTGGACGTGCCCAACCTGAACCTGCGGCTGATCTGCCCAACCAACTAGGCAGACCAGCCCTTCAGGCGTCGACCCGGTCTGCCAGCCGTAAGGCGTTATCTCCCCTCCGGTCTTGCTCTAGTCGGCTGAAGCGGACGAACTCGGCAAACAACGCTGTCCGGTCAACCGCGTTCCCGTCCGAATCCTCCGGGTGCCACTGCACGCCGACCACCCAGGTCTTGCCCGGATGCTCGGTCCCTTCGACAACGCCGTCATCAGCAACCGCTATGGCCGTCAGTTCGGTGGCCACCGTCCCCACCGCCTGGTGGTGACCCGAGCGCACGGTGATCCGTTCGCTGCCCATGATCGCGGCCAGCTTGGAGCCGGGCAGCAGCCGGATGGACTCGTCCAGAAACATCGGGCTTCCCGGGCCTCCGCGATGCAGCTGCCACGGGTCCAAGTCCGGAATCAGGGTGCCGCCGCAGGCCACGTTCAGTAACTGCGAACCCCGGCAGATGGCCAGCATCGGCTGGTCCCGCGTGAGAACACCCCGAATCAGCTCCAGGCAGTACTCGTCCGCGCGGCGGTCCACGCCGTAAGTATTCGGCACCGGATCGTGGTGACCGTACAGCGCGCCGTCCACGTCGCCGCCGCCCAGGAAGAGCACGCCGTCGTAGGCGGTCAGCTCCGCGGCCGGCAGCAGGTCCGTAGCCGCACTGTCCACCAGTTCGGCGCGGGCACCCGCAGCCACAAGGGTCTCCAAGGCTGTCCGAGTGAACCGCTCCATGAGTTCCAGCGTTTGGTCCGTCATGCCGGGAAAAGTCAGGGAGACCACGACGGCGATCCGCGGCGCGTCTGCGGCCAGGTCCGCAAGCCCGGACGGCAGCACACGTGCGGGCTGCACCCGTAGCTGCCGGGCGCTCACCGCGAACCTGCCCCGGCCAGTCCGCCCTCCGTGACGGCGACACGACGCCGTGCCGCCGCCTGCACCACCCACTGGAACAGCGCGTGGTCGCTGGCATTGGTCTCCGCGGTATCCTCCGGGTGCCACTGGACCGCCAGCATCGGGGCTCCCGGCACTTCCACCGCTTCCACCACGCCGTCGCTGGCGCTAGCGGCAACCGTCAGGCCTTCACCTAATTTGCCGATCGCCTGGTGATGATAGGAGGAGACGTCCGCCGCACCGCCGCCGATGACCTCAGCCAGCAAGGAGCCCGCGGCGACCTGCACCGGATGGACTGTGCCCTTGTGCTGCACCTCCCCGGGGCCCAGATGCTGGATCAAAGTTCCGCCGCGACCAACGTTCAGAAGCTGCAGTCCGCGGCAGATCGCCAGCAGCGGAACGTCCGCGGCAAGACAGCCCTCGATGATCCCGGTCTCGTAGGCGTCCTGGCCGTCATAGTCGGTGGGCCAGTAGTGCTCGTCGGGCTCGGCTCCGTAGAGCGACGGCGCCACGTCGGCTCCACCCGGCAGCACGACGCCGTCCAGCCGGGCAAGCTGCTCCGCCGGAGAATCACCGGTTCCCGGAAACATGATCACCGGCTCACCCCCGGCCCGGACGATGCAGCGGAGCACCGCGGCGGCAACGGCGACGCCGTCGTAGCGCAGGCCGTGGACCGAGCTTGACCACATGCCCGGCACCCCGATCAGCGGACGAGTCATGCCCGGACCTCGGTGGCCAAGGGGAACGGCAGGTGCGGCATCCACTCGGCCCAGGCCGCCCCCAGCCGGCCGTCCGAGATCACGGTGACCAGCGCAGCGTTGAGTCCGGCCAGCAGCTGCTGGTTATCCTTCGCCACGCCGATGCCCCAGTGGTTGCCGGTCCGGGCCGTGAAGGCCACATCGTAGGCAGGATCCTCCCCCAGCGGGACGGTCACGACGTCGTCGTCAATCATCGCGTCCACGTCACCGTTGCGCAGCGCCGCGAGCATGTCGGCGAAAACGTCGTCGCTGGCACCGAAGGCCACCGGAATGATCCCCGGGAAGGTGGAGGCCAGGCGCATATTGGCGCTGCCTTCGATGGCGCCGACGCGGTAACCGGACAGGTCCTCCGGGGCACGTGCCGGATCGCCCTTCCGCACCAGGACGGTCTCGTCGAATACCGCGTACGGCTTGGTGAAGTCCACCAGCGCCTGGCGCTCGGGGATGATGCCTTGGCCGCACCAGACCGCGTCGACTTTGTGGTCTTGCACGGACGGGAGCATGTCGTCCCACGGCATGCACGCCCACTCGACGTGCAGGCCCATCACCGAAGCGACCAGTTCGGCAGCCGCGGGTTCATACCCGCGCCGCTGGCCGCTGGTGTCGGCGCGGCTGAACAGTGGCGGAGCCTCTGAGTCGATGCAGGCCAGCCGCAGGATCCCCGGGGTCAAGGTCTGAACGCCGCTCACGGGATGGTCTCCCAGTACATCTCGCGGTCCCATTCGGTGATGGCGCCGCAATAGCGGGCCCATTCCTCCTGCTTGAGCTGGGTGTAGATCGCCACCAGGTCCTCCGGCAGCGCAGCGGTGAGGTAGGTGTCCGAGACGAACGCGTCGATGGCGTCGCCCAGGGTGAGCGGCAGTTGGCCGCCGCCGGGGCCGTCGGCTCCACTGTCGGGTAGGCCCGGATCCAGTTGACGGTTCAGACCGTCCTGCATCGCGGCGATCAGCAGCGTGTGGGACAGATAGGGGTTCACCGCGGCGTCCGGGACGCGGTACTCCATCCGGCCGTTCGAGGAGATGCGGATCAGGCAGCCGCGGCTGTCCAGCCCCCAGTTGGCCAGGCTTGGCGCGAATTGGCCGGCGTCCCAGAACCGTTTGTAGGAGTTTACGGTGGAAGCCATCACCGCCATTGAGCCCGGCGCGTGGGCGAGCAAGCCGCCGATGGCGTGCTTCGCCGTCTCCGAGACGTGAAGCTCTACCCGCCCGGCGTCCTCGATGACGTTGGTGTCGCCGTCCCACAGGCTCAGGTTGTGGTGGCAGCCGTTGCCCATCTGTCCGTTGTAGGGCTTCGGCATAAAGCTGGCGGTGACGCCGAATTCGCGGGCCACCTGCTTGCAGATCTGCCGGTAGGTCACCAGCCGGTCGGCAGTGTTTTCCACCCGGTCATACATCCAGTTCAGTTCGAGCTGGCCGTCGTCCTCATAGTCGCCCTCGATCATGTCCAGGCCCATGGCCTTGGCATAGGTGATCAGCTGCTTGTAGATGGGACGCATCCTCTCCAGGTTCTCCACCTGATAGGCGGGGCTGGTGCCTGGCTTCTTGACCACCTCCAGTCCGGGTCCCTCCCATGTCATTTCCGGTTCGGTTCCGGAGCGGACCTCGAACCCGGTCCGGGCGGTGAATGCCTCGTGTGATCGGATCAGCAGGGACCGGGTGTCGACCGGCATCAGGCGGCCCCCGACCTCCGGCAGGTGCGGGGGCTCGTAGGCGGTGCAGAAGATGCGTGCCACCGAGGTGTCCCACGGCAGCACCACGAAGGTGTCCGGCTCCGGCAGCGCCCAGAACTCGCGGGCCTCGATGCCGCCGCCGATCAGGTTGCCGTAGCGGTCGTTCTGCAGATCGGACAGCGCGGTGCGGTGAAAGCAGATGCCCTTTTCCAAGTTGCGGCGGAAGTGGTTGGCGGGAACCATCTTCGCCACCATCCGCGAGCCGATCGTCGGCAGCGCGTAGTAGACGTATTCCACGCCTGCTTCTTCGATCTTGCGGCCGAGTTCGCGCACCGTTTCGGGGCGCAGGTTGCGCTCTTGATGGCGCATGAAGGCATCGCGGTCGGCCAGTACCGCTTGCATCTCGACGGCGGCCGTGTCCGGCCGTACGGGTGTCAGTGTCATCTCAGTCTTCTTTCGGGTCGGTAACCAGGCTGCCGTCTAGACGGCGGCCAACTGGGAGCCGGCGGGCAGGCCGGCGTCGGTCACGAGCTTGCGGTAATGCAACTGGCGGTCGGCGGGCAGTGCAGAGGTGACGGCGGCGATGAGGCGGTCGCCGCGGTAATAGGCCAGGGCGGCGCCGTCGGCGGGCCGCAATGGGTCCCCTTCCAGGACCTCTATCCGGTCGGCAACCGCCGGGCTGCCAACGCCTTGGACGCGGATGCCGAAGATGTCCGTCCAGAACGAGGGCAGCGGCGCCGCGGGTTCCGGTGTTGGGCTGCAGTTCAGTCCCGCGACCAGGGCGGGAGCAGCGATCTTGGCGGTATCGGTCGGGTTGGCCCAGTGCTCCACCCGGCGTGGCCCGGTGCCGGCGCGTCGGTCCGGGTAGCGCGCCACGTCACCGACGGCAACCACGTGTTCCGTCCCGAGCACCCGCAGATGCCCGTCGCAGAGCACGCCGTCGGTCAGGTCCAGACCGTTGCCGGCCAGCCACTCGACGTTAGGCTGCGAACCGACAGCCTCCATCACGGCATCGGCAGGTACTTCGCTACCACCGGTCAGGCGGACACCGGTGCAGCGCTGCGGTCCGTCGGTCCCGTCATCCTGCCAGGTGAACGCGGCGACGCGTTCACCCGAGAGGCACTCGACCCCGCGTTCGGCCAGAAAGTTTCGCATGCCGGCGCTGAGTTCACGGCCGAGCGTGCGCTGCATCGGCCCGCTGCTGCCTTCGATCAAGGTCACCCGACAACCCAGCAGCGTCGCGGTGGCAGCTATCTCGCAGCCGATGAACCCTGCACCGATCACAACGATCCGGGCATCCGGCCGCAGATCCCGGTGCAGTCCCAGCGCGTCCTCCAGGGTGCGGATGACGTGTCTGCCATGCAGCGGACCCGGCACCCGGACCCGCGCCGGCCGCAGCCCGGTGGCCACTACCAATCCGTCGTAGCCCAACTCCTCGCCGGTCGCCAAAGTCAGCCTCCGGCCGGTGAGGTCCGCCCCGATCACCGGCGCACCGAGCTTCCAGTCGATGTCGGTGGCGGTGCGGCGCTGCCGCAGCGTCACCGTCGCCAGGGCTTCCTGGATCGAGCCCGGCGACTTCAGCAACTCCTTTGATAGCGGCGGCCTGTTGTACGGAGGGTGGATTTCCCCGCCGATGACGAGGATTTCTTCCTCCCAGCCCGCGGAACGTAGCTGTTCGGCGGCGCGCAAACCTCCCATCGAGGCTCCGGCGATGGCGATTCTGCGGGCCATGATCAGTCCTTGAGGAAAATCGCTTGGACAGGGCAGACGTCGATGGCTTCTTCGACAACGTCCAGGAGCGAGTCTTCGAGCGTCGGCTCGTATTCGAGGACGCCGTCCGGATTCATCCGGAAGACTTCCGGGGCTGCGATAGCGCACTGGCCATGGTTGTCGCACAAGCTGCGGTCGACATCAACGGTCTTCATGGGGATCCTGCTTTCTGTTGGTGCTGGGGTGCTGTCTAGTGCTGCCTGCCGGCTAGCCGCGCTTTGTGAAGCCGATCGGCAGGCGGGTGGGACCCGTGTTGCCGGAATCCGGAAGCCACTCGTCTCCGCCAATCAGATGGGGGTCGGCAATCCGGCTGGCCAGCAGCGGCAGGGCCTCGCTCATGTCCGCCCGCGCAACGAAGTGGCCCAGGCAGTGGTGCACGCCGCCGCCGAAGCCGTAATGCGGCGCGTGTTCGCCCAGCAGGTCCATTTCGGGGTTGGGGAACGCCATCGGGTCGGTGCCCGAGGACTGGGTGAAGAGGTGGACGGTGGTTCCCTTTTCGATGAACAGGTCCTGGTAGGTGAAATCCTCCACTGCTTCCCGGGTGACCCAGGTGACCGTCGGATTGGTCCGCATGACCTCGTCGACAGCCTTGGCACCCAGCTCCGGCCGCTCAGCCAGCAGCTCCCACTGCTCCGGGTTGCGGATGAAGGACTGCATCGCCAGGCCCAACTGGTTGCGGGTAGTGTCCATGCCACCGAAGATCAGCAGCACCAGTGCGTTGCGCAGTTCCTCGTCGCTGAGCCGGTCACCGTCCCGACTGGCGAGCACCAGACGGCTGACGAAGTCCTCCCCCGGGTTGGTCTGGCGGTCCCTGATCAGCTCGTCGGCGTATTCATACAGCTCGGCCACAGCCGCCTCGACCTTGTCCAGGTCCCGCTTGAAGGTCACGCCGAGTGCCAGTCCCACGGTGGAGGCCAACCTGGCGATCTTTGGCCATTCGCTCTCCGGAATACCCAACAGGATGGTGAGCACCCGGGTGGCGTAAGGCTCAGCGAAGTCGCGGATGAACTCGCACTCGCCCTGGTCGATGAACGCGTCTACCAACTCGTTTGCCAGGGCCTGGAAGCGCGGAACCAGGTCCTTGATCAGCCGCGGCGAGAACGCCGGGTTGAGCAGCCGGCGGATGCGGTGGTGGTCCTCGCCTTCCAGCACCAGCAGATTCTTGGTCCACCAGTCGTAGAACAAGCCGCCGTGAACCCCGTTGTGGGCGGGCCACTGGGCACTGCCCTGCTTGAGCTTGGGGCTCTTGAGCAGCTTGCTCACCTCGTCGTACCGCAGCACGGCGATGCCAAAATTGGTCCTCGCGTACCAGCTGGCCGCGCGTGCGTTGCGCAGTTCTTCGGACTGCATGGCGAACGACGGATCCGAAATGTTCAGGTACGGAATGTCAACAGTGGGCGTACTCATGGTTGGAACCTTTTCCTCATCTTGCTTTAGGTGAATTGCTGGGCTGGAAGGCCCGGACTGTGGCGCTAGGCGGAAAGCGATCCGGCAGGAACCGCGTCTCCTGCAGGTGCGTCGCCCTTGAGGTAGGGCTTCTTCCAGACCATGTAGATCAGGCCAACAACCACCACGCCGACGGCGGAGATCAGCACCAGGTAGTTGACGAACCAGCCTGCCTCGGGCGTCCGCGGCCACGCCATGTTGATCATGCCGATCACGCCCCAGGTCAGTGCCGCAATGTTGACCGGGATCCCCCAGGCGCCGAGTCGGAAAGCGCCCCTGGCCTTCCAGCCCTTGAGCTTGGCCCGGAGCGAGGCCAGGACAACCATCTGGAAGCCCATGTACATGCCCATTGCCGCGAACGAAATGATGGTGACCAGGGCGTCTTCGGAAACCTTGGAGCCAATGACGATGATGGCCGGGACCAGGCCGGCCAGCAGCAGGGCGTACGGCGGAACGTGGCGGGTTTCGCTGAACTTGCTCAGCAACTTGCTGCCCGGCAGGATCCCGTCACGGGCCATCGAGTAAGCCAGCCGCGAGGACGCCGCCTGAAGGCTCAAGGCGCAAGACACGAAGGAGATCAGCACGATCCCGAGGACCACCTTGAAGCCCACCGGTCCGAAGGCCGAGAGCAGCACGTTGCCAATCGGGTCGGTGTCCTCGCCGGAGATCACGGCGCCAAAGTCCGGCACGGCCAGAATGAGGGAGAGGCAGACGAACATCGCGGCGAAGCCACCGATGTAGATGGTCATCCGCATGGCCTTGGGGATCCGCACTCCGGGATTCGGCACCTCTTCGGCTACGTCGCCGCAGGCTTCGAACCCGTAATACTGGTAGATGCCGATCAGGCCGGCAGCGGCAAAGGCGATGAAGTAGTTGCTTCCTTCGCCTGCTCCAAAGCTCTGGAACAGGACGCTCAGATCGTGCTCGCGTGCGGTGGTCAGCAGCCACACGCCGACGGCGATGGCGCCACCCAGTTCCGCCAGCAGGCCGAGCATGGCGACCTTGCTCAGCACCTTGGTGCCGCCGAGGTTCAAGATGGTGGCCAACGCGATGACCACGAGGGCGGAAATGATCACCGTGTCGACTGTGCTTTCAAAGCCGAACAGCAGGCTGAGGAACGGACCGGCACCGTAGGAAACGCTCGCGATGGTAGCCAGCAGGGCGCAGAGGTAGATCCACCCGTTCATCCAGCCCCACTTCCGGCCCCAGAGGCGGCGTGACCATGGGTAGACACCCCCAGCCACCGGGTAATTGGAAACGATTTCGCCGAACACGGTGGCGACCAGCAGTTGGCCCAGCCCGACGATAACCAGGGACCAGAACATGGGCGGCCCCGCGATGCCCAGCGAGGCAGCGAAGAGCGAGTAGATCCCCACGACCGGGGACAAGTAAGTGAAGCCCAGGGAGACGTTCCCCCAGAAGGTCATTTCGCGCTTGAATTGCTTCTCGTACGAGTAGCCAAGGCTGGCAAGGTGCTCGGCGTCTTCGTCGACGCCTGGACCTTCAGCGGGTCTCGTCATTTCGGCTGACATTGCGCTCCTTCAAAACGAATAGTCAGTGCGGTGGACGGTGCACAGGAGTCTGCTGCCCCCGCATGTGATTGAGATCACAATAATGTCGATCACGAAAAACCCTACAAATGAATGTTTTGTTTGGCAAGGGTTTCTTTTCCCGGCCAAACCTCCTCCCAACCAGGGCTCCGGATGCGGTGAAACTATTGACAAGCCTTGCGAGGCCTTGGTGTCGGCCTCCCGCCTTCCAGGGCGAAACCAGACACGGTTCCGAAAAAGCTTCAGCTACGCAGGTTTTAGACACACCGGAGAGGAAGCTGCGCCCGTCAACCGCGCCGGGAGGCCCGTGGCCGGACGGTTCCCGGGGAAGCTCTTGGATGAAACGACCAGACATTGGGCCACCCGTCCACGCTCTTCCCGAGCTCCCTCCCGTAAACTCGGCGGCACATCATGCTTGCAGGAAGGATCGATCGTGCCCGACCCACTCAGCGCCTCGGCACCGGTTCCAGCGGAAAGGCCGCTGGCGGGGCTGCTGGTCGCGGACTTCTCACGCGTGCTGGCCGGCCCGCTGGCGACCATGACCCTTGCCGATCTCGGCGCGCGGGTCATCAAAGTGGAGCGCCCGGGCAAGGGCGACGACACCCGAAGTTGGGGGCCGCCCTACTCCCCCACCGGTGCCACGTACTTCGAAAGCGTGAACCGCAATAAGGAATCCGTCTGTCTGGATCTGTCCCAGCCCGGAGACCGGCAGCTGGCCCGAAAACTGGCGGTGGCCGCCGACGTTGTCGTCGAAAATTTCATGCCCGGCGGGATGGACAAGCTCGGGCTGGGCTATGAGCAGCTCTCCGCCGAGAACCCCAAGCTGGTTTACGCCTCGATCTCCGGCTTTGGTTCGGCCGAGGGAGCATCGCTGCCCGGTTATGACTTCATTGTCCAGGCAGTCGGCGGCTTGATGAGCATCACCGGGGACGCGGAAGGCTCACCCTACAAGGCCGGGGTGGCACTGGTGGATGTGCTCACCGCCAAGGATGCCAGTATCGGCATCCTCGCGGCACTCCAGGCCCGCTCCGCCACCGGACTCGGCCGGCGGCTGGAGGTCAACCTGCTCTCCAGCCTGCAAGGCGCCCTGGCCAACCAGGCGCAGGCCTGGTTGGGCGCCGGGACCATTCCGCAACGGATGGGCAACGCGCACCCGTCCATCGTTCCCTATCAACTGCTCGAATGCGCCGACGGCCCGCTGGCGGTCGCCTGCGGCAACGACGGGCAGTTCCGGCGCTTGGCCGAGGCGCTCGGACAGCCGCATCTGGCCGAGGACAAGCGCTTCGACACCAACACCGCCCGGGTGCAGCACCGCGCCGAACTGATCCCGCTGCTGGAACAGGCACTGTCGTCCACGTCCGCCGGGGTGTGGCAGGACAAGCTGACCGCCGTTGGTGTTCCGGCCGGCCCGGTCGCCACTATCGACGAGGGCATCAGCTACGCGGAATCGCTGGGACTGAAACCGACCATCGAGGTGCGTGACGCCTCCGGCCAGCCGGCCGGCCGCCAAGTCCGGCACCCCATCTCCTGGACGCCGGCATTTGAACCGCGTGCTTCGGCCCCGCCTGCCCTTGGCGAGCACACCGAGTCCGTGGTGGAGTGGCTGCGGTCCTTGGACTAGTGGCCGTGCCGGCGCAGCGCCAGCCAGAGGCGCGCCGCCACATCCGGGTCGTCGACGCTGACGCCGAGCACCCGCTCGGCAACAGCCATCCGGTGGCGCAGCGAGTTCCGATGCACGCCCAACTGCCGGGCCGTCTCCTCCCAGTGCCCGCGGTTGCGCAGATACGCCGCAACCGTCGCCACGAGGTCGGCGCGGCGGTAGCCGGCGAGCGAATCGAACCAGCCATCGGCACGGCTTTCGTCGTCGGCCGCCAGATCCAGCAGGCGGCCGGCAGGGGCTAGTTCGGCAGACCGCTGCAAAGCCGACACTGCCCGGGCAATCTCAGGCAGGCTGAGTGCTTCGGTCCAGGCCGCCCCGGTCTCCGGCGCGGCCTGCCCGCCCGGTTGCGGCGCCGCGGCCGGCGGCGCGGCCGGCGGCGCGGCACCGCCACTGCTGCTCTCTGCCGCCAACCCCACGAGCCCGACGTCGGTGGCCCCGCCGGCTGGGGCCTGTTCGGCCGCCGCTTCCGTTGCGCCCGGATCCAGCAGGAAGTAGCCCAGCCGCCCCTCGCGGTAGCTCAGCGTACACGCGGCCAGCGCCGCCAACGGTACGCCGCCGCCGTCGCCAAGCCGCAGTCTGGCCACGGCACCGGCCAGACTGCGGAGGGAGTGGTAGGTTTCCATCCGCGCGGCCAGCACGCGCACGCGCCGGGGCAGCGGATCCAGCCCGGCATCCGCGGCCACCATCCGTGCGGCCTCCAGTTCCCCGCGGACCAGCAGCTTGGCAACCGCAGAGCCAAGCACGGCCGAGGTGCCCGAAAGCTCTTCCTGCTGCTGGGCTTTCATCGCCAGCAGCACGCAGACCGTCATGATGATCTGCCGGTCGGCCTTGGTCAGGGTCCGGCCCGGCCCGATGGCCAGGAAGCCTTCGATCCGGCGCCCCACCAGGATTGGATACTCCACCACCGGGCTCCCATGCAGCCAAAAGGTGGCCGCGGAATGAGTCCCCGCGACGTTGAGCCGGGTGGTTTCCAGCCTCAAGTGGGGCAGCAGGCTCTCCGCGCTGGACGGACACACGGTGGCCTCGGCACCGTCCGCCGGCAAGTAGGCCGCCCAGCCGCCCAGCGCCTGGGCCAGTCCCTCCACCACGGCCTGCACCGCGTCGGGGCGCGTCGCTGCCCGCGCCAGGGCCGTCTGGGTTCCGAGGCTGGCGATCAGGTCCGCTTGGGAACCGCGCGAAGTGAGGTCCCAGAAGGCACGGGATACGTCCAGGAACGGCACACCGTCGGGAACTACCAGCAGCTCCACGCCCTCCGCGGCGCAGGCCAGGACCAGATCGGCCGGCACGCTCTCCAGGCCTTCGCCCAGCCCCAGCCCCAAGGCAGCCACGCCCTTGGCCGCCAGCCGCCGTACATACGCACCGGCGGCGGTACCCTCGAGCGGAATCCCGGTGGTCAGCAGCAGCTCGCCGCCCTCCAAATATGGTGTGGGGTCCGCCAACTCGGAGACGTGGACGCCGGAAAGCTGAATGCCTGGAACGGGACCAGGAACGGCCCGGCGGAGCGAACTGTCGAGCACCTGGCTGAGCTGGGCGAGGGAAATCATGGTCTGATTATCCAAGGTCGCGGACCAAATTGGGCTAACCGTCCAATGACCCGTGCCATCGCCGTGTCTAACGTTGCCCTTATGACCGATGCATACTCCACAGCCGGCGCCCCGCCAGCTGCCCTCCCGCAGACCCGCCACCTCGCCACCGCCATCCCCGGCCCTCGATCCCGGGCGCTGCATCAGGAACGCCAGGCCAACGTCAGCGACGGCTTCGGCATCGTCCTGCCGGTCTTCATCGAGCGGGCCGACGGCGGCATCCTGCAGGATGTGGACGGCAACAGGCTGATCGACTTCGCCTCCGGGATTGCGGTGACCAGCATTGGAGCCAGCCACCCCCGCGTGCGCGAGCGGGTGTCCGCCCAACTGGAGCGCTTCACGCACACCTGCTTCATGGTCACCGAGTACCAGTCCTTCACCGAAGTGGCGAAGTGGCTCAACCAGCACACGCCCGGTGACTTTGAAAAGCGCACCGCGCTCTTCTCCACCGGGGCCGAGGCCGTGGAGAACGCCGTCAAGATCGCACGCTCGGCCACCGGCCGCAGCAGGGTGCTGGTCTTCGACGAGGCCTATCACGGCCGCTCGCTGCTGACCATGGCCATGACGGCCAAGGAGAACCCGTACCGGCTGAACTTCGGCCCCTTTCCCGCGGAGATCGTGCGCGCCGCATCGGCCAATCCGCTGCGACCGGCGGCACAGCACGACGGCGGCGTTCCCGCCTCCGCGGCGGAAGTTACGGCGGCGGCCCTCGCATCGGTGGAAGCCACCCTTGCCGAGCATGGCCCGGAGAACTTTGCCGCCATGGTCATCGAACCCATTCAGGGCGAAGGCGGCTTCGTGGTGCCGGCACCGGGGTTCCTTACCGGATTGCGTGCCATCGCGGACCGGCACGGCATTGTCCTGGTGATCGACGAGATCCAGGCTGGCATGGGCCGCACCGGAACGCTCTTCGCCAGCGACCATGAAGGAGTAGCCGGCGACATCACCCTGAGCGCCAAGGCACTGGCCGGCGGCCTGCCGTTGAGCGCCGTGACCGGCCGCGCGGAACTGATGAACGCGGTCCACGCCGGCGGGCTCGGCGGCACTTACGCCGGCAACCCGCTGGCCTGCGAGGCCGCATTGGCCGTCTTCAAAGCGTTCGAGGACGGCAGCCTGCTGGCCAACGCCCGGGCCATTGAGGCAGCGGCGCGGGAAGTGCTGGCGCCGCTGGTCGCCGAGACCCACGCCGTGGCCGATTTCCGCGGGCGCGGCGCCATGCTTGCGCTGGAGTTTGCCGACCGGGAGACCCTGGCCCCGCGCGCCGATTTGGCCAAGGAAGTAGCCGCCCGGTGCCACGCACAGGGAGTGCTGACCCTGACCTGCGGCACGTACGGCAACGTCATCCGGTTATTGCCGCCGCTGGTCATCGGCCAGGACCTGCTCGCCGACGGCCTCCAGGTGCTGCGGCAAGCCGTCGTCGGCGTCACGGCCGAGGACAGCAACCTGGCCGCTGCCCCCGCCCATGCCTGAGCGCCCGGACGCCGTACGGGGCACCCCCTCACCCCTACCGCAGCACGGCACCTCGCATCAACCGCATCCCCGGCTCCACAGAAGGAAAGCACCATGTCCCTAGACCATGACCTCATTTCCCTCGACTCGCTCCTGACCGAGGAGGAGCGGCTGTTGCAGAAGCGCGTGCGTTCCTTTGTGGACAGCGCGATCAGGCCGAACATCGCCGGCTGGTACGAGAACGCCGTGTTCCCGCTGGAGATCGTGCCCGAGATGGCCAAACTCGGCCTGCTCGGCATGCACCTGGACGGCTACGGCTGCGCCGGCCGCTCCGCCGTCGACTACGGCCTGGCCGCCGCCGAACTCGAAGCCGGCGACTCCGGCCTGCGCACCTTCGTCTCCGTCCAAGGCTCGCTGGCCATGAGCGCCATCCACAAACACGGCTCCGAAACACAAAAACAACAATGGCTGCCGCAGATGGCCGCCGGCGAAGCTATCGGCTGCTTCGGCCTCACCGAGCCCACCGCCGGCTCCGACCCCGCCACCATGAAGACCTTCGCCCGCCGCGACGGCTCCGGCCCCGACGCCGACTGGATCCTCAACGGCTCCAAACGCTGGATCGGCCTGGCCTCTGTGGCCAAGGTCGCGATCATCTGGGCCCAAACCGACGACGGCGTGCGCGGCTTCATCGTCCCCACCAACACCGCCGGCTTCACCGCCACCCCGATCGAACCCAAGCTCTCCATGCGCGCCTCCATCCAGTGCGACATCGAACTCACCGACGTCCGGCTGCCCGCCGACGCGCTGCTGCCCCACGCCAAAGGCCTGCGCGGGCCGTTCGAGTGCCTGAACGAGGCCCGCTACGGCATCATCTGGGGCGCGATGGGCGCCGCCCGCGACGCCTGGCAAACCGCCCTGGACTACTCGAAGGAACGCCTGCAGTTCGACAAACCGCTGGCCGGCTATCAGCTCACCCAGGAAAAGCTGGTCAACATGGCGCTGGAAATCAACAAGGGCTTCCTGCTCGCCCTGCACCTGGGCCGGCTCAAAGACGCCGGCCAGCTCCAGCCGCACCAGATCTCGGTGGGCAAACTCAACAACTGCCGCGAAGCCATCGAAATCGCCCGCGAAGCCCGCACCATCCTCGGCGGCAACGGCATCACCCTGGACTACTCACCGCTGCGCCACGCCAACAACCTCGAATCAGTCCGCACCTACGAAGGCACCGACGAGGTCCACACCCTGATTCTCGGCCAGAAAATCACCGGCCTCCCCGCCTTCCGCTGAGGAGACGGCGCCATCCGAGAGGAAACCATGAGCACTGTTGTCCAACTGCAGCACTATGTTGATGGCGCCTGGGTGCCGGGATCCGGCTCCCCCGTCATCAGCTACAACCCGGCGCGTCCAGACGAAATCGTCGCCCAGGGTCTGCAAGCCGGGCAGACCGAGGTGGAGCAGGCATTTACTGCCGCCGTCGCCGCCAAGAGCGAATGGGCGCGGACGCCGGCACACGAGCGCGGCGCCGTGCTGCTGCGCGCCGCCGTCGTGATTGAACAGAACGCCGAAGCGTGGGGGCTGGAGCTGGCCCGGGAAGAAGGCAAAACGCGGGCGGAGGGCCACGGCGAGGTCCTGCGGGCGGCGCAGATTTTTCGTTACTACGGGAACGACGGCGACCGCGCGGCCGGGGAGATCTTCTCTTCGCCGCGGCGGGGCGAGAAGATCCTGGTGACCCGCAAACCGCTGGGCGTGGTGGGTGTGGTCACGCCGTTCAACTTCCCCATCGCCATCCCCGCGTGGAAAATCGCTCCGGCGCTGGCGTATGGCAACACGGTGGTCTGGAAACCCGCCAGCACGGTGCCGCTTCTGGCGCTGCGGCTGGCGCAGGCACTGGAGGCCGCGGGCCTGCCGCCCGGCGTGCTGAACCTGCTGATCGGCCCCGGCTCCATGGGCAACGCCATCGTGGAGCATGCGGCGCTGGACGGCCTGACCTTCACCGGCTCCACGTCGGTGGGCCGCCGGCTGGCAGCAGCCGCGGCGGGCAGAGGGGTTCCGGTGCAGGCGGAGATGGGCGGCAAGAACCCGGCCATCGTCCTTGCGGATGCGGACCTAAACCTGGCTGCCGAGCAGGTGATGCTGGGCGCGTTCCGCTCCGCCGGACAGAAGTGCACCGCCACCTCCCGGCTGATCGTTGCCGAACCGATCGCCGACGATTTTCTGGCCATGCTCAAGCAGCGAACCGAGGCGATGGTGGTCGGGGACCCCACGAACCCGGCAGTTCAGCTCGGGCCGGTCGTCAATGACAGCGCCCGGAAGTCCATTCTTGACGGCGTTGCTGCTGCCCGGGCACAGGGCGCCTCGGTGGTGGCCGGCGAGGATCCATACGACGACGGCGACCTCGCCACCGGGTACTTTGTGCCGCCCACCATTCTGGAGCTGCCCGCCGGACGCGAGCTGGACATCTGGCGCGAGGAGCTCTTCGGACCGGTGTTGTCCGTGCGGCGCGCGGCCACCGTCGAGCAGGCGTTCGAGCTCGCCAATGACGGCGAGTACGGGCTCTCCGCCGCGCTGTTCACCCGGGACCTCACCCACGCGCTCGAAGGCATGGAGGACCTGGATGTGGGGATCCTGCACGTGAACTCCGAAACCGCGGGAGCGGACCCGCACGTGCCCTTTGGCGGAGCCAAGAAATCGGGCTACGGACCGAAGGAGCAAGGAGCCGCGGCGAAGGACTTCTTCACGCACACCACCACCGTGTACCTACGCGGCGGAGCGCCGACCCCGTAAGCCTGCCATCGCCGTCGTCATCCCTTGAATCCATGAATGGACCCGGCAAGGAGGCTAAGTCCCCCACTGAGTACGTTGTTCGACAGGCAGCAAGTTTCCGGCTTGAAACTCCCACGACTTAGGAGAATGACCTTCCCATGCGCGTCTTAATGTACGGAATCGGCTCTGTAGGCTCAACGATCACGCGAATGCTCGTCGAACGAGGAGCCTCCATCGTGGGCGCCGTCGCCCAAACCGAAGCCAAGAACGGTAAGGATGTTGGCGAACTGATCGGCATTGGCCGCCTGGGGTCGCGCGTCTACACCGATCCGGACGAGGCCTTGGCGCTGAAGCCAGACGTCGTCGTGATGAGCATCGCCAGCTACATGGAGGACATGCTCGAGCCGATACGGCGTTGCGTCACCGCCGGCTGCAACGTGATCTCGCTGTCCGAGGAATTGCTGTACAGCTGGAACACCTCGCCCGGAGAGACGGCCCAGATCGATGCCCTCGCGAAGGAGCACGGCGTCCGGGTCCTCTGTACGGGCCATCAGGACGGCTACTGGGTTTCCCTGGTGTCAGTGCTGATGGGAACCTGTTTCTCCATCGAGGAAGTTCTCGGCAAGTGCAGCTGGAACGTCGACGACTTCGGGGCGGAACTGGCACACGATCAGCGGGTCGGCAGCACGGCTGAGGACTTTGCCGCGTGGAACGCCACCGCGGAGCGGCCGCCCACCTTCGGCCGGACATCGTTGCACGCCCTTGCCGCGATGACCGGCCTCGACGTCGTCGAATCAACCACCTCTACCAGACCGGAGATCGCACAAGCGCCCATCTACTGCAAAGCACTTGACGAAAAGATCCCGGCGGGGAAAGTCATTGGCTTTACCGACATCGACGAAGTGACAACACGGCAGGGAATCATGCTTCGGCTGGAGATGACAGGCAAGGTGTACGGGGATAGCGAAAGTGACAGCAACACCTGGGAGGTCCGGGGCGAGCCCACAGTGCGTATCCATAGCGCCGCCCTCGCCACTCATTTCACGACGTGCGGCACGCTGGTCAACCGGATCCCCCAACTGCTCGACGCCGAGCCGGGTTATCTCTCCATCGACCGACTCCCCGCCCTGCGCTTCCAGGCAGCGGCAGGTTAGGCCCAGCGCGGCGCGATTTCCGTCGCAGCTGGAGCCTCGGCCCGACCTACTCCTTGGGGAAAAGGTTCAGGCTGAGGAGCCAGTTGAAGGTGGACTCGGCATGATCCCGCATGGCGCTGCGGGCGGATTCCGGCGTCCCATTGATGATTGCGTCGACGAGTTCGCCATGGGTGTGGCGCACGATTCTCCGGAGTTTTGGAGTATCCGTGGTGTTGAGTACGAGGTCGGTGATCTCTTGCTGCAGGGCCATTTCCGCTGCCACCATCCGCGGTGAGCCTGACAGCTCAGCAATCAAGATGTGGAGCTCCGCGTCCGCGCGGCGGTAGCGCTCGGGATTGTCGAGGAGCGTTTCACATGTCCGTGCCGCCTCGGTCAGCCTCGCCGCGGCATCTTCTCCGCCACGCGCCGCAGCCAGCGCGGCGGCGTCACCGGAGACAGCCTTGCGCCAGTCGGTGAGATCCCGCAGAGCGGCCGCGGTCAGCGGGCTCACCCGTTGGCGGCGGCCCTGTTGCTCGGCCCGGGGATGGATGAAAGTCCCCCCGTTCCGTCCGCGGCGGGACTCGACCAGTTCGAGTTCCTTGAGCACCGCCAACGCGTGGCGCAAGGTCATGGTGGCGACCCCGAGCATCCGGGCCAGCTGGGCCTCCGGTGGCAGCTTCTGGCCGGGCCGAAGCTCACCGGCGGCGATCGCGTCTTTGACGCGGCGCACAATCGCTTCTGGAGCGCGTGTCGCCGCTACGGGCGTGAGGATTGCGGAGATGTCCGTGTCCGACGTACTGTCTGAAACATCTAACATCTAGATTTTAATTCCTTCGGAGTCGATGAGGTCATGGTGCCTGAACCTGTTGCCGATGTCCAGATAACCCAGACATCCGCCCGTCCCCGCATTCTGGTCAGCTGTTCCCTCAGCGGACCGGAAAGCGACGCGTGGTTGATCGAAGACTTGAACAACTACGCCGACAATGTCGGGAATGAGCTACTGGCTCAGGAGGCGGACTTCGAGCTCCTGGACGTGGGCGCTGCTGCTTCCTGGGAGCTGGAAGCAGCCACCAGCCTCAGCGGGTTCGACGGCCTGCTGGTTCTGGGCGGAGGAGATATCCACCCGTCCCTCTACGGACAGCGCCCAATAGTGGCTCCCGGTTACGGAGTGGATGCGCGCGTCGATCGGGCGGAGATTGCGCTGGTGAGAAGCGCCGCCGGTTCGGGGCTGCCGGTGATGGGAATCTGCCGCGGCCTGCAGGTCATCAACGTCGCGTTCGGCGGGACCCTGATTCAGGATCTTGGCCCGGAATCCATCCATCAGGTGCACGCGGATGAGCCCGGCATGAGCGACCACGATGTGGAGATCAAGCCGGGCACCCTGGTTGCCGCAGCCTTGGGCGCGGGCGGTGTGACAGTCAGGTCCGGGCACCATCAGGCTGTCCAGGATCTCGGCGTCGGGATGCTGGCCACCGCGGAGGCTCCGGACGGCGTTATCGAAGCCATCGAACACCAGGATCAGTGGGTCCTTGGCGTGCAGTGGCACCCCGAAGACCCGGACACGGTCCCCGGACAACTCGCCGCGCTGCTAGGTATGTTCACGGACCAGTGCCGGAAGGGTGAGCCGCCGGCCCCGCACTCGGGCGGGCGGACGATCGCCGCCTAAGACGCCTCGCTCGACCGGTCCGCGGGAACAAACTCTCCTGCCACCACGCGGCCCAGCAGTTCCGTGAGCAGATCCACGCCGGCGAGCATATCGTCGTCGTTGGTGAGCTCCTTCTCATTGTGCGAGATGCCGTCCACGCTGGGCACAAACAGCATGATGGTGGGGACGATGTCCTTCATGTTGGTCGAATCGTGCCCGGCGAGCGTGCGGACCGTTCCGTACGTCAGGTCCAGTGCCTCCGCGCTCTTGGCGGCCAGACGCAGGCCGGCTTCGTCATAGGCCTTGGCGGCCCAGACATGTTCGGCACCGCGCTCGATCCGCACGCTGGCGCGCGCTTCGATCTGGGCGACGCGTCGGTGCAATTCGGCGTCGGCTGCACCGAGGACCTCCGGGTCGGTGCTGCGAATGTCCACCAGCAGCTCCACCCGGTTGGCCACCACCACCGGCGAGTTCGGGTGAACCGTGAACTCACCGCAGGATGTGATCACTGCGTGTTCGTCCGTGCTGAATTCGTCGGCGATCTCCCGCGCCGCGACCACCAGCGACGAGGCCCCGAGCAACGCGTCGTGTCGGTCTGCAATGACTGTGGCGCCGGTGTGCGCCTGCTCGCCGTGCACAATGAATTCGTATTTGTTGGCGCCCCAGGTGGATTCGACCAGACCAATGGTCAGCCCGTTGTCCTCGAGCGACCGGCCCTGCTCAATATGGATCTCCACGTACGCTGCGACATCGAGGGAAAAGTCGCCGACGGTACCGATCGCTTCCAGTGCCTCGCGCACTGTGGTGCCGGACGGATCTGTGGTGGCCAGGACCTTTTCGGCCGGCAGCTTGCCGGTGAACACCGAGCTGCCCATCATGGACGGCTTAAAGCGGCAGCCTTCCTCGTTGAACCAGTTGATCACCGCTATGTTGAACAACGGCCCGGCATCCGCGGCCCCAGAGCTCTCGGCGACTGTGTCTGGCCCCGCCGCTATCCGCTCCTTCAGCCGGATCGCCGCATGGGCTCCGGCCAGCACGCCGTAGGCACCGTCGAAGCGGCCGCCCAGCGGCTGCGAATCCAAATGCGAGCCGACGGCGATATATGGTGCGCCGGGCACCAGCTCAAGCAGGGCGAATTGGTTGCCCACCGCGTCGTAGCGGACCTCGAAACCGTGCCCCTCGACCAACCCGCGGAACCAGTTCCGCGTCTGCCCGTCCGCCAGCGTCCCTGCCTGGCGGTCCACTCCCCCGCCCGCCGTGGCACCGTACGTGCTCATCGAGCGGAAGTCGTGCAGGAAGGTGCGGGCGTCGCTGGAAATTCCGGCTTGCTGCGCGGCCGTGATGGTCATGATTGCACTCCTAAAGGTTCTGGTTTCTGCGAAAGCACTCCGCTGCCGGCCCCGTCGTCTGGCTGGAGCGCGGACAGCTCCTCCGTGTGGGGGCCGGAAGCGGAGCCGGCTGCCGGGCTGAGGGCCGGGCCCGCGCTCATATTGTCGAACGTGAACTCGCCGCCAACGATCGTGGCAAGGACCTTGAGCGCGGAGATGTCGGCAGCATCCAGCGGTGAGCCGGACAGCACTGCGAAGTCCGCGAACTTGCCCCTGCCTAACGTGCCCTTCTCGCTGGACGCGCCCGTGGCCTGGGCGGCCCAGTCGGTGTAAGTCCGCAGCGCTTCTTCTGCCGTCAGGCCCTCGGCTGTCCCGCCGAGTATCAGTCCTTGTTCGGTGCGCCGGTCCACCCAGGACTGCATGGCGCGCAGCACGTTGTTATCGGCCACAGGCAGGTCGGAGCTGCCGGCCACCAGGATGCCGGCGTCCACCAGCGAGCGTCCCCGGTACAGCCAGCCTTCGCGCCCGGCGCCCACCAGGGCAGCAAACTGATCGCCCAGCGGGCCAATGAACGCGGCCTGCGGGGTGACCGCGATCCCGGCCGCGGCGACCGGCGCCAGCTGGTCCGGCCGCGAAATGCCGAAGTGCTCAATCCGGTTGGGCAGGTGGTTCCGACCGTAGCGCTCCTGGCAGCCGGTAATAATCTCGGTGGCCAGGTCAATGGCCGCGTCGCCGATGGCATGAAGCGCGATCGGCCAGCCGGCCCGGTAGGCCGCGTCCACGCGTTCGCGGTAGGCCTCGGGTGAATCCAGCAGGTAGCCGGTGTTGTGCTGGTGGCCGCAGTAGTCCTCGGTCACGGCCGCCGTGGCGCCCAGCAACGAGCCGTCCATAAAGACCTTCACCGGTCCCAAGGACACCCACTCGTCGCCGAAGCCCGCGACCGCACCGAGGTCCAGACCGCGTCCGGTGCCGGTGCCGTGCATGTCGGCGGCGTTGGCCTCAATCGGCCGCAGCGAGTCCAGCGCGGGCATCAGCTGGGCGCGGGCGTGGAGCTTGCCGGCCTGCTTGGCTTTCACATAAGCCTGGACTTCCACCGGGCTGTGCCCGATCCAGCCGCCCCCGATGCCTGCCTCGGTGAAACTGGTGATTCCCACGGCCGCGTAACGCGTGGTCGCCGCGTCCAGTGCCTCGACAATCCGCTCCACCGGATAAGGCAGCAGCAGGTTCTGAATCAGCTGCTGCGCGGATTCCTCGACCACGCCGGTCGGGTAGCCGTCCGGGCCGCGCAGCACGGCGCCGCCGGTTGGCTGGGTGAAACCGGGTTCAAAGACGCCGGCCAGCCGCAAGGTGGCGGAGTTTGTGATGGACAGATGCCCGGAGACGTGCCGCAGGTACAGCGGCCGGTCGCCGGTGATCTCATCCAGCCGGCGGATGTCCGGGAAGGCCCCGTCATGATGCTTGTGGTTGAATCCGGTGCCATTGACCCAAGCATCGGGTTGGTCCTCGAGCCGTCGGACCTCGGCTTCGAGCAGTGTGTACAGTTCTTCGAGTCCGCGGGCGTGTTCCAATTCGACGACGCCCAAGCCCAGCCCCCACCAAGCGGTGTGGCAATGCGCATCAATGAAGCCGGGCACCACCACGGCACCGCCCAGCAGAATCTCACGTTCCGCGGTGCAGCCGTCCAGTTCGTCGTCGAAACCGACAATACGTCCATTGAGCACGCCGACGGCGTGGGCGTGGGGACGCTCTGCCTCGAGGGTGAGGATCTCGGCGTCGCGCAGGATCAGGTCCAGTTTCATCGTGTCCCCTCCCCCGCGCTGGCCAGGGAACTGCCGGAATCATCCGCAGCCAACCGGGCGTAAGCCAGGCCCGCGAGCTCCTCCGGTGCATTCGCGGTGCCCGGCGGCATGGTCTCCGGATCCGTCACCAGATGCAGCAGCGCCAGCCGCCCGCTGGACAGCGCGCGCTCCAGCGCGGGAGCGAATTCCGCGGCCGTTTCGACCCGTTCGCCGTGCCCGCCGAAGCTGCGGATCCAGTCAGTGAAGTCGGGATTGACCATCGAGGTCCCGGACGGCCGCGCCGGGTAGTGCTTGCGCTGATGCTGCACGATCGTGCCGTAAATGCCGTTGTCCACCACGATCACCAGCGGGGCGGCACCGTGCGCCGCTGCCACGGCCAGTTCCTGCGCGTTCATCAGGAAGTCGCCGTCGCCGCAGACCGCCACCACCTGCCGGCCCGGTTCGATCAGCGCGGCCGCGACGGCGGCGGGAACAGCCAGCCCCATGGCTCCGTTGCGCGGCCCAATCAGCGAGCCGGCACCATGGTGGGTCAGGTAGCGGTGGCCCCAGATCGTCGCGTTGCCCGCGCCGTACGTGACCACCTTGTCCGCGGGCAGCCGGTCTTCCAGCACGCCGAAGGCTACGCCCAGGTCAACGCCGGGGCTGTTGTCCGGACGGGGTGTGGCGTACCGGCGCTGGTCTTCGGCGAGCGCGTCCATCCAGCCGCTGCCGCGGGAACCTCTCACATCGGCGGCATCAGGAAGTGCGTCAACGAACGACGACGGCGGGACCGCCAGTTGCTGGTCGATCCGGCCGGAGTGGGTGGCGGCATCCGGATCCGGCAGCACCAGCACGGTCGGTGCGTTGAACCCCTTGGTGTAGCCGTCGCTGAGCACGTCGCTTCGGCCGCAGCCGATGAACACTAGCAGGTCGGCTTCGTCCAACCTTGCGGCGAGGGTGTCTGCCCGCCCGTAGCCCAGCCAGCCGGCCCACGCCGAAGAAGAATGCGGAACCACGTCATAGGCGCGCCAATCGGCGGCCACCGGGATCTGCGCCTCGGCCGCCCATTGAGCGAGCCTCGCACCGTCGTCGCCCCAGCCGTCGCCGCCGGCAATGATCAGCGGACGGGCAGCCGCGGCCAGCCGGCCCGCCAGTTCCTCCGTCGCAGCAGGCGGCGGTACCGCAGTTGCGGGCGCGCGCGGCGAGACTGCACCGGCAGAGGTCGGCCGCACCAGGACATCCTCCGGCAGACCGATCACCACCGGGCCGGGCCGGCCGGAGACGGCCAAGTGCATCGCTTCGGCCACGGTCTCTGCGGCGCGGTGTTCGTCGTCGAGCACCACCACGCGTTTGGCCGTCGTCGAAAACCACCCTTCCAGGCTGAATTCCTGGAACGAGTCCCGTCCCCGGTCGGCCACCGGGATCAGGCCCACGAAGAGCACCATCGGCGTCGCGTCCTGCCACGCGGTATGCACGGCAATCATCGCGTTCGCCGCACCCGGCCCGCGGGTGACCATCGCGATGCCCGGGGTTCCGGTCTTGCGCCCCTCGGCCAGCGCCATGAAGCCTGCACCGCCTTCCTGGCGGCAGACCACCGTTGACACGGGCGAGTCGTGCAGCCCGTCCAGGACGTCAAGGAAGCTCTCACCCGGAACCGAATACACGCGGCGGACGCCGTGCGCCTCAAGCTGGCGGACAATCAGGTGGCCTGCGGACTGGGTCATGGTGCGGTGCTCTTTCGTCAGGAAGTTCGTCGTCGGAAGGTGGAATCAGTGCTTGAAGCCGGGCAGGTTCACACTCATGCGCGGGGCCACGATGCCGGCGACGGCAGTGAACAGGCTCAGGAACACCAGCATCACGGCGGCCGGCCACCAGTGGTTTCCGGCGGACGCCACCAAGCCGGTGGCCAGCAGCGGAACGAATCCGGAGAGCATGCCGGCAGTGTTCTGCGCGAAACCCACGCCGGTGTAGCGGGTGCGGGCCGGGAACAGACCGGTCAGCACGGTCCCGGAAGCCGCGTACGGGAAGGAGAGCGTTGCCACCGCGAGGACCATACCCATAACCACCAACACAGGGTTGCCGCTGTCCACCAGCAGGAAGGCCGGGACCGCGGCCACGGCTGAAGCGATGCCGCCCCACAAGATGACGCGGCTGGCGCCGAACCGCTCGCCCAGGCGTCCGCCCAGGATAAGGACGGGAATTTCGACGATGGCCGCGATCATGCCGCCCAGCAGCATCAGCTGGGCGGAGTAGCCCAGGATATTCACGCCGTAGTAGACCACAAACGCGGTGACCAGGTAGAAGCCGCCGACGCCGAGCAGGGCCGCGGCCATGCCGATGATGATGTGCTTCCAGGACTCCCGGAGCGTGGTGCGGATCGGGGCCTTCTCCACCTGGCCGTGCTCCATCAGCTCCGCGAAGACCGGGGATTCGTCCAGTCGGCTCCGAATGTAGAGCGCGATCAGGAGCATCGGGATGGCGGCCAGGAACGGGATGCGCCAGCCGAAAGAGTTGAAGGTGTCCTGCGAGAAGAACAGCGTCATCAAGAAGAAGCCACCGGAGGAGAGGATGGTGCCGATCGGTGAACCGATCTGCGGCAGCGCGGCGTAGCGGGCGCGGCGCTCCAGCGGGGCGTTCTCCACCACAATCGTCATCGCGCCGGACCACTCGCCGCCCACAAACAGGCCCTGGGCCACGCGAAGCAGCACCAGCAGCACCGGAGCGGCAATGCCGATGGCGGCGTACGTAGGCAGCAGCCCGATCAGGCCGGTCACCGCACCGATGCCCACGATGGTGACCATCAGGGTCTTACGGCGGCCGATCTTGTCGCCCATGGCACCGAAGAACATGCCGCCCAGCGGACGCGCCACCAGACCGACACCAAACGTCGCGAAGGACGCCAGCGCCGCTGCCGTGGCGTTCTCATTGGCGAAGTACTGGACGTTGAACACCAGCGCCGCCGCCGCGCTGAACAGGAAGAAGTCGTACCACTCCATCGCAGTGCCAATGAGGGCACCGATGGAAACCTTCATCGCCTCCTTGTCAGTGATCCGCCGGGTAGCCCCGGCCTCGAGGTTCAAGGTGTCTGACATGGTTCCTCCATGTTTGGTGTTCGGGTGTCCGGCCGTACTGAACGGCCGCAACGAACGAATAATGCACACCAGCATTCCAGAGTGAACCGCGTCACACCCGCACGAATCGTCGCGGCTTTTCGAGGCTAGAATGTGCAAAAGCACACGATCGGGGCGGAGAACACCATGGAAACTTCGCAGATTCATGAGAACGACGACGCTGCCTCCGCCGCCCGCTGGAACGGCCTGCTGGACCAGCTATCCGTGGACAAGCTGACCGACCTCTTCATCGACCGCGTCCTGCAACTCGACGATTACCGGGATGGTGTCCTGCCGGCCAGCGAGATCCGCCGGACAGGAGCCGCCTCGTTCGAGGCGCTGATCGAAAGCTTGCGCCCGGGCGCAGACAGCAAACGCCTCATCGCCGAGCGGCAAGGCATCTCGCTGGACGTTGGTGTCTCCCGCGCCAGAACAGGCATCCCCGTGGAGTCGCTGATGACCGCCATCCGGATCGACTTCACCGTGATTTGGAGCGAACTCATGGCGCTGGCGGGGCCGGGCGATGCAGAGCTGCTGGTGCGGCGGGCGGAAACAGTGTGGCAGGTGGTGGACTCCTACGCAGCACAAACCCAGGCCATCTACATCGCCGAGCGCCAGCGCATGGCCCAGGAAGAATCTTCGGTGCGGCAAGGCCATGTGGCCGCCATGTTCGGGCAGGTCAGCCCGGCATCGGAAATGCTCACCCGCATCGCCGACGAGCTCGGCATCGACCAGCTTGCTCCCCTCGTTGTCGCGGCAGCAACAACGGACGACGCCGCCGCCCTCCGTGTGGAGGTTGCCTCGGCTTCGCGCCGTGGCACGGAAGTCTTCACCCACCCACTGCCCGACGGACTGGTCGCCTTCTGGGCAGCCGACGACCGCCCGGGCAGCGCCGCCCACGAAGCCACCGAGCAGATCAAGAACATCCGTTGCGGCCTAGTTGAACAGGTCCGCGGCCTCGCGGACCTGCGCGTCGCCGCCCAGGCCGCCCGCGCTTTGGCATCCTTGGCCGAAGACAACGACCAGCAGGCCCTCACCATGCAAAACGCCTGGGCACGGCTGGCCCGGCACCGCCTTTCGGAAACCGGGGTTCCCATTGTGCCCGACGTCGACGCCGCGCTGGCCCGATGCGGAACAACCGAACGAGCCAGGCTGGAAGAATCGGTACGGTCCTACCTTTCCACCGGCAGCATCGCCCAGTCCGCAGACCAGCTCTTCTGCCACCGAAACACCCTCATGAACCGACTGCGCCGCTTCACGGATCTGGTCGGCATCGACGTGACCATCCCCCAACAAGCCGCCCGGCTCGTCGTCGCCTGGTCCTGACCGAGCGTCGCGCGGCGCCTGCCAACCCCCGTTGGTAGCCGAATCCGCGGGCGCATCGTGGCTTCGACGGAGAGCCTGATGCGATCCCCGCCCAGCATTGTTGAGAAGCGCTACATCCCGACCCCGTTTTGACTTAATCTCGCTTAGCTGTTGACATGGGATGCAGGTCAACCGGTGTTATTGGATCTTCGGTTGGCCGCTCCGAATCGCTCGCGCAGGCCCCCTCGCCTGCCCGCGGACACGGTGCCCGTCTCCCCCTCGGGATTGATTGTTCAGGGCCCGGCGCGCTCTCGCGCCGCCAGTGTTAGACCGCTGCGCACCATGCGCCTTTTCCACCGCCACCGGTGCGCCAATACGGCCGTTCTGTGGATTCGGAGCGTCGAACCTGACGGACAGATCCAATGGATGAGGAGATGCATTTAGATGCGAGTCGGAATCATTGGTGCAGGACCCAGCGGCATGGCACAGCTGCGAGCGTTCGAATCGGCCAGGAAACTGGGAGCCGAAATCCCGGACATTGTGTGCTTTGAGAAGCAGTCCGACTGGGGCGGACAGTGGAACAGCAGCTGGCGCACCGGCCTGGACGCCGCCGGCGAGCCCGTACACAGCAGCATGTACCGGCACCTGTGGTCCAATGGGCCCAAGGAAGTTCTCGAGTTCTCCGACTACACCTTCGACGAGCACTTCGGCCGTCCCATTTCCTCCTTCCCGCCGCGCGAAGTCCTGTTCGACTACATTGCCGGTCGCGTCCAAAAGTCCGACGTCCGCAAGTACGTCCGGTTCAACACCGTGGCGCGCTGGGTCGACTACGACGAAGCCAGCCAGGAATTCACGGTCACGGTCGAGGACCTCGCGGCGCATCGGACCGAAACCCACGTCTTCGACAAGCTCGTGGTCTCCACCGGCCACTTCTCCTACCCGAACGTGCCGGCGTTCGACGGCATCAACAGCTTCCCCGGCGAGGTGCTCCACGCCCACGACTTCCGCGGCGCCGAGCGGTTCGCCGGCAAGAACCTGCTGCTGATCGGCAGCAGCTACTCCGCCGAGGACATCGGCATGCAGGCGCACAAGATGGGCGCCAAGTCCGTCACCTTTAGCTACCGCAGTTCGCCGATGGGCTTCGACTGGCCCGAAACTGCCACCGAGCGCCCGCTGGTGACCCACTTCGAGGGCAGGACCGCGCACTTCAGCGACGGCACCACCGGCGAGTTCGACGCCGTGCTGCTCTGCACCGGCTACCTGCACAAGTACCCGTTCCTGCCCACCGAGCTGTCGCTGCAGTCGCCGAACCTGCTCTACCCGGGCAACCTCTACAAGGGCGTGGTCTGGCAGCAGAACACCAACCTGTTCTACCTTGGCGCGCAGGACCAGTACTACACGTTCAACATGTTCGACGCGCAGGCATGGTTCGCCCGCGACGTGATGCTGGGCCGGATCGACCTGCCTTCGCTGGCGGAACGCGACGCGGACATCCAGTCCTGGCTGGACCGCCAGGCCACGCTCGCCGACCACGACGCCGAGGCGGATTTCCAGACCGACTACCTGCGCGAACTGATCGCGTTGACGGACTACCCGGAGTTTGACCTGGACACCGTCTGCGCCCTGCTCAAGCAGTGGATGAAGGACAAGGAAGAGAACATCCTCGGCTACCGGGACAGCATCCACCGTTCCGCCGTGACCGGCACCATGGCCACCCGGCACCACACTCGCTGGATCAACGCCATGGATGACAGCCTGCATCGCTACCTCAACGGCCCGTCCGAGGACATGGACACCGGAGCCTTGGCTGCTTTGACCGGAGACGCCGAGCAGGCCACCTCCCGGCGGTAGAGCCAACCTCGCACCGCGTACGACGGCGGGTGGCAGGGAGCGCTTCTTCCCCGCCGCCCGCCGTCGTCGCCACCGGCGCTCGGCAGATTAGCCCCTGGCGGCCTCGAAGCGGCGGCGGAGGGTTAGCAGGAACTTCAGTCCGGCCGGGGTAAGCTTCCGTCCGCCCAGGAGAAGTTCGCCCTCGAACAGGCCCAGAGAGTTCAGCTGGCGCCGCAGCTCGTGGTAGATCTCCTCGCCGTCCTGCTCCGTGAGCTCGCCGCCCCCGGCCGGGCGCAGTCCGGCATGGAAGAGCTCGGACGCCATGGCGTATCCGCGCTGGCTGCGCGGTATGTGCTGGTCCCCCAGCAGCCAACGCACCAGGGCTTCCAGACCCACGCGCAAAGCGAGGTTTTCTTGGTCCGCCATGCGGTCGGCGAGGCAGTCCCAGAGGGCGGCATCGTCGTCGTACGTTCTCCGCGCAGCGGGACTGGGCTGCAGGCGGCCCTTGTATTTGCGCAGCAGCTTCCAATACTGAATGTGCTCGCGCAGCAGCGCGATCGGGGGCACATTGACTTCACGCGGCGATGCGTAAGTGTCCCAGGGGTAGCCCAGCTCCAGGGCCAGCACCGCCTCGCGCACCACGGCCGGTTTCAGATAACCGTCCTTGGTGAGCTCCAGGCCGTCCTCGCGGGCGCGCTCCAGCAGCCAGCGGACCGGGCGGAGAACCGCGGCGCGCTCCTCCGGCGTCGGCGGCTCGTCCGCCAGCACAATGCGCATCCGGTCCAGGCTCTTGTTCACCGCGTCCAGATCGAACTCGGTGGGGTCGAACGTGGTGGGATCAAACGCACCGGTCACGTACCGCACCCAGTCGGCGATTTCCGCGTGCTCGGGATCCGACGGATCGGCCAGGATGCGCAGCTTCTCGTGGTAGCCCCATAGGCCGCCGGCGTCCTCCAGCGGCGCGCGGTTGGCACCGCCCAGGCAGCTGATCTGACCGGCCGGAACAATCGCGGGCCCGGTCACGGTCACCGTGTGCAGCCAGCTGTCGCCCAGGTCGTATTCGTAAACCAGGGTGCTGCCCTCGCCGGACAGCAACTGCCCTACGGTCATCCCCTCGGCGCTGTCCATGTCCATTTCGTCCGCGGAGTCATCGCTGCCGGCGATCGGCCGGGCCTCGCCGAAGACGCCCTGCGGATGGAACAGATGTAGATGCCGGTTCTCCCAGCCGAATGCGCGCTGGATTGCCTCATGCAGCGTGTTGAGCGGCGCATCCAGCGGAAGCCGCAGCGCCCGCCAAATCTCCGGCTCCGAACCCTCGATGGCAACGCGGATATCCAGGGCTTTCTCCGATGTGGGCATGCCGCCATTCTTGCAGACTGGTTCCGGCGCGGAAGGAAGATGTCATTCGGCGTGCTCAAGCTCTGGCGGCAGGCCCGCGGGGTCCGGTACTCTGCGGCCATGCTCAGCTTGAAGGACATTGACCTGGACATGCTGACCTCCGCGATGGAAAGTGCTGATTCCTGGGATCTCCAGTGGTGGCTGGATCCTGCCACCGGCCAGATCGAGCTGCGCGGTGCAGCAGTCGACGGCGGCCTATCCCCCGAGGAGCTCGAGGAACGCGGTGCGGTGCAGGTTGCGGCTGCGGATTCGCACCGCGGTTACCGGGACATGGAGGATTTCATCGCCACACTGGAGGACGAACACGCCCGTGCCACGCTGCTCCGCGTCATCGAGCGGGACCGCCCCTTCCGCCGCTTCAAAGACGCCGTGCGCGGCGACGCTGAGATTGGGCGAGCCTGGTCCGATTTCCACGACCAGCGGATGCGCCACCATGCCATCACCTGGCTGCTGGCCGAAGGCCTGATCGACGAGCAGGAGGCCAGGGGCGCACTGCCTCAGGACCAGCGGATCAGGTGAACAGCAGTTGGCTCGCTACCTCGGATTCGTGCGTCAGGGGGCTACAGTTGAGCCAGCCGTCAGAATCGAGTGGCAGCGATGGCTTCCAGCACGATCACCCTGTTCCTGGCCGGCGACGTGATGACCGGCCGCGGCGTGGACCAGATCCTGCCGCACCCCGGCGCCGCCAAGCTGCGCGAAGGCTACATCCGCGACGCCCGCGACTACGTGGCCCTGGCCGAAACAGTGAACGGCCCCATCCCGCGGCCGGCGGACCCGGCCTGGCCGTGGGGCGATGCCCTGGCGGTCATCGGCGGGGCCGGCCCGGACGTGCGCGTGGTCAACCTCGAGACCAGTGTTACCGCCGACGGCTCGTTCGCCCCGGACAAGGGCATCCACTACCGCATGCATCCTGACAACATCGGCTGCCTCACCGCCGCCGGACTGGACGTCTGCGCGCTGGCGAACAACCACGTGCTGGACTTCGGCGTTGCCGGCCTGACCGAGACCGTCGACGTGTTGCACGCCGCCGGCCTCCGCACGGCCGGCGCCGGCCGCGATGCCGCGCAGGCCTGGGAGCCCGCGCAGGTGGAAACAACCCACGGGCGCGTGCTGGTGTTCTCCGCCGGGCTGGCCTCCAGCGGCATTTCGCCGCGAACGCCGCGGGCCCCGACCTTCCCGGGCTGGCCTTGCTGCCGGACCTGTCCCGGGACACCGCCGCACGGTTCGTCGGCCACGTCCAGGCGATCAAACAGGACGGCGATCTGGCGTTGGCCTCGCTGCACTGGGGCACCAACTGGGGCTATGAGGTTCCCCGCGGCCACGTCCGCTTCGCCCGCTGGCTGGTCGACGGCGGGATCGATGTGGTGCACGGGCACTCATCCCATCATCCGCGCCCGCTCGAAATCTACCGCGGCCGCCCCATTTTCTACGGCTGCGGCGACCTGATCAACGACTACGAGGGCATCGGCGGCCACAAGGAGTTCCGAGACGACTTTCGGCTGCTCTACTTCGCTACCCTTGACGCCGGATCCCGGGAACTGCGCGAGCTGCACCTGGTGCCGGTTCAGGCCCGGCGGATGCGCCTGGAACGGGCCAGCAAGCACGACGGCGAGTGGCTTCGTCGCGTCCTGAGCGACGCCAGCGCCGGTTTTGGCACCCGGTTCAGCGTGGCTGGCGACGGCAGCCTGTCCGTCGGTGTGCCATAAGGCCCCGCCCCCTCCGGCGCAGGCCACGGCACCCGATCATCATCCCGCCCCCTCTGCCCGCTGCGGTACCGTGGTGCGCAGGTCGCCCTTCCCGAACGAGGACAGGAACACGCCCATGCGATTGAGAAGCACACTGTTCGCGGCGCAGTATGACGCAGCCATGCGCCAGGCCGAGCATGAGGAACTTGCCTCGCGTCGTGCGGCGCTGCTGTCCGGCCTCAACGGGATTGTGTACGACGTCGGTGCCGGCACCGGAGCGAACCTGCGGCACTTCCCGCCGTCCTGCCAGGTGACGGCGGTGGAACCCGATCCGAACATGCGCAAGCGGCTGCAGGCCAAGGTCGGTTCTGTCGGCAACGTCCGAGTGGTCGATGCGGGCGCCGAAGTGCTGCCGGCCGACGACACCAGTGTGGACGCTGTGGTCTTCACCCTGGTGCTCTGCAGCGTCCCCGGCCAGGCCGCAGCCCTCGCCGAAACCAAGCGCGTTCTCAAGCCGGACGGAAGGCTGCTGTTCCTGGAGCATGTCCGCGGCACCGGAACTCACGCCACGTTCCAGGACATGCTGCGGCCCGTGTGGTCCTTCGCGGCGCAGGGCTGCCAACTCAACCGGAACACCGTAGCCGCCATCTCCGCGGCAGGCTTCACCGTGAGGGTGCAGGAAGAGTTCGCGGTGGGGCCGGCTTGGCTACCGGTGAACCCGATGGTGATGGGCACGGCAACGCCCGGAGGCTGAGATGCCTCCGGGCGTGTGGAACCGGGTATTTCGCCGGTCAGTAGCCGTAACCGCCGGATTCCTTGGCGTTCTTAGCCTCGGCTTCGCCGTCTACGTCCTTGGAGTCAGGACCGGCACCTGACTGTAGAGGATCCTGCTGCTCTTGCCCGTCCTCGTTAGCCTGTGGATCGCGGGCCTCTTCGTCGTTTCCGGTGGTCATGTTTATCCGAATCCTCCCAGCTTGTCCTTCAGCCCGCCCAGCTTCTCCCCCAGTCCGCCGGGGAGTTTGCCGAGCAGGGCGTCGACGTCGATGCCCAGGCTGGACAACAGCCCAGAGTCCTTCTCCGTGTCCACCTTCTCGGGCAGTTCGGAATCAGCCTTGGCGGCCTGGTCCTGGTTGCCCTGCTGTTTGAGGATGTCGATGATCTGCTGCTTGTCGATCTGCATGGTGTTCTCCGATCCACGTTGATGGTCAGCGCACGTTCCACTTTCCTCACTCGGCCAAAGTGTGGCAAGCCCCAAGACGTCCGCAGGCTGCCGATGGCATACTGTTTGGACGCCACAGCGCCGTGGCGTCTCCCAGCTGACAGGAGCCGCAAAAAATATGGCTGGCCATTTTGAAGTAATTGATGCGCCCGACGGCGGTTTCCGCGTGCGGATGCTGGACCCGGACGGAGAACTCATGGCCGAGTCCGTGACCTTTCCATCCATTCGGGCCGCCAGGAATGGCATCGAACTCGCCCGCGAAATCGCCGGCACCGGCCGCGTGATTGACCGCTCGAGCGCGGCCGAGCAGTCTGACTCTTAGCCGTAACATCGGGACTCGCCGGGGCGGCAGACTGTGCCAGCAGCGGGCCGGGTGACTACCTTCTCGGCTCGTACCGCATCGCCACCGCCCCGGAGCCGAACTCCAGCCGGCTGACGAGTTTTAAGTCGACATGCTTCGAGAGCCCGGCGAACAAGGTCGGGCCGTGGCCCGCGAGCCTGGGATGCACCACGAACTCGTACTCATCGATCAATCCCAGCTCCGTCAGCGCCCGTGGGAGCTTCACGCCTCCGACGAACAGTCCCTTGCCCGGCTCCTGCTTGAGCTGCCGAACGGCCGTGGCCAGATCCCCGCGGACAAGTTCTGCGTTCCAATCGACCTGCTCCAGGGTGCTGGAGACCACGTACTTCTTCGCCGCGTTGATCGTCTGGGCGAAGGGCTCCATCCAGACCGGCCTCGCTCCGGCCGCCGCCGGCGGCCGCCACGCTGCCTCCATCATTTCGTAGATCACCCGGCCAAAGAGTAGGGCGTCGGCCTGCTCGAGGTTCCCGGCGTGGTGACGATGCAAGTCTTCGTCCGCGGGGATTGCCCGATGATCGCAGCACCCGTCCAAGGTGACGTTGATGGAGTAGCGAAGCGGTCGCATCCCGCCAGAGTACCGCCGAGTCGCTGGCAGCGAGCGCTTCGGTCAGCGACCGGTCCGCGACGCCGGCTAGCGTCGGCCGCTTTCCGGGCCGAAGATGAACTCCTCCGCGTGGGCCACGGCTTTCTTGAACGAGTCGTTGCGCAGCGCCAACTGGTCGGCCCCTCCGCTCTCCGTGTACTCGGTGAACCCCGGGCGCAGCACCCAGATCCCGCCGGCCGGCGGCAGGTAGAAGACGGCGAAGGACCGGTGTTCGGTGTCGTCTTCCCAGACCGGGACCACTGCCGCGGCCGCTCCGGTGTCCACGTTGATCCACTGGGCCCGAGGCCGCGGCTGGCCTTCCTCGAAAACACTGGGGTCAAGGAACGGAGCGGTTCCGGGTCCCCAACGCTCCTCGAACCGCTCATGGAACACCGGAAACAGGTGATGGTCGTAGCGGCGCCAACTGGTAGCAGGCATTAATCCTCCTTCAACGATCAAAAACAATCCATCGGCGGTAGTCCCCTGAGTACGACGGCGGCCGCTCGCCCAGTCGGACTGCGTCCGGCGGGATGGGGTCGTCGAACCCCAGGTAGACCGTGGGTCCGGAGGGAACTGAAGGGCTGGGGTGCGGACGCCGCTGCGCCGAAGGTCGGGTGCGCTCGGCCGCCCCGTGCTTCCCGGGCTCAGAGGCCTCCGGCTCCGCGGCCTCCGGCTCGCCGAACTCTCCGGGCTCGTTGTTCTGCCGGGCCGTGATGCGCCGGGAGCTGTGCCGGTCGTAGTCCGCGCGTCGCCCGGCGTCGCCCAACACCATGTACGCGTGCAGGATCGCCGCCGTCGTCCGTTCCTCCGCGCCCGTTTCCGCGTCATGCTCCGCGTCGCGTTCTGCCGGTCCACCGCTGTGGGGGTTCAGGTCCGGATGGTGGCTGCGCAGCAGCGCTCGGTAGGCGCGGCGGATATCTTCGCTGCTGGCGTCCGGGGCAACCTGCAGCACGGCATAGAGATCGGTTTGGTTCACGTTCGCCTTCCCTCCCGCCCACGCAGAGGGGTGAAAGTGGTGCGCCTCAGCGCGGAGGCCCGGTGAAGAGTCGCGGTGAAAAGCCGCAGTGGGAGCAAAACAGTAGATGCGGCCCAGCCGGCGGCTCCGTCACGGTCGGACGGAGCCGCCGGCCCGGCCTGATCGATCAGGCGTCGATCATCTGCTTGCCGTCACCGCTGCTGATCTCGATCTTGCGTGGCTTGGCCTGCTCACGGATGGGGATCCGCAGGGCCAGAACGCCGGCCTCGTAGCTGGCCGTGACGTTCTCCGTATCCAGTGTGTCGCCCAGGACCAGCTGACGGCTAAACGTCCCCGTGGCCCGCTCGGCGGCCACCACGTCCTTGCCGTCGTCGATCTTGGACCTGCGCTCCGCGCCAATCGTGAGGACATTCCGTTCCACGTCAAGGTCAATGGTGGACGGATCGACGCCGGGCAGATCCAGCTCGACGACGAATTCATCGCCCTCACGCCACGCGTCCATCGGCATGGCAGCGGGCCGCGCCTGGTTTCCGAAGACCTGCTGGGTCAAGCGGTCCAGCTCACGGAACGGATCAGTTCGCATCAACATTGCAGCAGCCTCCTTCAGTCTGATTCTCTTGTCGCCCGATCAGCTAATCTATGCCTTCGGGCACAGATATTATGACTCCGGACTAGAATGTTTTTCAAGTCTGAAGTGGGAGGAATTTTGGTCGCAGAAAAGAAGCAGCCGCGGGCCGACCAAGGGGTGTACGGCATCTCCGTGGTCAGCGACCTGGTGGGCGTGGGCGAGCAGACCTTGCGCCTCTATGAGCGGCGCGGACTGGTGGAACCGGAGCGGACCGAAGGCGGCACGCGCCGGTACAGCCGGGACGACGTGGACCGGCTCCGCCGCATCGGCGAGCTGGTGGACGACGGCGTGAACCTGGCCGGCGTGGGCAGGGTGTTGGCCCTCGAGGAGGACAACGCCGCGCTACAGCAGAAACTCAAGTCCGCCAGGAAGCGGGCCGCCGCCAGCACGCGCGATGAGGCGGCAGCGGAGTAAGTTCCCGTGCCAGCCAATCGTCAGATCCTCTGAGTCGCCGTTGCGCCGTCTGGTGCCCTGGCAGCAGGCTGGCCTCCTTGACGAACTGGTATCCGGCCCGATCGTCGTGCCCATCAAGTCCACTGGCCGTCGCCGATGAGCTCGCGAGCTTCTCGCTGAATACTTACCCGAGTGTGCGGGCGGAGAACCGCGGCGGCTACGCGAAACGCCTGTGGCGCGAGGACCTGCTGACGGCACCGCCGATGCGCGGCACCAACCAGTCGGGCCGCTGACGCAGGCAATCAGCGGCCGACCCTGGCCGGCGCGGCCTCGTCGGCAGCGGTCCACTCCGAGACGGTGGTCCAGTCCCGCACGTCGCTGCGGCCGACGACGACCGCGAGGCCGACGCATGCCACCATCAGCAACGCGGCAGAGGCGATCGTTGCCCAGACCCCGAGCCCACCGAGGAAGAATTCCACCGCGACCCAGCCGAGCAGCACGACGGCGATCCAGCCGGCACCGAACCCTGCACGGAACAGAGCCACTGCCAGCAGGATCGTGCCCAGCACGAGCCCCACCATCGTCGCGGGCGCGATGATGGTCAGGCCCACGGGCAGCGGATCGGTGACCAGTGCGTCGGGCCGGGCCATCATGTCGCCCGCCGATACCGCGTGGCCGAAGGCGCTGATGAACAGCAGCCCAGAGGCGAATCCTCCCAGCACCGGGGTGCGTGAGCGCAACAGTTTCCAGGCGCCGATGGCCCACACCGCGAGGGAGATCTGGGCACACAGGAACGCCAACGCTCCGGCAGTGACCAGGGTAGAGCCCGCGGGCAGGTGGAGGGTGATCATCCACAAACCGGCGAGGACGGGATAGAGCACCAGCGCCGCGATGGTAGCGCGGCGGTCGAAGCGTGCACTGTTGGACATGGTCAGATCCTTCCGTTGTTTGCGCGGAGGGTCCGCGCCGAGGTGTGTTCGAAGCTACGACTTTTGGTGCCCGCCGCCATCGGCCCCTGGACCCGCTCCCGTCATCCTCTGGTCGATACCCGATCAACCGGAGGATGACGCCCGTGTCCGCCCGCAGCAGTAGCATGAGCCCATGACGCGGCGAATGTGGTGGGGCGCCCAGGACGCGGGGGCCGCGATCCTGATCGTGAGTCTGGGGCTCGCGGAACTTTGGGTGCCGTTCGAATCCGTCTTCGGCGATGGGTCCGCGATCGGCAGCTCGATCGGTGTTGTGCTCGCGGGCGCGGCCCTGGCTCTCCGCAGACTGCGACCCGCCGCGAGCATCTTGGTGTTCGTTGTATGGCTCGTTCTCGGCATCGCGACGCTCGGTGACATGCACGCACTGTTCTTCGGGCAGGTCGTGCCGTTCGCGACCGCCCTCTACTCGTTGGCAAGGCACGGGCAGGGCCGGGTGCCTTGGATCGGCGCCGCAGTAGCGGCAGCGGTGCTGCTCTTCGGCGACATCTTCATTGAAACACTGCAGGGCATCGACGAGCTCATCTTCCATTGGAGCGTCTGCACCCTAGCGTTCGCCTTGGGCTGGGGCTTGCGGGTCTCCGAAGAGCGGGCCGTGGGCGCGGCGCTGCGGCTCAGCGCCGTCGAGCACGAGTCCCAGATGGAGACCGCCGCCGCGGTGGCTGCGGAACGCACCCGGATCGCGCGCGAACTGCATGATGTCCTGGCGCACTCCGTCAGCGTCATCGTGGTGCAGGCGGGCGCTGCGGAGCAAGCCGTCGACGACGACCCCGCCTTCGTCCGCCGCGCGCTGCGCACCATACGAGAGACGGGGGCGGCTTCGACCCAGGAGATGCAGCGGGTCGTCACCTTGCTGCGGGACCCCGACGAGCAGACGATGCTCGACCCACAGCCCGGCATCGAGGGCTTGGCAGGCCTCGTCGAAACCGCCGAGCAGCCCGGACTGCGCATCGATCTCGACACGCAGGGCGAACTCGACGATCTTCCGGCGGGGCTGGGCCTCGCCGTCTACCGGATCGTCCAAGAGTCACTCACCAACGTCCGGAAGCATTCGGATGCGACGCAGGTGTCCGTGGCCGTGCGGGCGAATCGCGACGGTGTGGAGATCGACGTCACCGACAATGGGAGCCGCAGCAGACCGCCGCGTGGTGGCCAGGGGCACGGCCTGATCGGGATGCAGGAGCGCGTCACGCTGTACGGCGGGAAGCTCACCGCTCGGCGAACCGGCGAAGGATTCCGGGTCAGTGCGCTGCTCCCGTTGACGGCGGTGCACCATGCCTGACCTCGCCCAGCCGTCGCTGCGGGTCCTGATCGCCGACGACCAGGACCTCGTCCGCTCCGGGTTCCGGCTCATTCTCGAACGGGCCGGGCTGGAGGTCGTGGGTGAGGCCGCCGACGGCGTCGAGGCGGTCAGCATGACGCGGGAACTCCGCCCCGACGTCGTGGTCATGGACATCCGGATGCCGAGGATGGACGGCGTCGAGGCCACGCGACGCATCGTCGCGCTCCCGCAAGCGCCCAAGGTGCTGGCGCTGACCACCTTCGACCTCGACGAATACGTCTATGGTTCGATCCTGGCCGGCGCTTCGGGGTTCCTCCTGAAACACGTCTCTCCCGACGGGCTCGTGCAGGGCGTCCGCGTCGTCGCCGCCGGCGAGGCGATGCTCGCCCCCGCGGTCATCCAGCGGCTCGTCGACCGTCACGCGCTCCAATCGACGGAGGCGGAGCTGCCTTCCGCGGTGCGCTCGCTGACCGAACGCGAAACCGAGATCGCCAGGTTGGTCGCCCGCGGGCTGCCGAACGCCGAGATCGCCGCGCGCCTGTTCCTGAGCGAGGCGACGATCAAGTCCTACGTGTCGCGACTGCTGACGAAGCTCAACCTCCGCGATCGCGTCCAGATCGCGGTGCTCGCCTACGAGGTGGGGCTGGTGAGGGCAGGCGTGGGCGACGGCGAGGTGTACTAGGCGCTACTGGCGCAGCCATAGGAATCTTGCCTTCCACATCAGCAAGCCTGCCCCGGGGCCGGGGCTACGCGCTCAAAGAACCTGAGGCACATCGGGACGTTGCCAGGGTCTCTGCTGCAGGCCTATACTCGCGCCCACAGCCCAGTCGGGAAAATCTCCGGAACCTTTGCCCACAGGGCGTTCGGCCTGTCCGGACCGGGGCCGCGTTCTGGAATATCAGAACAGGAAGCTGTCATGACCAAGTACTTGTTTCAGGGAAAGTATGTGGGCGAGGGAATCAAGGGCCTGATGCAGGAAGGCGGTTCCAAGCGAAAGGACGCTGTGATCCGGGCCTTGGAATCGGTAGGCGGCTCACTGGAATGCATCTACTACGCCTTCGGGGAGACCGACGTCCTTGGTGTCTTCGATATACCGGACGAGGCTAGCGCCGCCGCGCTGTCCCTGATGATCAATGCCAGCGGTGCGGTGGATTTGCGCCTGACGCCACTGATGACGCCCGAAGTTCTCGACGCCGCGGCAGGCAAGACACCGTCCTACCGCGCGCCCGGACAGCAATAGGGCTTCAGAAACCTAAGTCCGCCGAAGAGCGGGCCGCCGACCGGTGACCCGTTCCAGCCAGCGCTGTCCGGCGGACTGCACGGCCCAGTTCAGCTTCAGCGTGGCCAAGGCCCAGCGGAAGCGCCGGGCAAAGGCCCCGGCGTCGGAGAACATGCGGCCGGCCGCACCGACGCTCAGCCGCCGGTCAAACCGGACTGTCGCCCAGGGCGCCAGCTGGAAGCTGAGGTCCAGGTCGTCGTGGATTCCGGCGTGGTGCCGGTGGATTCCTGCGGCACAGCGCTGCCAGGCCGTGCGGCGGATGGCGAAATTGGATCCCCACACCGGAGTGCCCGCCAACGCAGCACCGGCGCCGAAACGGTAGCCGGAGGAATACGCGGCGGAAGCCAGCCAGGCCACCGGCCGGGGCAGGTCGTAGAACCGGCCCGGACCGGTCAGCGCGTCAAGGCCAGGGTCGGCGAAAGCGGCACTGACCCGGGCCAGCCAGTCCTCCGGCGGGCGGGTATCGGCGTCGCACCGGACAAGCACCTCGCCGGCGGCGGCATCGTAGCCCGCGGCCGCGGCGGCCGGGATCCCTCGCCGCGGTTCGGTGACCACGCGGGCACCGGCGTCGAGGGCCACCTGGGCCGAGGCGTCCGAGCAGCCATTGTCCACCACAATCACCTCATCGGCGGGCCGTGCCTGCCGTGCCAGCAGTGCCAGGCACTCGGCGAGCGCGGCGGCGTCGTCCAGCACCGGAATCACCACGGACAGAGACGGCCGGCTGCCCGGCCGGGTCGCGTCAGCTCGCGGCGCCGCGTTCACCGTTGACCGCCATGGCCGCTGGCCAGACCGGCGGGCACCCCAGTGCCGCGGCGGTGCCCGCTGTGATGGTGCCTCAAGCCGCTTGGCCGGTTCGCGGGACCGTGCGGCGTGCGCCGGGTACTCAGGGCGACGGCGGCCCCGAGCACTGCCCCGATTAAGTTGGCGGCCAGATCGCCGATGGTGTCGTCGTAGCCCACGCCGATCTCCGGGGTGATGTAAGTGTGGCCCAGCCACTCCCCCAGTTCCCACACCACGCCCAGCGTCACCGTTACACAGACCAGCACCACCGCCGGCACCACGACGCCGGTCCAGCCGCTGTGACTACCGGACCCGGCTGAGGGTGCCGGCGCGCCAGCGGGGGCTGACGCGCCAACTGCCGGAGTCCGCCCGGCCGTAAGCAGTTCCGCCCGCAGCAACTCCGCCGCCAGCAGCGCCACCACCAAGCTGGCCAGCGTGTGCATCACCGCATCCAGCCAGGACACCTGATGGTAGAGCCCCACCGCACTGAACCAGCCCGCCGCCAGCAGCACCAACTGGCCCACGGCGTCGACCGGCCGGCCCAGCAGATACCAGCGCAACAGCCACTGCCCGCCACAGACCAGCAACATGGCGGCGGCCGCCGGCCAGCCCGCCACCAGCCAGGAAGCAGCGACCAGCACCGCACCGAGCAGCCGGCCGGCGTCGGCCGCGTACCACCGGTCCTGCGCCGGACCGAGCCGGCTGCCCGGCGTGCTCACCGGATCCCCGCGTACCAGATCAGCAGCATCGTGACCAGGAATCCCACCACATAGTTCAGCCAGAGGAAGCGCTTCCAGCCCGCGTTCGCTGCGGCCGATCCGGCGTCGTCAATCCGGGCGAAGCGCAGCACGTTGACCAGATACGGCAGCACCAGCAGCGCCGCCAGCGGGCCGGGCCACTCGGTGGCCAGCATCAGCAGCCCCGCCGCGGCATAGGCAGCGGCGGAGGCCAGCACCGTGCGGCGTGCGCCCAGGACGGTGGCGATCGAGCCCAGCCCGGCCTCGCGGTCCGGGACCACGTCCTGCACCGCACCGAACGCATGGCTGGCCATGCCCCAGAGGAAGTAGGCGGCCAGCAGCGCCCACAGTTCCGGCGTGAACTGCGCGCCGGCCAGCACCAGCGCATAGACCGCCGGCGACACAAAGTGCGTGCTCGAGGTCAGCGAGTCCAGGAACGGCCGCTCCTTGAAGCGCAGCCCCGGCGCACTGTACGCGTACACCGCGGCCAGCGAGAGAAGCAGCACCAGGTTGGACGCCACGCTGCCCACCACGGCCAGCACCACCACGAACGGCACGGTGGCGATGGCGCAGGCCTGCAGGATGGCGCGGTGCCGGGCGCGGTCCACCACGGCGCCCTCGGCACCGCCCTTGCGCGGGTTGAGCAGGTCGGATTCGTAGTCGAACACGTCGTTGATGCCATACATGGCCAGGTTGTACGGGACCAGGAAGAAGATGGTGCCCACCACCAGCAGCCAGTCGATCCGGCCGGCGGCCAGCAGGTACGCGACGGCGAACGGGTAGGCGGTGTTGACCCAGGACACCGGCCGGGACGTGATCACCAGTTCGCGGATCACCGGCGCTCCCCTCCCCTGCCAGCTTTGTCAGAACGACGACGGCGGGGGCCGCCGGTGAGCAGCAGCCAGACCGCGGGCAACAACAGCGCGGCGCCCAGCGGGTACGCGAAGTCCTCGATCGGGGCCAGTCCGATCCGCAGCCCGGCCAGCGCATGGCCGCCGTAGTCGAACAGTCCGGAGGCAATCATCACGTTGTCGAACACCGCGGTCAGCACCCACAACGCGGCGATGGTCAGGCCGGCCGCCGCCGCGGCTCCGCGGGGCACCCGCCGGGCCAGCACCGCCGCCACCACGGCGGCGAGCGCCAGGCCCAGGAAGATCCAGTTCAGCTCCAGGAAACTCATGCCGCACCTCCTGCCCGCGGGCCGCCGTCGTGCTCCAACAGTTGTTGCGTGTCCGTGCGGGAGGTGCGGCGGTGCCGGCCCCATGCCAGCAGCCCGGTGAACAGGATCATGGTCTGGTAGCAGAGGAAGGCCAGAAAGAAGGCTTCCTCCAGCGGCAGCTGCGGGCCCAGCATGATGCCGGTCATCAGCGGCGACTCCCGGTGCAGGAAGATGCCCAGCGAGATCGCCCAGACGTCCCAGGCCAGGAAGTACGCCAGCCCGGCGGCCATCGTGATGGTTGCCGCCAGCGGCCGGGCGAAGAAGAACAGTTTGTAGCGGGCGTCCAGCAGGGCCATGCAGCCCAGCAGCGCCACCAGCATCGCAAGGTAGATCATGCGCTGCTCCCCGCGGTGTCGGCGGTCGGCTGCTTGTGCTGCGTCGCGTCGCCGGCCAGCGCGGCCTCGGCGGCCGGCGCGGCGTCGTAGGTCAGCGCTTGCGCCACCGCACTGCCATCCTCAGCGCAGCTGCCCGGCTCCGGCAGCGCACCGGGCGCCTTAATCCCCTGCACCGCCTTGAGCACCAGTTCGGCGCTGATCAGGCACATCGGCACGCCGATGCCCGGCCGCACCGAGCTGCCCGCGTAGTGCAGCCCCTCCACCTTGCCGCTGCGGTTGCCCGGCCGCAGGAACGCGCTTTGCCGAAGCGTGTGCGCGGCGCCCAGTGCGCTGCCGCGCCAGGCGTTGAACCCGTCCACAAAGTCCGCGGGCCCGAAGGTGCGGCGGACCTCAATCCGGCCGCGCAGGTTCTCGATGCCGGCCCAGGCAGCCAGCTGGTCGATGGCTGCGTCGGCCACGGACTCGACGATGGCCGAGCCTTCGCCGTCGTCGCCGCCGGATCCCCAGGCCGGTGCCGCCGGCGTGGGCACCAGGATGAACAGGTTCTCGTCCCCCGCCGGTGCCACGCCGTCGTCGGTAGCGCTGGGCTTGCACACATAAATGGAGGTTTCCTGCGCCAGCACGCGGCCGGCCTGGATCCGGCCGAAGTTGTCCTTCCAGTCCCGGGTGAACAGCAGGTTGTGGTGCGCCAGCTCCGGCAGCTTGCCGCGCACGCCCAGGCAGACCAGCACCGCGCTGGGCCCCGGGTCGCGGCGCCGCCACACCGGCTCCGGGTGGCTGCGCAGCTGCGCCGGCAGCAATTCGGTCTCCACGTGGTGCAGGTCCGCGGCGGCGACGACCGTGCGCGCCGGCGTCCGCTGCTGGGCTCCCTCGGCATCGGTCCACACCACCGCCTCGCAACGGGCCTTGTCGCCGGCCGGCCCGGTGATGATCCGGCGGACAGTGGCCCGGGTTTCGATCCGCACCCCGGCCTCTCGGGCCAGCCGTTCCATCGCGTCGACCAGTGCGGCGAATCCGCCCATCGGGTAGTACACGCCGTCGTCCAGGTCCAGGTGGCTCATCAGGTGGTACATCGCCGGGGCGCGGAACGGGCTGGTGCCCAGGAACACCGCCGGATAGCCCAGCACCTGCTGCTGCCGCGGCTCGGCGAACCGCTCGCGGACGTAGCGGTCCAAGCTCCAGCCCAGCAGCTTGGCCAGCCGCGGCGCCCGCCGCAACACCCGCGGGTGCGCCAGCCCGCGGAAGCTGGCGAAGTCGTCGTACAGGAAGTGGTCCTTGGCCAGCCGGTAGGTCTCCGCGGCCTCGTCCAGATAGCGGCGCAGCGGCGACCCCGAGCCCGGCTGCAGCTGTTCGAACAGCCTTACGGCGTGCTCCCGGCCAGAGCGGACTTCGGCCACCTCCGGATGCCCCTCGAACCAGGTCCGGTAGGCCGGGTCCAGCCTCACCAGGTCCAGCTGCTCGGCAGCGCTGGTGCCCATCAGCCTGAACCAGTGGTCGACCACCTCCGGCATCAGATACCAGGACGGGCCGGTGTCGAAGCGGAAGCCGTCGCGCTCGTGCCGCCCGGAGCGGCCGCCCAGCCCGGAGCGCTGCTCCAGCAGGGTGACCCGGTGTCCGGCCTTGGCCAGCAATCCGGCCGTCGCCAATCCGGAAATGCCGCCGCCGATCACCACCACCGGCTTGTCAACGGAGCCGCGGGACTGCGCGGCCGGCCCCATCTTCACCCGGCGCGCGGCCAGCCGGTGCTTGAAAGAGGTCAGGCTCATCAGGCGGCGCTCCTTCCGCGCAGCCGCTGCCGGGCCAGGACCCGCAACGCGATCGCTGCCTTCTGCGGCGTGCCCACCCGGACCCGGCGGGACAGCAACTCGTCCGCGGGAATCCGCTCCAGGCGGTTCAGCAGCGCGTTGAACAAGCCATGGGCCAGTTCCACGGCGCTGCAGGCACCTGGTGGGAGCAGTGGAATGCCCTGCCGGGCCGCGTCCAGATCCTCGCGGATCTCGGCCACCAGCTTCAGCTTCAGCGCCTCGTCGAAGCTGCCGGCGTCCGCCCGCGGGAAATAGCTGCGGCCCAGTTCCACGTTGTCCGCCGCCAGGTCGCGCAGGAAGTTCACCTTCTGGAACGCCGCCCCCAGCCGGCGGGCGGCGGCGGCGAGCTCCTCGTCGTGGCCGGGAACCGCCCCAGGCATCGACTGGAACACCCGCAAGCACATCAGTCCCACCACCTCGGCAGAGCCGTAGATGTACTCCTCCAGCGAATCGTCGGTATGTTCGGCCACCGTGATGTCGGCGCGCATGGAGGCGAAGAACGGACGGGTCAGGTCCGTGCCGATGCCGCTCCGGCGGGCGGTTCCAGCGAACGCGTGCACCACCATGTTGGTGCTGTAACCGGAGAGCATGGCGGTTTCGGTTTCCCGCTCCAGCCGGTCCAACTGGTCCCGGACGGCCACGGCGTCCAGGCCGGCCGCGGCAGCGGCGCCGTCCACCGCCTCGTCGGCCACCCGCACTAAGGCATAGATGTTGGCGATATCCCGGCGCCCTTCCGGGCCCAGCAGCCTGCAGGCCAGGCCGAAGGAGGTGGAATAGGCGGAAATCACCACACCGGCGCTGCGGCCTGCAGCGTCGGTATAGCGGAGCAACGGGTTCAGTTCCATGGCTCTAGTTCCCCCTGGTCAGCACGTGCAGACAGACCGCTTCGAGGTCGGCCCGGGCAGCGGAGTGCAGCGGTAGCTTGCGGGATTCCTGCATTGCGTCATCCACCAGGCTGCGGGCAAGGTCCTGGGCGCGGGCATCGGCGCCGCAGTCCATCAGCGCGGACCGCACCTGGTCTGCTTCCGCTTCTCCCCTGCGGAAGGCGGCCAACAGGTCATCGAACCCGTCGGCCTCCGCGGCAAAGGCGGTCAGCACGGTGCGCTTGCCCTCGCGCAGATCGGACTCGGCCGACTTGCCCGTGGTGCCGGGCTCGCCGAAAGTTCCCAGCACGTCGTCCACGATTTGATAGGCGACGCCGATGCGGCGGCCGATCGCTGCCAGCGCCTCGGCCTGGCCCGGATCGACTCCAGCCAGCAAGGCCCCCGCCTTCAGCGGGGCCTCAAAGGAGTAGCCGGCGGTCTTCAGGCTCTCCATGTCGAGAACGTCCTGCAGGTCGGGCCGGTGGGTGGAGGCGGACAACAGCACGTCCTCCAGTTCGCCGGCCGCGGACGCGAAGACGGCGTCGTGCACGGTGTCGGTCAATGCCTCGGCCTGCGGCAGGCCGGCGGCGGCCCGGCCGGCCAGCCGCAGCGCCCCGGCGAGCAGCAGGTCGCCGGCGATGATCGACGCCGAATGTCCGAAGTGCTCGGCATCCGCCGTGGACAGACCTTGGTCGGAGGCGTGGTCCCGGTAGTGGGCGCCGATAGTGGGCTGCCCGCGTCGGACGAAGTCGCGGTCGATCGCATCGTCGTGAACCACCAAGGCGGTGTGGAGGAGCTCGAACGCAGCCGCCATCTTGGCGCAGCGTCCGAATTCCCCGGCATCAAAGGCGGTGTAGGCCAGATGCACCATCCTGGGGCGCAGCCGCTTTCCGCCGATCAGCGCAGACCCAATGTGGTCCCACATCAGCGGGAAGGACCGCGAGATCGTGCCGGCCTGGGCGCGGTTTCTGTCCACAAAGTCCAGCAGTTCCGCCTCGACCAGCGAGCTGAACCGTGTCCAGCTTCCATTGTTCGACGACGGCGGGGCAGGCTTCCACGTGGTGGCGTTGACGGTCATGTCGGGCCCTTCCCGGTCAGTTGGGAGACGACGGGTTGTTCCCCCGCCAGTTCTACAATGTGCTGCTCCATCGCCTGGATGACCCCGCCCAGGTAGGCGACCACCGCCTCCTGCTGGTCGGGCTGCATGTCCCGGACCAGCTGGTCCGTCTGCTGGATCATCGGCATTAGTTTGGCCATCGCGAAGTCGGCCGCATGGGCTGTCGGCTCCACCATGGTGCTCCGGCGATCCAACGGATGCGGCACCCGGCGCGCGTGGTCCGCCCGCACCAAACGGTCCACCACCGTGGTGGCCGCAGCCGTGGTGATGTGCAGGGCATCCGCCAGTTGCGACGGCGTCATGGGCCCCTTCGCCATCAGATGCTGCATCGCCTGGAAGTCGGTCTCGTTCGTTCCCATCACGCGACGCATCTGGTACTCGACCATGTCGTTGAGCACCAGCACCCTCCGCATCATCACTGACGCGGCGTGCATTTCCGGCCGTATCGGCTCTTCACCTTCGCCCAAAACCACAACCCAACTGATCATCAGAAAGTTTAGATACATGATGGTCTAAATAAGTTCGTTTGTCGAGGTCTGAGAGCCGTCCGCCTGCAGATCCGCCACCGGCCTTTTTGAACGGCCGGCGCACTCCAACCCTGGCCCTGTTGGACCCGCACCTGATGGCACGACGTGCGTATTTGCAACAGCGCGACACCAACGTCATTCGAACTGTGATTCGTCTATCACCGGCCCGTGTGCTCTGAGAAGTCGTACTCGCCTGGGCCTGGCCTAAAGCCGCCGACGGAACACTTCACCCGATTGGGGCCTAGACCGTCGCAATCCTGCAGGCGAGAAGGAGCATGAACTCAGGCTGCCAAAAACTTGTGGAAGGAAATCTCCAGCAAATCACGCCGGGGACGTTCCGCCAATCGCTTTGGCACTTTCATGAGCTTCTGCCCATGCCGTTCCTTCAGCCCATGTTGAAGCATCGGGCCATCAATTTCCGACAGCAGATCCGGACGAATATGAACCGTCAGGTCTGGACTAATTCCCAAAATATGAGCATCAAAAGCGGCATGGTGAATCTTGCAAAGAGCAAGGCCGTTGACTACCGAGGCGACTCCACGCTCGTCGGAGTCGGGCACAATATGTGCCGCATCGAGGAGAACACCGTGCCCGAGATTGCACACGGCGCAACGAGTTTCATAGGCATGTAGGACGGTCGACCGGAACACTGGTTGGTGCAGGCGCCGCTTCGTCTCCACGCGGACATATCGACGGATGGCCTCCTCCATAACGCTTTCCTCATTGACGACTGCATTCTCGACATTGGGAGCAATCGCGAACTGATGCAACTTCGGTTCTTCCCACAGCACATAGATGGGATAGACGACCTGGAAAACGGCCGGACCTAAACCGACACCTACGAACCACAGGAGGGGCAACTTGTTCTCCATAGCCACACGAAGCGACCTGTTATCCCAAGAGTGAGTCAGTACCCTGCCACTTATACCTCAGTACGCCATCGGCCCCCATGGCGTCTTCGTACGGCCGCTTCTGACCAGGACGCCGATAAACCGTCTGAATCGAAAGGGCGGCTTGGAAGGCCTTAGGTTTGTGGATTCCGTTTTGCGTTGGTTGGAGCCGGAACCTCTCCCCGTCGAATCTGAAATCCAATATTTCTTCGCGAGTTAGCCATTCTGAACCATCGTTAGTTCTCGCGGCCAGCCACTGCATCGCCTCGAGGCGAACACGTCGCTCAATGTCCTGACCGTCCGCTTGCACAACTTCATCACGCATGACTGCTCGAAATTCCTGCCCATGCCGAAGCAGCTACCACACCAAAGCTCATGCGACTCCCTATTCGCTAACCGCCCTTATACGGCCAGGATTTCACAGTTTGAATGTGAAACCAGGCATTTCCACGTTGCCAATAGCCCATCGCCCGGCAACGGTCGTCCTTTCCCAGGACTTACGTTGGCTGCAGGCGACGGACGTGCCGATTATTACGGCCAGCTCAGCGCGGCAGGATCACCTTTTAGGGGTGAATTCTCTATTGCATCAGGGGAATTCGCAGGACGACGTTGCCGGCTTTGCGGCCGGTGTCCGCGAATCGGTGGGCTTGGGCGATGTCGTCGAGGTTGTAGGTTCTGTCGACAACTGGGCGGTACTGGCCGGATTCTGCGAGGTAGACGAGGTACCTGAGGTCGTCGACGGAGGGTTTGCTGGTGACGACGACTTGTTTCCCGCTTTTCCGGGTGCGGCTCGATGACTTCAGTATTGCTTTGAGGTCGGCGATGACCAGCAATAGGCATCCGCCTGGGTTAAGGGATAGTTCGACGCGTTCGAAGGGAGCGTTGCCGACACAGTCCATGATGACGTCGTACGTTTTGCCCTCAGCGGTGAAGTCGATCTGGTTGTAGTCGATGACCCGGTCTGCGCCGAGCGAGGCGACGAGCTCGGAATTGGCTGCGCTACTGACGCCGGTGACGTGAGCGCCGAGTTGTTTGGCGAGCTGTACGGCAGCAGTTCCGACAGCACCGGAAGCTCCGTTGATGAGGACGGTGTCCCCCGGACTAATGTCGGCCCGGTTGAGGAAGCTCCGCGCGGTGAGTCCGCCGAAGACCAGGGTTACGGCTTCTTCGAAGCCCAGGTTGCGGGGTTTGACGGTGATCAGGCCGTCCGCGGGCAGGCACGCATACTCGGCATGGCCGCCGAACTTGGCGCCCAGCATCCCGACCACCTCATCACCGGGTTGAAACTTTGTCACGTCAGAGCCGACATCCTCCACGACCCCCGCAATGTCCATGCCGAGGACTTTGTTGCGTGGCCGGAAGAGACCGAGGCCTTTGGCTGCCAGCAGTCCGAGCCCCTTGGGAACGTCGCGGCCCCGGGAACGGTAGTCGGCGGCGCTCACCGTGCTCGCGTGGACTTTGACGAGCACATCCCGTGGACCGTGCGAGGGCTTCGGGACCTCGACCACGCTGACCACTTCGGGTGGGCCGAACTTCCGGTAGACCGCGGCCCTCATTGGGAAGCTCCGGCCGCGAGTGCTGTGGACTTGCCGGACAGGCCGCGAGTGGGTGGACCGGTGGACGCGCCGGCGGATGAAGTATTCGGCGACGGCCAGGTTGAGCAGCCAGGCCGCGCCGAGAAGCACCGCCCGGCTCAGTTCGTTGGTCGGGCCGACCAAGAGCATCCACGGGATGGACACCAAAGCCTGGGTTCCGGCGGCGATGCCGATAGCGTAGCCGCGGGCCATCCAGGCGCCATGGCTGACGAAGTCCCGGCGCTTGATCGCGAGGACGCCCAGCACGATGCTCGCCGCCATGGCCGTGCCGAAGACCAACCGCAGGACCAGCAGGATGACGCCGTCGTCCGGCGGGAGATCGTAGAAGACCGCCATCCACAGTCCGGAAAGAGCCGAGAGCAGCCCGGCCGGGATGAGGATGACGCCGGCAATCCGGTGCCAACTGCGGCTGCCGCGATTGCCGCGCCGGAGCGAGGGAACGAACTGGAAGGCCCCGACCAGGCTGTAGATAATCACGGCGGGGATGTGGATCAGCACCGGGACCGGCGAGTCGAAGAAGCGCTCGTTGGCCGGGGTGACCGCGGCGCCGCTCGCCAGCTCGGCCAGCCGGAGCGATCCGAAGATCACCGGGATGATGCTGATGAAAATCAAGCCGGCGGGCACCAGCCAGCCGGTCCGAGCGCGCTTGCCGGCCGTGGCCGCGCCGATGGTTTCTGTGATCATGACTTGATCCTTGAGTCGTGAGGTGTACGACGTACACCTTGGTGATTCCCAAAATAGGTGTACGACGTACACTTGTCAAGAGGGTGCCAGTCCTCGGTGGAGGTGGTTCGGATCGTCCGAGAGGCGGAAGAGGGCGCGCCGGGCGCCGCTGAACAGAGAGCGGGTGCTGAGCGCCGCCGTCGTGCTCGCCGATAAAGCCGGCGTCGAATCGCTCAGCAGGCGCAAATTGGCCCTGGAACTGGGGCGTAGTGCACCGTCCGTGGGTCCACCAGGTGCTGGGGTCGCGGGCCAGCAAGGCGCCGGTAGTCCTTGACTACCTGGGCTCAGTGATCGGGAGGCTTCAGGCCGGCGGGTTCTCGGTGGACCTCACGCATCAGGTGATGCACCCGCTGGGGGCCGTCTGTGGGGCTTCACCTAAGAGCTGTTCGACGATTCGAGAAGCGCCCCGGTGGACGTGCCGCCGGACAGATGCTCCGGATGAGGGGATGGACGTCGACCCGGCGCTGAGGCACGGGCCGGAGGCTCACTGCATTTTGGCGGCGTGCACGAAAGCGCGGATCAGCCCGATGTCCTTGACACCGCGGCTGGATTCAACGCCGCTGGAAACATCCACGCCGTGCGGCCGGAGCGTGGCAATCAGCGTGCCGACGTTCGACGGGGTCAGCCCTCCGGCCAGCAGCCAGAATCCGCGCGGCGGTTGAGCCTGGATGGCGCTCGCGTCGAAGGTTACCCCAGCACCGGGCTCAACTGCGTCGAGCAGGATCCGCCCGGCTTCCCAGTCCGCCTTGTCATCCGCCGGAAGCGTGTTGTAAGCGTCGGCGGAGAAGGCGCGCAGCGTGCGGAACCCGGCGTCCTCGAGCAGCCGGACGTCGCCGCGCGTTTCGTCACCGTGCAGCTGGACGGTGGTCACCGCCGCGGCACGGGCGGTGGCGATAACCTCGCCGATGGGCTGGTTGCGGAACACGCCGACGGTTTCGACATCCGCCGGCACGGCTTCGCCGAGCGCACGGGCCGCCGCGGCAGTGACGGTGCGCGGGCCACCCGGCGCGAAGACGAAGCCGATGGCGTCTGCGCCGGCGTCAACGGCGGCCGCGACCGTTTCGGGGGTCCGCAGTCCGCAGATCTTGACGTAGGTTTCAGCCATTATTCCTGCCCCTCTGTGCCGTGTGTGTAAGTATGCATCTGCTCGCCGTCGGGACCGAAAATGCTGAGGATTTCGACGCGTTTGCCGTCGGCGGATCCCATGCTGTGCGGCACCCGGGTGTCGAATTCGGCGGCCTCGCCGGGTTCCAGCACCAGATCCTTCTCCCCCAGCATCAGCCGCAGCCGCCCGGACAAAACGTAGAGCCAGTCGTAGCCGTCGTGCGTCCGCTGGGCGGGCATGGTTTTTCGCGCGGGGTAGGTCATCTTGAACGTGCGGGTCGGCGAACCGGGCGGGGACAGGCGGACAATCTGCACGCCGTGGCGCATGGACTGTGTGGGCTTGATCCGCGGGTCCGGCACTTCTGCCGGAATCAGGTCATCGATGGTGATGCGCAATTCGCGGGTGAGCGGCAGCAGGATCTCCAGGCTGGCCTGCCGCTTACCGCTTTCCAGCCGCGAGAGCGTGGACACGGACATCCCGGTGCGGGTTGCCAGGTCCTCCAGCGTGCGGTCTTGCTTAATTCGGGCGGCACGCAGCCGCGGACCGATCTGTTCCAGCACCGAGTCCTTCATGTGTCCACCCTGTCCAACTTGCTGTTTCTGCAAAGATAGTTGCAATACTAGCAGCCACTCGGACACCCTTGAAACATGGAAAACAACGAATGGGATGTCATTATCGTCGGCGGCGGCGCGGCCGGGCTGAGCGCGGCCCTCATGCTAGGCCGGGCGCTGCGCCGGGTCCTGGTGCTGGACGGCGGCAGCCCGCGCAACCGCTTCGCCAGCCACATGCACGGGGTGCTGGGCAACGAGGGCGCCGACCCGCTGGAATTTCTTAGCCGCGGCCGCCAGGAAGTGGCGGGCTACGGCGTCGAGGTGCGCACCGCCGTCGTGAAGCGGGTGGTGGAGACGGCGACGGGACTCGAGGTGGAGACGGACGACGGCGGCCGGCTCGCCGCCCGCCGTCTGATCGCCGCATCAGGTGTGCGGGACGATCTGCCGGAGATCCCCGGACTGGCGCAGCGCTGGGGCCGGGATGTGCTGCACTGCCCGTACTGCCACGGGTGGGAGGTCCGCGGTAAGCGGCTGGCCGTGCTGGCCACCTCCCCGATGGGGATCCACCAGGCGCAGCTGATCCGCCAGTGGAGCGATGACCTGGTTTTCTTTACCGCGTTGGCCGGACCGGTGGACAGCGCAATTTCCGCCCAGCTCGCGGCGCGGAACGTGATCAGCGACCCGAGACCGGTGACGGAGCTGGTGGTCAACGACGATGTGCTGACCGGAGTCCGCGTCGAGGGCGGGGAGGTGGTGGACGTGGAAGCGGTCTTCACCGCCGCCGCGCTGATCCCGCAGGACGGCTACCTCTCCGCACTGGAACTGGAGCGCGAGGACTCGGTCTTCGGCAGCTTCCTCAAGGTCGACCCAACCGGCTGCACCAGCCATCCTAGGATCTGGGCGGTGGGAAATATCACGGCACCGGCAGCCAATGTGCCGATCAGCATCGGCGCCGGCGCCATGGCCGGCGGGATGATCAACGCAGATCTGGTGACCGAGGACTTCACCCTGGCCGCGGCCGCCGCCGCAGCGTCACCGGTACCAACCTCCGCCGCGGCGGAAGAAAAGAAGGCATCATGACCGGTCACTTCTCCCCCGTCCACGCGGCAGACGCCCGCGCGTTTTGGGACGCCCGCTACGGCGAGCGCCCGCGCATCTGGAGCAAAGCGGCCAACCAGGTCCTGGCGGACACGGCACCCGAACTCTCGCCGGGACGCGCCCTGGACCTGGGCTGCGGCGAGGGCGGCGACTCGGTGTGGTTGGCCGAGTGCGGCTGGCGGGTCACCGGCGTGGACGTTTCGTCCACCGCCTTAAAACGTGCCCGCGAGCTGTCCGAGTCCCGCGGCCTGGACGAAGAACAGGTCAGCTGGCAGCAGGTGGATCTGGCGGAGGACTTCCCCGCCGGCGAATTCGACCTGGTCTCGGCATGCTTCCTGGCCTCCCCCATCCACCTTCCCCGCGCGGACATCCTGCAGCGGGCGGCGTCGGCCGTGGCGCCGGGCGGAACCCTGCTGGTGGTCTCCCACGCCGCTGCTCCCCCGTGGGCCGGGCACGCGGGCGGCCACCGGCACCTCTTCCCGACGCCGGACGAGGAGCTCGCCGCACTGAACCTGCAGGACGCCCTCTGGGAGATCCGCTGCGCCGAAGTCAGGAGCCGCGAGGCGACGGGCCCGGACGGTGAACGCGGCCTGCTGGAGGACGCCGTGGTGATCGCCCGACGACGCTGAGCCGCGTCCAAACGTGCAGGGCATCCGCCGTTGCACCGGCGTCTTAGAACCATTTCGGTCCCGGGAAGACGATTTGTCGAGGACTAGCGAGCGCTCACTCTCTCGCAGCGCCTCGCGGTTCCACCGACAATGCCGAACGCCGGTCCCGCGCTAACCGGGACCGGCGTTCCGACTGAGTGGGCCAAGCAGTTACTTTACGGCCCAGTAGACGCGTGAGTCGTTGTCGAAGGAGATGGTGGGCTCCACGAACAGCTTCGCATCCTTGACGGCTTCGGCCGGCACGTCCAGGCACAGCTGGTACTCACCGACGCCACCATTCTCGAGGGTGGGCACAGTCAACGCCTCTTTCTCGAGCGAGGCCATGCAAGTGCTGGAGCCGTACTGGCGGGCATCGCCGCCGACCAGCTTGACCGACAGGTCGATCCACGGATCGCCTTCCTCTGATCCGACGTACTCGGTCACCAAATCAATGAGGACGTACTGTCCTTCCGGGTCCTGGTTAAACTGGTTCACCGCCAGAATGTCTTTGGTCGCGTCAAGGTTCACAGCCTTGACCGTGACGTTGTACTCGTCGCCGATGGCAGCGCCCTCGCCCAGCGCCAAGGTAGTGGCCTCGGCCACCTCGGCCTGCTCGCCGTCGTCGACCGCAACGACGCCGTCCGCGGCGTCCTCAATGGAATTTGCAACGCTGTCGATGATTGAAGCGTAGAAAATCTGCGAGACGATCACGCCGATGATCGAGACGACGGAAATAATGAGCGCCGCGATCGACATGCCCTTGGATCTGGACTTCCGCTTGACGGTAATGACCGTGGCCGCGATGGCGAAGCCCAGGGCAATGAACCCCAGCCCGAAGACGAGGTTGTTGACGAACGGAACCCAGCAAAGCAGCAACGAGACGATCGCCAGCACCAGCGCCGTGATCGCCAGGCCCTTGCCGGCATTGAGGTTCTCCTGCGGTGCAGGCGCTCCCGGGAAGGGAGGCATTACGGATGTATTCGGATTAATCGCCATGGACTTTCCCCAACATAATAGTTTTTGCGTTTCTCTTCAGCCCGTGCGGTGCGGTTTTCCGGGCATGCGACAGAAACTATCGGCTGGGTCGGACAATTCGTTCGGAAAATAAAAGCAGCTGCGGTGATGAGTGCGGCGGAGGGCTTGCCGGCGGCTTCTCGGCGTCGGTCTAGAACCCCGCCGAGCTCTGGACGGTTTCCCGCCCGAGGATTGCGCTGAGATGCTGGTTGTGTGACAACCATCTCGACCGAACCACCCCGCACTGCGCTCAGTTGGAAACTGGTGCCGGCGGTACTGCTCTCGGCGTCCGGAATACTGCTTTTTGGTATGGAAAATGACCCCGCTGGCTACAGCGTGCTCGCTCTTAGCCTGGGCACTGCCGCTATCGTCGACGCTCAGTTATTGCGGGACCTGGCGCTGATCGCGGCCGGAATAATCATCGTCAGCCTGGTCCCGCTGAACGCCGATCTGAGTATCTCGCACATGGCCCTCATGGGCGGTGCCCTCACCTTGGCCGTGCTGGTGCCTTGGCTGGTGTCGAAGTACGTCTACCGCGAGAACATCATCAAATTTCCAGTCAACACAGGGCGCAAGTGGCCGTTGACAGCGAAACTGTACCTTATCGGCGTCGTCGCGCTGGGTTACTTCATTCTGCCGGTCTACTTGATCAGCACGGGGGTCTACCAAAACTGGCCGGACGCCTCCGACCCGACAATTTTCTGGCGGCTCTTTCTCGGCGTGAATGCTGTTGGCATCTGGGACGAATTGTTCTTTATCTGCACCACGTTCACGCTGCTGCGTCGGCACTTTCCCGATTGGCTGGCCAACATACTGCAGGCAGTGGTGTTCTCGTCGTTCCTGTGGGAGATCGGGTACCAAGCCTGGGGACCGCTGCTGACTTTCCCGTTCGCGCTGCTGCAGGGCTACACCTTCAAGCTGACGAAGTCGTTCACCTATGTGGTGTCGGTGCACCTGATCTTCGACTTCGTGTTGTTCCTTGCGCTGGTCCACGCGCACAACCCCGATTGGCTGCCGATCTTCCTGTACTGAGTCGGCGGGCGCTGCGCGGAGTGGACGCCAGCAAGGCGATCGCCGTACTGCTGGCGAGGATGGGCGGACTGAAGCACGCAGCGTGCGCGACGCGGCCGAGCGGTTGAACCTGCTGTTCAGGCCGGCCTGGGTGGAGGACTAGGCGTAGGGGGGAGCGCCTAGTCCTCCGGTACCGTCAGCACTATGCGCCGTTAGCTGGCGGCTTCGCGGGTTTCAAGCTCGCGGGCGATGGCATAGTACTGGACCAGCGCGTCACGGACCGGATGCTTGCGGTCCAACTGTCGGAAATACCGGCTGCTGAGCGCCAGAAGCTCGTCTACGGGTAAGTCGGACAAGCTGGGCGGGAAGCTTCCCTGGCCGGAAGTGGATTGGTCGGCAACGGCGTGGCCGGACTCGGCGAATGCTGTGCTCATGTCGCCACCTCCGACATGCGTTGACCGAGGCGCAGGTCGAGGCATTGGGGAGAAAGCGGATTGGCCTTGATGTGCAGTTGGTTCTTCATGAACGTTTCTTTCCAGACGAGTGTTCTATGGCCAACTGCTTAGCCACGTTCCACGCTACAGCACCACTCCCCTGTGTCAATGCGAGCGTCCCGGCAGTGCTGTTTAACGGTCGAAATGGGCACCCTCGGTAGATGGGTCGGCAGAGGTTACTAGGTCTGCCGCCAAGTCCCGCAGCTTCATATTGCGGCTGCTGGAGGCGGACCTGAGCAGGTCGAACGCTTCGTCCTGGCTGCACCGGTTCTGCCCCATGATGATGCCAATGGCCAGGGCGACCGTTGTCCTAGAATCCAGCGCCGCCTCGAGGTTTGCTTCAGCGTCGCGGTGGCGGGCCAAGCGGATCGCCAGGGACAGCGCTCTGGAAGCTTGGCGGGCGTATTGTTGGGCTGACTCGATAGCTTCCTCGTCGAACCGGTGGGATTCATTCGAGTACAGGTTGAGGGCTGCGGAGTCGCCGGAGTCGATGGGAATCGGGACGCCCAGGATGGATCGGATGCCCTCCTCGATGACGCGCGGCCGGTACTCCGGCCACCGGGCGTCTTCGTGCACGTCAGCCACGTGCACCAGGTCCCCCTCCCGTGCCGCCCTCAGGCAGGGACCGTCGTCGTAGTCATACTGGATTTCGTCCACGCGCTGGGCACGGTCGCTGCTGCTGGCCACTGTGGCCGCCTTCTTGTGGCGCAGCAGCGTGATGCCGCAGAGAAGTTCCTCGTCCGGGTGCGAAAGGTTGTGGACTGCCAGGCGCAACAAAGCATGGAGGAAAACCTCGATGTCAGTGTTGTCGACGGCCGCGTCGTGGAGAAATTCCTCCACCGTCAATTTGGAAGCATCTTGATTTTCGCCCGGCATGGCGCTTTCCCTTTCCCCGTTCTGCTTGACTTAATTTAACCCAAGTCGGGCGGCCCGCGCATCATTGTCCCGCCGTAATCCGCACCACGCTCCGGATCAAAGGCAGGCCACGGGTGCCCGGCGCCACCATTGGCGCTAGTGTTTGTCGGAAACCCGCCAGGCCAAGCAGGAGGAGGAGCATGCGCGCCTATCTCCTGCTGATGCTTGTGGTCGTCTTCTACGCCGGCAACATTCTCACGGGCAAAGCGCTGAGTGACCTGCCGCCGCTAACCATCGCCTTCGGCCGCATTGCAGTCGCGTTCTTGGTGCTCCTTCCCATCGGCTACCGCAGTGCCTGGCGTTCCCGGCACCTGTTTGTGCGGCATTGGAAACCACTCCTGCTGATGACCGTTACCGGCATCGCGGGGTTCAACACCCTGATCTACTCGGCGCTGCAGTTCACCTCGGCCACCAACGTGTCAGTACTGGAGGCGTCCATTCCGGCCGTCACGGTGCTGCTGAGTTTCTGGCTGTTGCGCGAACGGCTCCGGCCGCTGCAGTGGCTCGGCATTCTGCTCTCACTCTGCGGAGCGTTGTGGGTGGTGACCAACGGCCAGCTGCTGCGCCTTGCGGAGATGTCCTGGAACATCGGCGACGCGCTCATGGCGGTCGGCACGGTCTTTTGGGCGGTCTACTCAATGGCCGTGAAGCGGTACCTGCACCTGTTCCCCGCCCACGGCGCGGTGCTGGTCATGACCGGCCTGTCCGTCCTGTGCCTGTTACCGCTGGTGATCGGCGAATGGACGATCGTGGGCATTCCCCCGATCAGCGGCGGGCAGTGGTCGGGCCTGTTGTACCTGGGCATTTTCCCCTCGGTGATTGCCCTGCTCCTCTACAACCGGGCCGTGGCCACGCTCGGCGCTTCCCAAGCGTCCGTGTTCCTGAATTTCGTGCCGGTGTTCACCATGTTCGGCGCATACGTCCTGCTGGACGAGGCGGTCAGCCTGATGCAGGTCCTTGGCGCCATGGCGGTGATTCTGGGAGTCTTCTTCACCACCCGGAGCAGTCAGGCGTCCGCCCGCAACAAGGAACGGTTCGTGGTGGCCGCGGACGAGACATAACGATTCAGCAATCCGACGCGTTTTGGTCAGGTCCGGGATCCCGTGCCCGTACGATTAGTAAGGGTGCTGTCAAAGTGGCGGCCCGGAGCTGCCTTGTGGCGGTCAGAAAGCAGGAGACGTTGGCGCCTCATCTAGATCGATCCGGCATGCTGCTAGATGGGCGGTACCGGCTGATGAACCTGATCGGTACCGGAGCGAACGCCAAGGTGTACCGGGCGGAAGATCAAGTCCTGGGCCGGGAAGTGGCCGTCAAGGTCATTCAGCGGCCCTCGATGAACGAGGAGGAGTTCCACCACGATGACGCGGAGATCAAGCTCCTGGCCCGGCTGAACCACGGCAACCTGGTGACCCTGCTGGACGCGGGCATCGACCGGATCGAAGCCGGACATCCGCAGATCTATCTGGTCATGGAAATGATCGAGGGCGCGGACCTCAAAGCTCGCCTGACGCAGGGGCCCATGCCGCCGCGGCATGTTGCGCAAATTGGCCATGATCTGGCCGAGGGTCTGGCCTACATCCACAACAACTCCGTGGTCCACCGGGACGTTAAACCCGGGAACATCATGCTGTTCAATTACGACGACGATGGGTCGCGTCTGCGCGCCAAACTCGCCGACTTCGGCGTCGCCGTCGTGATCTCAGAAGATGCCCATGTCTCTGGGATCTATGGCACTGCCGGCTACCTGAGCCCGGAGCAGGCCAAGAGTGAACCCATTGGGCCGGCCAGCGACATCTATTCGCTGGGCTTGGTGCTGCTGGAATGCCTGACCGGCCAGACCGCGTTCTCCGGGCCGCCGCTGGAGTCTGCCGTTGCGCGATTGCTGCGCGATCCGGTGATCCCGTCCAGTCTGGGATCGGAGTGGGTGCAACTGCTGACCGCGATGACCGCGCGCCAGCCAGAGGAACGGCCTACCGGGCGCGACGTGGCACTGGCGCTGGCGGACATGATGATGTCCTTCCGCGGCCGCCGCAGAGTGGATGCCTCGGTCATTCCCGTCGATGAGCCGTTGCGAATGGAAGAAGTCAAGCGCTACGACATCCTGGACACCCCGCCGGATGGCAGCTTCGACCGCATCACGGCGCTGGCGTCCCGCCTGTTCGCGGCCCCCATCGCCATTGTCAGCGTGGTGGACCACGACCGGATTTGGTTCAAGTCGCACCACGGGCTGGATGTCGAGCAGATCGACCGGGAGCCGGGGCTCTGCGCGTCGGCCATCCTGCAGAACGGGCCGTGGATCGTCAACGACGCGCCCGCGGATCCCCGGGCGTTGACCAACTCGCTGGTCGCCAGCGACTTCGGGCTGAAGTTCTACGCCGGCGTCCCGTTGAAGACCCGGGACGGCTACAACCTGGGCACGTTGTGCGTCCTTGACTTCGAGCCGCGCGACTTCAGCGCCGAGGACACACAGACGCTGGAGGACCTGGCCGCAGTGGTGATGGACAGCCTTGAACTGCGCTTGGAAAGCCGTCGGCAACTGTTGGAAGAGCCGATGGCTGTCTAGTCGCCCCATCGCGCGGTTGCTACACTTGCTACAGGCGATTCGGAGGCTTCCATGACCACCATTCCCCACCGCCAGTTGCGCAACGAGAGCAGCAAAATCTTGGAGCGCGTCAAGAATGGCGAAACCATCGACGTCACCAACAATGGCGAAGTCTCCGCGACCTTGATACCGCCGGCGTCCTCCCCGTTTGAGCGTCTGCTTCGCTCAGGCGCAGTAAGGCAGCAGTCCCCTGCCGGGCCAGTAGACTTCACACAGCTGGAACGGGTTCAGGCCGATGTTAGCACCGAAGAGCTACTGGACGATCTGCGCGGTGATCGGTGACCATCTACCTCGACACCTCCGCGGTCTTGAAGCTGGTCATCGATGGGGCCGAATCTACCGAACTGGCCGGTACGCTCACCCGGTTCAGCGCGGATGGCGGAATATTGACGGCGTCCATGCTCCTCTATACGGAACTACATTGTGCTGCGCGGCGGCGGGTCGGCGCAGCCGTTGCTGCCCGAACCATCAATGCCGTGCTTGCCGGCATCAACCTGGTTGACCTCTCCCGCGAGGATCTCATGTTCGCCGCCGCGCTGCCCGGGCGCCTCCGGTCAGCCGATGCGATTCATCTGGCCACAGCTATCCGGCTCCGTGCCGACACCTTCGTGGCCTACGGCGTGGAATTGATCGCCGCCGCAGAGGACGCCGGGCTCTCCGTCCTGTCACCGGGGAGGGCAGACAGTCAGGGCGATCTGCGGTAGCGTCCCACCATCACGGTTAACCGCCCCGCGAGCGGCGCCGGCTAACGACCGGAAGGGCACCCATGCTGCGAGGAATGAGCACGGTCAGCTACTGGACCTCGGACCTGCCGGCAGCGGTGGAGTGGTATTCGGATCTCCTCGATACGAAGCCGTATTTCGAGCGGCCAGGCTATGCCGAGTTCCGGGTCGGCGACTACCAGCATGAGCTCGGCCTGATCGACACCCGGCACGCTCCGGCGGGACACGCCATTGATCCGGGCGGCGCCATTCTTTACTGGCAGGTGGACGATGTGGAGTCCGTGCGCCGTCGGCTGCTGGAAAAGGGCGCGACGGAACTGGAACCGCTCATTGAGCGCGGCCATGGCTTCATCACGGCCTCGGTAGTCGATCCGTTCGGCAACGTACTGGGCATCATGCAGAACCCGCACTATTTGGAAATCCTGCGCTCCCGTCCGGGATCCTGAGGCCGCCGGGACAGCTGCCGGCGCCGCGGCAGCTGTCGGCGCCGCGGCAGCTGTCGGCGCCGCCGCTAGCCATGCCGCGCCATTTTGTCAGAGGCGGCCACTAAGCTGAAACCAGCTTCACGAGTTGCGCGCCGCCCTCCGGCAAGGAGGGCAATGCTCCGACATGGCCGCACACCAACCCCAACCTCACGGGTGGTTCGGATGACGAAGCGGCCCGTCTCCAACCGGAGCAGGCAAGAGCGTCCGCCGTGGCGGACCGTTGAAAGGAACCGGCATGCCCAGCTACGCAAACCGCGCCGACGATGAGCCCCAGACCAAGACGGAACCGTGCTCGAAGTTCGGCCCGGGACACCAAGTCCATTGGATCCAGGCCCGGAAAGCACTCCACGACGACGTTGGTGTTCCGGTGACCGTTCAGTTGGAGGCAGAAGGAAGAGTCCGTCTGGACGACGCAGTCCAGCAGCGGCGCTACTGGCACCATGACACGGCGAGCATCGCCGAGGCCTTGGCCCTCCCCTGCGGCGACATCATCTGGTACGCGCGGTTTCGCGTGCTGACGATCGAGACGATCGTGGACCAACGCTTGTTCAACCTAGGGCCGGGTGACAAGGCAGTCGAGTGCAAGGCTTAGCCCGGACACGTCGTCGCTAAGGGGTTGGACTGACGCCGCTTCCGCAGCTGTTAATTGCGGAAGCGGCGTCAGCTGCCGGCCGCTTCCAGGCTGGCAAGATAGCCGGCGAAACCGCCCGGGGTCCGGCCCCGCAGCCGGCCTGAGGTGGTGACCTGCAGGTGCGCCGCGGGCAGCACCAGGCCGCCGAGCGCACGGATGGCCTCTACCAGCCGGACGTCCTCATGTTCTGCCAGCGGAGGGAAGCCGCCGGCCGCCAGGTACATGGACGCCCGGACGCCGAGGTTGGCGCCGTGCACCCTGGTACTCGGTTCTTGCCCTGTGTAGTTGTCCCGCCAGGCCCGCAGCAGCCCGGGCGCCAGGGAAGCGGTCTCGGGTTCCACCGTCCCCGCCACCGCGTCCGCTCCGGCGTTGGCCAGCAGCGCAAAGGACGTCAGCCAGTCTTCCGGCACCAAGGTGTCCGCGTCGGTGCAGGCCAGCCAGGTCTGCTCGGCCGCGGTGGTGCGGCCATCCGCTTCCAGCGCGGCGGAGACTCCGGCCGCCCGCGCGGCACCGACGGAGCCGAAGTCGCCCGCCAGCACGGTGATCCGGCCGTCCGCGCGGGCCGCGTGCCGGGCTATCTTGGCCGACTGGTCGGTACACCGGTCCAGCACCACCATCAGGCTCACGCCGCAGTTCGGCTGCCCGGCCCGGAGCACGTCCATGGCCCGCCGCAGCCGGCGCAGGCACTTTCCCAGCAGCTGCTCCTCGTTGTGCACCGGAACAACGACGGCGATGCGCCGCAACGCGGGTGCCGCAACCACTTCCCCGGCGGCAGTGTCTGCCAGCGTTACTTGGGTGGGGCCGGCCGCCGGCGCGGCGGTCACTCCGGGCGCTCCGGCGCTTGGAGCACTTCCAGCAGGAAGTCCCGTTCGCGGTGGAGGGCTACTACATCCCAGCCGGTGGCTTCCTTCGCGATCGCGTGGACTTGTTCGCCGTCCAGTTCCCAGCCGTCGATCGGATGCAGCCAATGGCACAGCAGCAGGTGGCCTCCGGGGTTCAGGGTTTCCTGCACCTTTCGGAGCAGCTCCCGCAGTTCCCGACCCGTCAGAAAATAGCCGATTTCGGAGATGGCCACCAGGTCCAGGCTGTCAGCGGAGGTTGGCCAGCCGGCGGGAAGCTGTGCCTGCACTAGCTCCACGTTGTTAACGTCAGCCAGCCGGCGGCGTGCCTGTTCCAGGGCCACGCCGCTGGCGTCCACCGCCGTCAGCCGGTCGCAGCGGCCGGCGAGCTCGGCGGTCAGCACGCCGATGGAGCAGCCGACCTCCAGCGCGTTGCCGTACCGTTCGGCCGGGAGCGCGGCCAGGGTGACGGCCCGCTTGCGGCGTTCGTACCAGCTGGACAGGTAGTTCCACGGGTCAGGATCGCTGCGGTACAGCCGGTCGAAGATGTGCTCGGCGTGTTCCGAGCCGGCCGGACCGGCCGGGGTCCACTCGAAGACTTCGATGCCGCGGTCAAAGTGTTCCTGGAACGTCTCGCTGAGCAGCACCTCGTCGCCGGCCGCCGGGGACAACGGCCGTGTCTGCGACACGTGGGCGGCCATGGCCAGTCGTTTGGCCGCCGCGTCCTGTGCCGACAGTTGCACGGCCCGCCAATCCGCCCAGCGCGGGTCCACATCAGGGTCGGCCCAGTGCCAGTACCAGATGGGGAACTCCAGCAGGTCCGCTCGGTGGGCTGTGGCCGACCGGGCCGCCGCATGGCCCACCGCTTCATGGTCCGGGTGACCGTCCTGCCGGTAGGGCGCCGCCACCAGCGCGTGCGCGTGGCCGTCCAGGGTTTTGGCGAAGGCGGCGTCCAAGGTGTCGGTGTGCTGGCTGACCTTCCCGTCGGGGATGCCCAGGAATGTCCATTCCAGCCGGCCCGCACTGGCACCGTGGTCCGGCTCGGCCGCGGCCCGGGCCTGGGCCTGGGCGGAGGTTTCCAGGGCCTGCATCGCGGCACGGAATTCCGCCAGCCGCAGCCGGCGCAGGTCGGCGGCAGAGTAGGTGGGCGATTCCGGATGGGAGGCCTCGCCGGCGGTGCAGAGCAGCACGGTGACGTCCGCACCCCGGACCAGTGCGGAGTGGATCAGCCCTGCGGCGCCGAGCGATTCGTCATCGGGGTGTGCCGCGGCCACCACCAGCCGCCAGCCGCGGCCCGGGACCACACCCGCCTCCAGCACAGGCAACCGTTCGATGCCCGCCGCTTGCCAATCGCCTTCGGTGGTTCCGGCGTCGACGTGGGAAAAGCTCACCACTCCGACTCCCCCTGTTCCATCATGATGGCGCCGAGCGCCGCGTCATCCCGGGCGGCATGGTGTTGGCGGATGTAGACGCTGAGGTCGGCCGCCCGCCGGGCGTGCTGCTCGTCCCACACCATCGGTGCAGGGCCGAGCGCGTGGCCGCAGATCTCCAGCATCCGTGAGCAGACCGCCGCGATCTGGCCGCGGACGCGGTGGGCCTGGACCGCACCGGCGGCGCCGTCGTCCACTGCGCCGGCCGCCGCGGCCAGCACATCGGCACCGGCCGCCAGCAGGCGGTCCGCTTCGCCCAGCCAGGCCAAGGCCAATTGGTCCGGGGTGCGAGAGGTGGCCGCTGCCCGGAGCGTGCGGAAGAGCCCCACAGCCCCGCCGAACCAGCAGGCGGCGACGCCGATCCCGCCCCAGGCAAAACCCGGGCGGTGCAGGTACCAGTCGGTTCCACCGACCGGGGTGCCAGCTGCCTGCTGGAAGGACACCGGGCCGCTGGGAACGGCGGCCAGGCCGCGGCTGATCCACTCGGCGAGCTCCACGGTGACCGCCGGCTGCGTCAGGTCCACGGCGAATGCCCGGCGCCCGCCCTCTACGTGCGCCGTGACCACCGCGTGGTCCAGCTGCGCTGCCAAGGAGCACCACGGCTTGGTGCCCGACAAAAGCCAGGCACCGCCGTCGTTATTGGGTTTGGCGTCCAACCGGGTGCCCGACGATTCCGCTGCAAACACGCCCCACGTTGTTCCCGCGGGGAGCTCCACCCCGGCCTGGGCCAGGATTGCGGCCGCGTCCAGGTGCGGCTCCACGGCACGGGCGGCGGTCAGGTCCTCGGCGGCCAGCGCGGCGAGGAACTCCCACAGGGCCAGGGTGTTTCCGGAGCCGGGCACGGGCGTCCGGGCCGGCGCGGCACGGAGGATCGGGAGCAGCGGCAGCGGATCGCCCGCGCACCGGGAAGCTTCTGCCAACAAGGGCCCGGCAGCGCCCCACTCGAGGCGGGGCTGCTGCCGGACCCTGAAGGCGCTGTTTTCTTTCACAGCGGGCGGCCGGGTTACTTGGTCTTCTTGGCCGCGCCCTTTTCGGTCTTCTCGCCGCCGCTGGCCAGTTCGCCGGCGCTGTTCTCCAGATGCGCGCGCATGAACCACTGGAAGAGTTCCAGCTCGGCGGTCTGGCCGATCAGCAGGTCCTCGGTGATCGGGTCGATCTCGCCGACGGTCTCGATGGCCTCGCGGTGCGCACCGACCACCCCGTTGTAGACCACGTCCAGCGCGGCGAGATGCTCGGCGGTGCCGGCACGGTGAATGTCATAGTCGTCCCAGCTGCGTTCCTTGACCAGGGCGCCGGGCAGCCCGTTCGGCGAGACGCCCAAGGTGGCAATGCGCTCGGCGACGGCGTCGATCATGGCGCGGACCTTCTCGATCTGCGGATCGAGCATTTCGTGGACCCCGATGAAGTCCCGGCCCACCACATTCCAGTGGGCGTGCTTGAGGGTCAGCTGCAGGTCATTAAGGGCGTGGAGCCGCTGCTGCAGGATCTTCGCGACCTTTCGGCCGTCTTCCAGCTTGAGGCCGGGAACTGTGTAGCTTGCCTTGGATGGGTTCGTTTCCGCCATGAGAAACCTCCTTGCTCGGCGATGCCGCTTGTCGGCATCCTGCTGTTTTCCAACCTAGCGGCCAACTGTACAAACGTCCCGCCGGAGCACGTTGCGTCAGCCAAGGGCGAAATTCAGTAGGCTTACTAATCGCGGGGGCCGGTGCCGGCTACCACCCGGACCACCACCGCGGTGATCAGCACCACCGCCGCACAGATGGCGGCTGCGATGGCGGTGCCGTGATCGACCAGTCCGCCGTCCACCCGGCCGACGGCGATCCAGGCCAGGCCCCAACTGGTGGCCAGCGCCGGGGCCAGCCGGCCGCGGCTGTAGAGCGCCGTGGCGACGCCGATCGCTGCCGCCACGGCGAGCACGATCGAGGACAGCAAGGTCACCGGAAGCCCGAAGCCGTCCACGCCGGACGCGGCGAGGACGGCCGCGGCATTGGCCACCGTGGCGACGGTGACCCAGCCCAGGTAGAGGCCGAAGGTGCCGTCGGTGATGAGCGCGTCCAGCACTCCCCCGTTGGGCGTGCGGACCAGGATCACCAGGATGCGGGCCAGCACGGCCAGCAGCACGATGATCACGGCCAGGCTGATCACCAGCAGCCCGAGCTGTACCACCCAGATCCACGCTGCATTCAAGAGCATGGAGGCCACCGCCCAGCGGCGCAGCGCGGCATGCCGGGCAGACCGCCGCTGGGCCGGCAGCAGTTGCCAGACGGCGTAGGCGAGCAGCCCAAGGTAGATGAGGGACCAGATCCGGAAGGCCGGCGAGGCCGGAGCCAGCGGGGTGGAGTCTTCGTTCAGCCAGCCGCCGGCCGCCTCCTGGATGGGGGTCCCGATCAGCACGCCGCTGCCCATGAAGGCGGCAGCGATGGCCACCAGGGAGCTGACCAGCACAAGGACCGGCACTGCCAGTCCGGTCCTGACATCCGTTCGTTGCTGCATGCTTCCTCCGGCCGTCGTCGGTGCGTTCATTGCTGAAGTGGGTCCACCGTGGAACAGCGATCAGGTTCCGAGGCTGCCGCGGACGATGCTGACGGTGGAGTGCGCGGGGTTGCCGTCCAGTGGCTCGTCCGAGACGTCCACAATGGGGAACTTGGACAGGTCCAGTCCTTGCGGGATGGGGAATCTGCCGCTGTCCGTGTCCATCACGCCCAAGCTGACCAGACCGGACAGGTCCGGCGCTATCAGCCACACTTCCTGATAGCCCTTGGCCTCGTTGGCGCTCAGCCGGACCTCAAGTTCCCTGATGCCGTTGGTCTCCACCACCCGCGCCGTCCCGGTGGCAGCGTACTGCTCCAACGGCTTCAGATCCGCCTGTGCCAGGGTGGCAGCGTTTCGGTTGACGCTCCAGGACACACCGATGACCACCAGGAGCACCACGGCTGCCGCGGCGGCCAACCAGGCGGGCAGGTTCCGGACTCTGGGGCGCCTCGCGGACTGCAGACTCCGGACCACAGCGGGACCGCCGGTTTCGTGCAAGGGGTCTTCCGCCAGTTCCGGGGAGAGCCCCAGTTCGCGGTGGATGGCTTGCCAGACGTGTGGCCCCGGGGACTCCAGTTGCGGATCGGGATCGGCCTTGGCAGCGTTCACCGCACGGCGAAGTGCTTGGTACTCGTCGGCGCACTGGCTGCAGGTTCGGAGGTGATCCCGGTCGGACCGGTCGCCGACGGCGTCGTCCAGCGCGAGCAGGCTGATCAGTTCCGGATCAAGGTGCTGCATGATCAACCTCCAATCGGCGCCTCAGGTGCTGCAGACTGCGATGAATATGGCTCTTGACGGTACCAAGCGGCAGATCGAGCCGGCGGGAGATCTGCTCGTGGGTCAAGTCTTCGTAGAACGCCAGCCGCATGATGGAACCCTTGGGTTCGCCCAGCCGTTCCAGCTCGCCGTCCAGCAGCAATCTGTCCGCGAGTGTTTCCGGGGACTGGGAGCCTTCGGCATACTCGGGGTCGGGCAGGACCGCCGAGACGGCGCGGACTTTGCGGTTCTCCCGGGCGGTGGAGGACTGCGCGTCGGCGATGGCGCGCCGGGTTATCCCCACGATCCACGCCGGCAGCCGGCCCACCGACGGGTCGAATCCGTCCCGCAGGCGCCAGGCCCGGATGAAGACTTCCTGGGTGACATCGTCCGCCGCTGCCTGATCCCGCAAGGCTCGGGAAGCCAGCGTCCGGACCAGCGGTGCCAGGTGGCGGTAGGCGTCGGCGATTGCCGACTCCTCACCGGCAGCGAAGGCCGTATCGATGCCGGTATCCCACGCGTCGAAAGGAGGAGGTGCCAAGCCTGCGTCCTTCCGGTCGTCGGGAGTGGAAACTACCCCGCTGACTGGTGCAGAAGGGCCGGAAAAGTCAGTCTGGGACCGCTGTGACAACCACATTGTGGCTGTAATCCTGCCGTGCGTCCAGCCACTCGCCGCCGCAGGTGACCAGCTTCAGTTGTGGTTTTCCGTCCCGGCGGAACACGGCCGCCGCATCGAATTGGTCCTTGTCCATTAGTTCAACCTCCGAGACGCGGTAGGTGAGGGTCTCGGCGTCCGCCCGTTCCACGATGATGCGCGTGTCCGGCCGCAGTTGCCTGAGCTCGGAAAACGGGGCCAGTCCGGACAAGGTGTCTACGTGGGCCGCTATCACCGCGGTTCCGGTCCCGTCCCCCGGTGCCGGACCGTGGCGGTACCAGCCCGCCCGGTCAACGGAATCGGGAATCTCCATCTGGTTGCCAGCCCTAACTCCGACGGCGACCACGCTGACATCGATCGAGGTTCCGGCCACCACCAGCCGGGTCGGCGGCGCTTTCTCTTCCGGCGCCGCGGGCAGTGCCCGGTGGACCGGGATGGCCGCCGGGTCCGGAATCACCGATGAATCCGGCCTTGCCGAGGGCTCCGGGGCCCGGCCGCCCTGTCGGGCGCCGGCGTTGCCCGGGCCGTCAACCGAAGGCGTTGCGGAGGAAGCGACCGGGGACAGCAGGACGCCCGCGGCCGACTGCGGTGCGGCGCAGCCGGCAGCGGCGAGCAGGACCGCACCGAGCAGAAGCCCGGTCCGGGCCGCCGTCGTCGTCGTGTTGGTCATGGCGCCTTCTGACGTGTCGTTTGCGGGTATCTTGCTGGTGGGTAGCGGAGGAAGCCGGTGGTGCCCCGGGCAGGCACCACCGGCTTCGGAGCCCGCCGCTGCTAGTCGTTGGCGCGAACCGACAGCTTGCGACGGGCGGCGGCGCCGGCGCCGAGGAGCAACAGGAGGGCTCCTCCGGCGACTGCGGCGCTGGTGTAATCCGGGCCGGTTTCGGCGGCCGGTCCGGAGCGGCCGCCGGGCACTGCGCCCGGAGCCGAGTGGAGTCCTTCGATGTTCTGCACGGCCACGGCCAGGTTGCCGTCATCCAGGCTGCCCCACGCGTAGACGATGGTGTGGGTGCCCTCCGCCACCGGCACGTCGGCCGGCCCGATCACCGGTTCGGTGGTCCCGGCCGCAGCCACGGTGGCCGAGATGGTTCCCGGGTCCAGCGTGAGCGTCTGTTCGTCCGGGTTGGACAGGCCTTGGATCACTGCGGAACCGCCGGCGAGCACGTCGACGGCGGGGGCGGCAGCGGTGTGCCGCACAGTCAGCTTGCCCTTGCCGGCGTCGATCGCGGAGACGTCGTTGGGGAATAGGTTGGCGGTCGGTTTGCCCTCCGCGTCCAGGTTGGCCACCGCCGTGTAGTTGCCGCCGGCTTCCAGCTGGACGTCGACCGGGCCGATGGCCGGGTCGTCCGCGTTTTCGGCGTCCGCGGCAGTGATGGCCAGGGTGTACTCGCCCGCGGGCAGTGCCAGCGGTCCGGCCAGGTCGCCGGGGACGAAGTCGTCCAGTGTCCGCTCGCCGTTGACCCAAACATCCACGGTCAGGTCGGGAACCCCGTGCAGGACCGAAAGCTGGGCCTCCTGGTCGGCGGCCTGGGCCGGAGCTGCCGCTCCGAGCGCCAGGAACCCCAAGGCGGAAACAGTAAAGATGCTCTTGCGCATGTGGATCTCCTTCAAAGGCCCGGGTGCACCAGGCTGATGGCTGCTTACACCCCTACTACCGTCCAGGCCGCGCGTTTGGATGCACGCTCATGAAGTTTTTTTGGCCGGGCCCAACACCTTGTAGATGGCGCAGATGAAGGACCTGTTGCGCGCCAGGTCAGTGAGTTCCAGGTCAAACTTGCGCGGGAACAGCGGGCGGCCGGAGCCCACCGTAGCAGGCGCGATCGACAGGACTAGCTCGTCCAGCAGCCCCGCCTCGGCAAACTGGGCCGCGAGGTCCCCGCCGCCCACCACATAGATGTCCTTGCCGGCGGCCGCAGCCGCGAGCGCGGCATGGATTGGCTGGATGTCTCCCTGCGCAAAGCGAATGTCGGCGCCCTCGACGCCCGGCAGTTCTCCATGCGAGAGGACCCAGGCCGGCATCTTGTACGGCCACGGTTCCTCCGACGCCAGCAGGTGTTCACGGACCCACTCATAGGTTGTCCGGCCCATCACCACCGCCCCGACGCCGTTGATGAAGTTGTCGTAGCTGTTCGGGCCACCGCCGTCGATGTCCTGCTTGAACAGCCAGTCCAGCGAGTCATTTTCATCCGCGAGGTACCCGTCCAGGGTGGTGGCGGTGAAGAAGATGGTGCGGGTCATGGGATTCCTCCTGACGGCCGGTGCCGGTCCTGATCTGTCTGGAAACAGTGTGCCGGAAGGACGGCCGGGTGGGCAGGGTGGTGACCGTCCGACCCCAAGCCGGTCACCGACGTCGTGCCTTCCCCGCACGCGAGGAGCCGCCGGAGAGGCTAAATTTTAGGTATGGCTACGGATGAACGCGTGAATGAAGAGTCGAGGGGTCGCAACGAGACCTTCGAGGAGAAGCTGGACCGCAACTGGAACGAACTGCTCCAGGAACTGCGGGTCATGCAGACCGGCGCGCAGATCATCACGGCGTTCCTGATGACGCTTCCGTTCCAGAGCAGTTTCCAGGACCTGGCCCCGTACCAAGTGGGCCTGTACATCGGGCTGTTGGTGCTGGCGGCGCTGATGACCGGGCTGATCCTCACGCCGGTCGCCATCCACCGGCGGCTGTTCGGCCTGCATCTCAAGGACGCCACGGTGGCCCAGGGGCACCGGATTGTGAAGATCGCCGTGCTGGGCATCGGGTTGCTGGCCACCGGCTGCGTGGCGTTCATTGTGGATGTGATCGCCGGGGACGTGCTGGCGCTGGCCATCGGCGGCGGGGTGCTGCTGGTGATGGTCTTCTTGCTGTGGATCCTGCCCCGCGTGCTGCAGCACGGGCTGCGCAGCGGCGCAGGCACCGACGACTGACGCCCTGCGGTCAGCTGAACCCGTGACAGGCTTCCGCCCGAGTGGAAGCATGGCGGCATGAGCATTCCATCAGAACCGATCCCTCCAGCGGGACCCCGCACTGATGAACGCGGTCCGGGCGGCAAGACCTTCTTCGGCCAGCCGCGGATGCTGGCCAATCTGTTCAGCGTGGAGCTGTGGGAGCGCTTCTCCTTTTACGGCATGCAGGTTGTGGTCCTGCTCTACATGTACTTCTCGGTGGACGAAGGCGGCCTGGGCATCAACCCGGCCGTGGCCACCGGAATCATCGGCGCCTACGGCGGCACCGTGTACCTGTCCACGATCGTCGGCGCGTGGGTAGCGGACCGGCTGCTGGGTTCCGAGCGGACGCTGTTCTACGCCGCCATCATGATCATGCTGGGGCATATCTCGCTGGCGCTGATTCCGGGGATCCCGGGGCTGGCGGTCGGCCTGATCCTGGTGGCCTTCGGGTCCGGCGGGTTGAAGGCCAACGCCACCTCGCTGGTGGGTTCGCTCTATGCGCTCGACGACGACCGCCGGGACGCGGGCTTCTCCATCTTCTACATGGGCGTGAACATCGGCGCGCTGTTCGGGCCGCTGCTGACCGGCCTGACACGGGACACGTTGGGCTTCCACTTCGCATTCGGGCTGGCCGCGATCGGCATGGCGATCGGGCTCACCCAGTACGCGCTGACCCGCAAGAACCTGCCGGAGGAATCGCATCAGATCGCCGACCCGCTGCCCCGGAGCAAGGTGCCGGTGGTGGGCGGCATCGTCGCGGCGGTGGTAATCCTGATTGTGGCGGCGGTGCTGACCGGAGTGGTGAACGCCGAAAACCTGGCCACAGTGGTGGCGCTGGTAGCGGTGGCCGCGGCAATTTCCTACTTTGTGGTGATCCTCTCCAGCAAGCACATCACTGAAACAGAACGACGGCGGGTGCTCTCCTTCATCCCGATGTTCATCGCCAGCGCGGCGTTCTTCTCCATGTTCCAGCAGCAGTTCACCGTGGTGACGCTGTACTCTGACCAGCGGCTCAACCGGAACATCCTCGGCTGGGAGATGCCGATCGAATGGGTGCAGTCGATCAACCCGGTGTTCATCATCCTGCTGGCCCCGATCTTCGCCGCGGTGTGGACCCGACTGGGCCCGCGGCAGCCCATCACACCGGTAAAGTTCGCCATCGGGCTGGCGATCATGGGGCTGGCCATCTTGGCCTTCATCCCGCTGGCCGGGGGCGGCCCGAACACCGCTCCGCTGCTGGCCATGGTGGGAATCCTGCTCATGTTCACGCTCGCGGAGCTGTTCATCTCCCCGGTGGGGCTGTCCCTGTCCACCAAACTGGCGCCGCACGTTTTCCGCACCCAGATGGTGGCGCTGAACTACCTGTCGGTGTCGCTGGGCACGGCGCTGTCCGGCGTGCTGGCCGGCTTCTACAACCCAGAGGACGAGGTCCCGTACTTCGGCGCCATCGGCCTGGTGGCGCTGGTGCTGGCCGTGGCGCTGTTCCTGGCCGCAAAGCCGATCAAGAACCTGATGAGCGGGGTGCACTAAAAGTGGCGGCGACGGATTCCTGCGGTGCCCGTCCGGGCGCCGGGTGTGGCTGGCGTGCTGGATGTGGTGACAGCGTGAGGACGCCGTGGTGACGCCGCAGCGGGTGCTGGTCACCGGTGCCACCGGCTATATTGGCGGCCGGCTGGTTCCGCGGCTGCTGGCGCGCGGGTACCAGGTCCGTGTGCTGGTCCGCTCCCCCAACAAGCTCGCCGCGGTGCCGTGGCACGACGACGTGGACATTGTGGCCGGGGACCTGGCCGATGAGGACGACGCGCGGCGGGCCTGCGCGGATGTGCAGACGGTGTTCTACCTGGTGCACTCGATGGCCTCCGGGCCCGACTTCGAGGAACGCGAACTGGCGATGGCGCGCACCGTCGCTGCCGCCGCCGCGGCCGCCGGGGTGAACCGGATCGTCTACCTGGGCGGGCTGCATCCCGAGAACGTCGAGCTCTCCCGCCACATGCGCTCGCGTGCCGCCGTGGGCCGTGCGCTGCTGGAAGGCGAGGTGCCGGCGGCAGTCTTCCAAGCCGGCGTCGTGATTGGCTCCGGTTCCGCCTCCTTCGAGATGATCCGGCATCTGTCCGAAAACCTGCCGGTCATGCCGGCGCCCAGCTGGGTACGGCGAACGGTGGAGCCGATAGCCATCCGCGATGTGATGCACTATTTGGAACGCGCGCCGGAGCTCCCTGCCGGACTGAACCGCACGTTCGACATCGGCTCGCACGAGCGGTTGACCTACGCGGGCTTGATGTACGGGTATGCGCACGAGGCCGGGGTGCGGCAACGGCTCATCTACGCCCTGCCGATCCCAGCGCCCGCGCTCGCCGGCTGGTGGGTGGCGCTGACCACACCGATCCCGCACGCCATGGCCGTGCCGCTGGTGCAATCGCTGCAGCACGATGCGGTGTCCGCCGAGCACGACATTGACCGGTACATCCCGCAGCCCGAGGGCGGGCTGACGGGTTACCGCCGGGCGGTGAAGCTGGCGCTGGGGAAGATGGCCAGCGGCGAGGTGGAGACCAGTTGGAGCAACGCGTCCAACGCCCCACCATCGGACCCGCTGCCCAGCGACCCCGACTGGGCCGGACGGACCGTGTTCGTGGACAACCGGGAGCGGGGATCCGACGTTCCCGCCGAAGACGTCTGGCGCGTCATCCAAGGAATCGGCGGAACGAACGGCTGGTATTCGTGGCCCGCGGCGTGGGCCATCCGCGGCGTGCTGGACAAGCTGGTGGGCGGCGCCGGACTCACCCGCGGCCGCCGGCATGCCGGCCGGCTCGGCGTCGGCGATGCCGTGGACTGGTGGCGGGTGGAAGCCATCGAGGAGGGACCCAAGCGCTGGCTGCTGCGGCTGCACGCGGAGATGAAGGTGCCCGGGCAGGCCTGGCTGGAACTATCGGTGGCTCCCGAGGACGGCGGCAGCGTGTACCGCCAGCGCGCCATCTACTTCCCCAGCGGGCTCTCCGGCAAACTCTACTGGTGGCTGGTCCTGCCGTTCCACGGCCTGATCTTCCCGTCCATGGCGCGCAACATCATCCACCGGGCTGCCGGGCTCGGGGCGACTGATGACGCAGCCGCCAGCATCCGCTAGATTGCGGAGCATGAACGACGACGACGCACCGCTCGAACGCTACCGGCGCCCCGATGGGCTCGACGACGCCACGGTGGAGGCCCTGGGCAAGCTCTCCGAGGCGCTGGAGGTGATCGAACACGCCCGCGGCCACCTCTACGCTTTCCACCGGCTCACCGGCAAGGCCGACTTCGCACTGGGCGACGCCGCGGCGCTGCTGCGCCAAGCCGGGCACCACGAGTTGGCCGAGCAGGTCGAGCAGGAGCTCGTCGGCCGGAACGTGATTGAGGGACGCTGGACCTTCCAGATCGTCGACGAGTACGACGAGACCTACTACGGCCCGTGCAAGGAACTGGAACGGCAGGCCCGCGAGAAGCTGGCCGACGGCCGCAAGCATTTGTTCGAGGCGGAGATGAAAGAGGACCGGCGCACCCACGGCCTCAAGCACCATGAGGCAACTCCCCCGAGCCTGCGCGACCTCGATTCCTGACCAACGGGCCGACTGTCCCGGCAGGACGTTTCGGGCCGACTGTCCCCGCAGGGCGTCCAGCGCCACATTCGCCACGGGCCGCCACTGCGTTGTGCGGCTGTACAGTGCGCGCCACATTCCGCCAGGAGGGTCAGCATTGCTAACGCTTGCGTGGACTGACTCCTGCGCCGCTGTTCCGCTGGTCGAACCCGCCAGGGCGGCGGACGCCTCGCCGGCCTATTGAACCAGCGCTTCTTCCTCGGTTAGCTGATCGTTGTCTACGTTTGCCGTTCGGAACTTTGAGAACATCAGCACCAAGGCCGAAAGCAACATGACTCCGGCGGCTGCCCAGAGGGCCACGGAGGAGCTTGTGATGGTGGCGAGCGCACCACCTATCGGTGCACCCACAACAATCATTCCCCGGTTCATCGAGCGTTTGGTGGCACTCATCCGGGCGATTAGCCTGTCCGGCGTCACTGCCTGCTGATATCCCATTTCCAACGGACCCTCGACGCCCATGGACAGCCAGAAAAGGAATTGCCCTCCCGTTGCGACAGCAAACGCCGCCCAAAGTGCTGCCGGCCAAGCGGCAGGAAAGTCACTCGCGCGCTCATTCAACGGACCGCCCACGGCGGCAATCAAGGGAGACAAAGCGATCACACTAAGCGCTACCGGCTGGACCAGTCGTGCGATGATCATTGTTTTGCCGGTTCCCCACCATTCCCCGATACGTATCGAAATGAATGTTCCCACTACGGAGCCGGCTCCTGCGCCGCTGAGTATCAAACCTAGCCCCAGGGCACCAAGCCGTAAGTCGTTGAGAACGAGTGCCGGAAGGACTGTGCCCATGATGGCGGAACCGATGAACCACGCATGGGTGGACCAGGACAACGGTCCGAGCCGCGGGTGGCCGTAGACCCAGCGCAAACCCTCCCCAATTTGGCGCCTCAGGGAGCCGTCCCTGTTCAATGGCGGTTTATTAGCAGCCGCGTGTTTCAAGGAGAGCAGGAGGGAGCCGCACAAGAAGTGGGTTATCGATCCCAGAAGAAGAGCGAAAGGTGCCGTCACTAAGGCCACCAAGCCACCGGCTACCGCACTGCCCGTGGTTTGAGCGACGGTGTCGCTTTGCTGCAACCGGGCATTCGCGTGCGTGAGTAGGGGTCTGGCAACAAACTGGGGCAGGAAGGACTGATGGGCGGCGTCGCTCATCAACGCCAGTGTTCCAAAGCCAAACATCAGGACCGTCACCGCAGGAACGCTGAGGAATCCTAGTACCCCCAGCAGACAGAGCATTGCCAGGATCAGACCACGTCCAAAATCGCCGGTGATGAGGACGGTGCGGCGACGGAACCGGTCCACCCAAATTCCGGCGAGTAACCCGAAGATCAAGTAGGGCGCCCAGCGTGCAGCGTTGACCAATCCCTGGTCCAGTGCGGTGCCTTTTAAGGACACCAGAATCAGGACTGTGAGCGCCACAGTCGTGATGTAGGTACCGAAATCTGACACGGTTGATGCCAGCCAGAACCGTACGAATGCTGAATTGCGGCGCAGTTTCATCTCTTCGTTTGGGGCAATATGATTCCGAATGTCGGCTCCGAGCCCCGCCTTTCCACAGAGTGCAGTTCGTGGCTTAACGGTATTTCTCTACAGATAGTACCTATTGAATATGCCCAGCCCCGTTGGTACGACTGGCGCCCGGTCATGCAATCCCCAAATAACACCGGATGGACCGCATGCTGCCTCTGTGACTGGCATTTCGGGCAGCGATCACATCACAGACGAGAGTGGCGTTTAGCTGGCTTCATTCGGAATCGATGGCAACCGGCAGGCCAACGCCTGCCAGGCAATTTGAAATAACTCTGGTAAATGTTTCTTCCGGCCTTTCGGGTTCGTGCTGCCCTGTAAGCGCGGCGGCCAGCAGCGGGTAGTTTCCGGACCCTGCGACGTCGGAGATGTACTGCATGCGCGCCGGCAGCGAACCGTCGCTGCCCACCGCAGACGCGGTTGCCGAAGCCAGTTCATTCTGCGCAAACGATGACGTGATGGCCGTCAGCATGGCCACCGTCTGCAACTTGGCGGGGCCAGACAGATCCACAGCTTGCAGGGCCGACAAAGCCCGTTCCAGATAAAGGAGCGAGTTCGGCCCCATGGAGGGGCGCGTCAACAGCAGCGGAGCCAGCCACGGATGCCGGAGCATGATGCTCCGACCCTGAAGTGCCAAGTTCACAAGCTGGATCCGCGGTGGTTCATTGGAGGGGCCAAGGTCATATTCGCCGCTGACCGTGTCGACCATGAGTTCGACGAGTTCGTCGTGGGATCTCAGATACCGGTATAGGGACGCCGTGCCGGCCCCGACGCGCGCAGCAACACTCCGGATGGACACCGCCGCCAAGCCGTCGCGGTCAGCGATCGAAACCGCCCCCAAAGCGATTCCCCGGCGGGAGTGCGCCGGTTTTGGCCCGACGCCCGAGCGCTCAGGCCGCCGCCAGATATCAATGGGGTCATTTGTTGACATCCCCGTACCACTCCCCATCCGGTCCGTGGTTCCTCCTGCAGAGATTCCAGTATATCCTCAATTGCGAACATCGATCGCAATTGAGGAATGAGGGACGTCATGCGGATACTGATGATTGCGCCCGGGACTCGAGGCGATGTTGCGCCGATGGCCGGGCTGGGCAGCAGGCTTCAATCTTTGGGATTTGAGGTCGCGATCGCGGCAAATGCGGCCTACGCCCAGCTCATCACCGCAGCCGGGTGCGAACATCGAGAGCTGCCCGGGGACATGAGCCATCTGGTGAGCCCTGCTCCCCCAGGCCAAAAGGCGACGGGCGCCGATCTGCGCAGCTACATGCGTGAACTCGGCGACTACTTCGATCTGGCCGCAGTCGGCACGCTGGCTGCGGCTAAGGCGGGTGCCGACGTGATCTTGGCCAATGCGGTTGCTCCGTTTGCCTATGACGTGGCCGAGGGCCTCGACATTCCTGCCATCGGTGCCCATTTGCAGCCGACCGAACCTAGCGCTGCCTACCCTCCTATGGTTCTGGGGACCGCTCGAAGTTTGGGGCCGGTCGGCAACAAGCTACTCGGTTCATTGGTATCCGCAGGCAACGCACCGTATGACGCCCCCAGCGCGCGCATCCGCCAAGCCCTCGGCTTGGTCAAAAAATCGCGTGCTGCCGCCGAACGGGCCCGCAGGAAAGCCAACCGTCCCGTTCTGCACGGCATCAGCCCCACCATATTTCCACGCCCGGCAGATTGGCGGTCCGGACTCGTCATGACTGGCTACTGGTGGCCGGAAGCCGATCCGGACTGGCAGCCACCCTCCGACTTGCTCGAGTTCCTTGCGAACGGTCCGCCCCCGGTCTTTATCGGCTTCGGCAGCAGCGCAGCCGTGGACGTGGACTTCATGCTCGATGCCGCACAACGCGCGGGGGCCCGCGCGGTGCTGCAAGGCGTCCAGAGCGTGTCCGGACCCGATGCCATCAGTGTCGGAGCCGTCCCGCACGAATGGCTGTTCCCACAGATGGCTGCTGTTGTTCACCATGCTGGAGCGGGGACCACCGCTGCAGGGCTGCGCGCCGGTGTGCCGACGGTGAGCGTGCCGATCTATACGGACCAACCGTTCTGGGCCGCCCGCATCACGGCCCTCGGGGCAGGTCCGCAGCCGGTCCCCTACAAGGAACTCACCAACGAACGGCTCGCCGCCGCCATCATGGAGGCGATGACGACGCCGGACTACGCCGCGCGCGCACGCCAGCTGTCGGCAACTCTTTCGACAGAGGACGGGACCGCGCCCGTCGTGGCAGCGCTCCGGTCCGCTGTTGAGTTGACGTAGCATCCCCAGAGCATCCAGGAGGAGACCGAGTTTGGTGTTACCTCGGTCGGGCTAATCCACCGGGTAAACCACCGCCAGCGGCAACCGGCCGCAGTTCAGCACTGTGAGCTTGAGGCCGGTGTAGCGCTCCCCGCGAGGCAGTACGGTCCTCGGCCCAGCCGGGAAATATGCAACCGCATCGCCGTCTTTTGAAGCTTCCACCGTGGCGAGGGCCTGTTCGGCCTGCACGGCCCCCGGCGCCAGCAGGGTTCCGGCCGCTAGTTGCGCGTCGGCGGAGACCACCACCCGGCCAACATGGTTGACCAGGGCTGCGGCCGGGTGCAGTTTCTTCAGCGTCGGCAGCAGCACCCGTTCCAATGATTCGACAAAAACGTCGGCGCCGGCCACGCCGACCCGTCGTCCCCCTGCCGTGACCGGGACAGTCATGGTCATGGTGTATTCGTCGGTGCAGAGGAAGTCCACGTACGGGCCGGTCACATGCGGATGACCGGTTGCCATCGGCTTGGTGAACCACTCGCGCCGCATGTAGGCGTCCGATGCCGACGCGAGGGCCGGCAGCACCAGCCGCTCCATGGTTTCGCCCTGCCACCACGCCATGTGCCAGGCCGCGTCGGCCACCGCCTGATCAGCTGCCACAAACCCGGCGCCCACCACGGGCCACTCTCCGCGCTGCACCAGCGCTGCGGCCAGCGGCTGCATGGTGGTGGTGACGCGCTTGCCGCCCGGCGGCCGGTCCGGATCGGAGAAGAGTTCGGTCAGGACCGGCACCCAGCCGGAGACCTCGGCCAGGATCTCTTCGAAGAATCCGGTAACGTCGGCGAGCGGATCCGCGTGACGTTCTGCAGCCAGTTCGGCCAATGAGCTCATCCCGTTCTCCTCTGAGCGGTAGCGGACGTGGGGTCGGCGGGCCGGTCGGTCAGCCGGGCATGTTCATCGATCAGCGCCGCGAGGCCGGTTTGGATTTGGGCGGTCACGGTTTCGCGGGCTGCCGCGGCATCGGCTGCGGCGACTGCGTCGGCGATGCGTTCGCAGAACAGCACCATGCTGGCATCGAACTCGTTGTCCTCATGCAGCAGCGACATGAGCGGGCCAAAGTCCTTGTAGAGCCGGACGAACTCGCGTGTCAGCCGCGCCGATTGGCTCAAGGCCGCCAGCTCCAGCAGGAATTCGCCGACCACGGCACCGCCCAGTCCCGACGGGTGGGAGCCGTGCAGGATCCGTCGCAGCGCCTCGGCGTCGTCGGGGTCGGCAAAGTCCGCTGCCAGTTCGGCCGCGGTGGCGGCGATGGCACGGTAGTGGATGGCCAAATCGCGGAGCTCCACCCGGCTCATGCGGCCCAGCCGGCCGCGGACCAGCTCCGCGCGCCGTCCGGTGGGGACGGTGATGAAGGTGCCGCCGTCGCGGCCCCGCCGGGTGGCCACCAGTCCCCGGGCGCGCAGCCCCACGAGGGCTTCCCGGGCGGTTACGGTCGCCACGCCCATCGACGAAGCCAGCTCGGCCTCGCTGGGAAGCCGGTCGCCGTCGGCCAGAACGCCTGTGGCTATGCCCTCCACAATCCGGTCCTCGACGCGCTGGGCCTTGCCGCCCTCGCCCAGCGGGGCGAAGACCGCAGCCAGCAAGCGCTGGCGTGGCGGGGAGTCCTTGGGCATGCGTAGATCCTTCCAGACGGATGGCTGGTCGACGGTGCGACGCGGCCGGGCTCGCCGCTTCAAACGATCCGTAACAAGAAATTTACACGATGTGACCGTCTTTACATTTAACATCTGCTTTCATAGGTTAACGCAGGACGACGTAACCCGCACCACATCAGACTTCTGAAAGGACCGAGCCGTGCAAGCCACAGCCACCTCCGCCACCACCGCCCCGGACGGCACGGCGGCCACCGCTATCCCGGCCATTTCGCTGCGGCAGGTGGTGAAGACCTTCGGCGACTTCACCGCTGTCCAGGGACTCGATCTGGACATCGAGCAAGGCGAGTTCTTCTCGCTGTTGGGCCCCTCCGGCTCCGGCAAAACCACCGTGCTGCGGATGATCGCCGGCTTCGAGCTGCCCAGCTCCGGCCGGATCGACCTGGCCGGCCGCGAGGTCACGCGGAAGGCGCCCTTCGAACGTGACGTCAACACGGTCTTCCAGGACTATGCGCTCTTCCCGCACCTGACCGTGGCGCAGAACGTGGAGTACGGGCTCAAGCTGCGCAAGACGCCGCGGACCGAGCGCCGCAAGCTGGTGGCCGAGGCGCTGGAGATGATCCGGCTGCCACAGGTGGCCGGCCGGCTCCCCTCGCAGCTCTCCGGCGGCCAGCGCCAGCGCGTGGCCCTGGCCCGCGCCCTGGTGCTGCGCCCGCAGGTGCTGCTGCTGGACGAACCGCTCGGTGCCCTGGATAAGCAGCTCCGCGAGCAGATGCAGGTGGAGCTGAAACAGATCCAGCGCACCGTGGGCATCACGTTCGTCTTCGTCACGCACGACCAGGAAGAGGCGCTCACGCTCTCGGACCGGGTGGCCGTGTTCAACGACGGCGTGGTGGAGCAGGTCGGCACGCCGGAAGATCTGTACGAACGCCCGGGCAGCCGGTTTGTTGCGTCCTTCCTGGGCAACACCAACCTGGTGGAAGGCGCACTCGCCCTGCAGCTCACCGGCTCCGAGTCGCTGCTGAGTATCCGACCGGAACGCATCCACGTCCGCCAGCTGGGCGATCCGCTGGACTCCGACGGCCTCTCCACTGTGGAAGCGACGATCGAAGAGATCATCTACACCGGTCCTGCCACCCGCTACGTGGCCCGCACCGCCGGCGGGCAAAGCCTGATTGTCCAGGAACAGAACGACTCCCGCGCCTCCGGGGCCCAGCGCGGCGACCGGGTCCGGCTCCAGTGGTCCTCCCGCTTCAACTACACCGTCTAGACCTGCACCACTCGCATCAACTACGCACCGAAGGAAAGGCACTCCATGAAGATCACCAAGGCACTGCCGCTCGCGGCTCTCGCCTCGCTCTCGCTGGTTCTGGCCGGCTGTGGCGGCTCCGCTCCCGCATCGTCCGCCGGCGGCATCGAGGTCCCGGACATCCCCGCGGCCACCGAGGTGGGCGCGTCCGAGGGCGAAGTCAACATCATCGCCTGGGCCGGCTTCGTCGAGGACGGCTCCACCAATCCCGACGCCGACTGGGTCAGCGAATTCGAAGCCCAGACCCAGTGCACGGTCAACCGTAAGGTCGGCGCTACCAGCGACGAGATGGTCCAGCTGATGCGCACCGGTGAATACGATCTGGTCTCGGCCTCCGGCGACGCCTCGCTGCGCCTGATTGCCGGCGGCGACGTCGCACCGATCAACACCGACCTGATTCCGAACTTCGGCCACATTGTGGACGGCCTGAAGGGCCAGATCTACGACACGCTGAACGGCAAGAGCTACGGCGTCCCGATCGGCCGCGGCGCCAACGTGCTGATGTACAACACCGAGGACGTTCCCGAGGCACCGGATTCATGGGAAGCCACCTGGGACCCGAGCAGCGAGTACGCCGGCAAGATCATGGCCTACGATTCGCCGATCTTCATTGCCGACGCCGCGGTGTACCTGATGGCCACCCAGCCGGACCTCGGCATCACCAACCCGTACGCGCTGGACCAGGACCAGTTGGCCGCCGCGGTCGAGCTGCTGAAGTCCCAGAACAACATCGCCGGCGAGTACTGGAACGATGCCCTGAAGGCGGTCTCCTCGATCTCCTCCGGCACCGCGTCGCTGGGCACCGGCTGGCAGGTCATCGTCAACATTGCCCAGGCCGACGGCGGCAAGGTCGAGTCCGTACTGCCGAAGGAAGGCGCCACCGGCTGGTCCGACACCTGGATGCTCTCCGCGAAGTCCAAGAACCCCAACTGCGCCTACCAGTGGATGGACTGGGCGTCCTCCGCCGAGGTGAATGCCAAGATCGCGCAGAACTTCGGCATGGCCCCGGCCAATGCGCTGGCGTGCGAAGGCTCCAAGGAGAACGAGGAGCACTGCGCCACCTACCACGCCACGGACGAGGACTACTACAAGCAGGTGTGGATGTGGACCACCCCGGTGGAGCAGTGCATTGACGGCCGCACCGACGTCACCTGCACCAACTACCAGGAGTGGACCAAGGCCTGGACCGAGGTCAAGGGCTAGCCCACCCCCAGCAGCCCACCCGGGGCAGGGGCACGTGGCGCGGTGAGCACCGCCGTCGTACCCCTGCCCTGGGTGGCACTCCCCAGCACGACGCCGGTGCCCCGCCGGCCGTGCGAACCGCACCTTAGTCAGCACCGGCACCGCGAGATGCAGCACCGCTGACGAACACCGCACCTGATGAACACCGCACCTGAAGGAGGATCGGCGGCCAGCCCGCCGGAACCACCATGGCAGCACCCACGATCGAACCGGAGGCCGAAGCCGGCAGCGTCCCGGCGCCCGGCAGCACGCGCAGCGGACTGGGCGACAGGCTCTCCCGGCTGCTCTACGCGCGGCCCAAACTGCGGCTGACCGCGCTCCTGACCCTGCCGCTGGCCTGGCTGGGCGTGCTGTACATCGGATCCCTGATCCTGCTGTTCATCACCGCGTTCTGGACCACCGACTCCTTCACCTCCAAGGTGATCCCGGCGTTCACGCTGGAAAACTTCATCGAGATCCTCACCGTGCCGGCCTACCAGCTGACCGCGCTGCGGACCATCGGCATCGCGCTGGCGGTGACCGTGCTCTGCGCGGCGCTGGCGCTGCCGCTGGGGTTCTACATGGCCAAGGTGGCCTCGCCGCGGATGCGGGCCGTGCTGGCCATCGGCATCACGCTGCCGCTGTGGGCCGGCTACCTGGTGAAGGTGTTTTCCTGGCGCATCACGTTCATGAGCGGCGGCCCGCTGGACTGGCTGCTGGCGCCGCTGGGCATGACCGGGCCGGGCTACGGCACCACGGCGCTGGTGATCACGCTGGCCTACCTGTGGTTCCCGTACATGGCGGTGCCGGTGTACTCGGCGTTCCGCCAGATTCCGGACAACCTGTTCGACGCGTCCTCCGACCTGGGCGCCAAGGCGTGGTCCACGGTGCGGACCGTAGCCGTCCCGCTGCTGAAGCCGGCGTTCATTGCCGGCTCCATCTTCACCTTTTCGCTGAGCCTGGGCGACTACATCGCCGCGCAGTTCGTGGGCGGGAAAACACAGGTGATCGGCACCGTGATCGCGTCCAACATCAACCTCAACCCACCGCTGGCCGCCGCGTTCGGCACCGTGCCCATTGTGGTGGTTGTCCTGTACCTCTTCCTGGCCCGCAAGTCCGGCGCCCTCAAGCAGCTTTAGGAACCGACCGATGAGACTCTCCTCCTCCGCCAAGGTCACCCTGCGCCTGTTCGCCGGGCTGGTGATGGCCGCCATTTACCTGCCGTTGCTGCTGGTGATCCTCAACTCCTTCAACGCCACTACCTCCGGCGCCTTCCCGATCACCGAGTTCACCACCCGCTGGTGGGAGGCCGCCTTCCATAACGAAGGCGTGCGCGAGGCCCTCTGGACCTCGCTGCGGGTGGCCGCGGTGGCCACCGTGATTGCGCTGCTGCTGGGCAGCATGATCGCGTTCGCGCTCTCCCGCTACGACTTTTTCGGCAAGAACACCGTGAACCTGCTGGTGGTGCTGCCCATCGCGCTGCCCGGCATCGTCACCGGCGTCGCGCTGAACAACACCTTCAAGACCGTGCTGGAGCCGCTGGGCATCGGGTTGGGCCTGTTCTCGGTGATCGTGGGGCACGCGACGTTCTGCATTGTGATGGTGTTCAACAACGTGCAGGCCCGGCTGGGCCGGATGAACAAGGGACTGGAGGAGGCGGCCATGGACATGGGCGCCAACGTGGTCAAGACCTTCTTCCACGTCACGTTTCCGGGCTTCCGCTCCGCCTTCGTGGCCGGCGGCCTGCTCGCCTTCGCGCTGAGCTTCGACGAGATTGTGGTGACCACGTTCACCGCCCCGCCCGGCACCGAGACGCTGCCGATCTGGATCTTCAACAACATGGCCCGGCCCAACCAGGCGCCGGTGGTCAACGTGATCGCCGCCGTGCTGATTCTGGTCTCGATGATTCCGGTCTACCTGAGCCAGCGGTTGACGGGCGACGACAAGAAATAGGTACGGAGGCCGCCGGCCTTTAGCCGGTGCGTTTTCCGGCCGATTCCAACTGTTTCCGGCTGTGGCGGCGCGGGTTCCCGACGACGGGGCCCGCGCCGTCGGCGTTTCAGTTTCCGGCTGCCGGCTCCGCTTTCACCGACGCGGCCAACCCCAGCTCGTGCTCACCCAGATTGGCGAAGTAGGACTCGACGGTGGCACGGTCCACCTCGGCGAGCGTGGCCGGGTTCCACGTGGGGTTGCGGTCCTTGTCGATCACTTGGGCGCGCACGCCCTCGGCAAAGTCCGGGGCGGCGACCAGCCGGACCCCCAGCCGGTAGTCCTGGTCCAGCACTTCCTCGAGCGTCTCCATCGTGCCGGCCCGGCGCAGGGCCTCGAGCGTGAGCTTCACCGCGGTGGGCGACTTCGCCGCGATCTCCTCGGCGGCGGCCCGGGCGGCCGGCTCCGGCGATTCCTGCAGGGCGGCGAGGATCTGCTCCGCGTCGTCGTGCGCGTAGCACTGGTCGATCCAGCCGCGCTCCTTTTCCAGCTCCGACGCCGGGACCTCCGTGCGGGAGAAGGCCGCCATGGCTTCCTGGGCCGGGGCCTCGGCGAGCGCGGCAGCCAGGGCCGGAAGCTCGGCGCCGTCCACGAAGTAGTCGGCCAGGCCGATGGCGATGGCATCGGCCCCGGTGCCGGTGCCGGCGGTGAGTGCCAGGTGGGTGCCCAGCTCCCCCGGTGCCCGGGAGTAGAGGAAGCAGCCCCCGACGTCGGGAATGAAGCCGATGCGGGTCTCCGGCATGCCGACCTTGGTCCGCTCGGTCACCACCCGGTGCGAGGCGTGCGCGGAGATGCCGATACCGCCGCCGAGCACCACGCCGTCCATAAACGCGACGATGGGCTTGGGGTACCGGGAGATCAGCGAGTTCATCTTGTACTCGTCTTCCCAGAAGATCTCGTCGCCGCCGTCCTTCATATGCCGGTAGATGGCCACGATGTCCCCGCCGGCGCAGAGTCCCCGCTCGCCGGCGCCGGAGATGAGGACGGTCTCCACGGCGTCGTCCTCCGCCCACTCGCGGAGCGCGTCGGTGACGGCGGTGATCATCGAGTCGTTCAGGGCGTTGATGGCCTTCGGCCGGTTCAGCACAATGTGCCCCAGGCGGCCGGTACGCTGCAGCAGAATCTCTTGAGTACTCATCGCAGAGAAGCCTACCGCGGCCCGGCCGCGCCGGGCAGGGCCCCGATCGGGCCAGGAACCGGCAGGCGCCCCGTATCGCTATGGCGGGTTGAGGGCACCGGACGGATGGATCGGTCGAATCCGGTCGAATAGACAGCTAACTTGTTGTCTCCCGGCACCGACTGTGGAAGAAGTCGAGTCTAAACCCGGCGCCGGCTGAAGCACCTGACGCCGATGCTGTGGTTTGCCACCTAAAGGAGTTGTTGTGAAAGCGTTTGCTTGTGGAGATGTGGTTCCTGGTTGCGAGGCACGCTGGGTGTGCAGCTCCGAGGATGAAATCCTGGTCATCGTGGCCTCGCATGCCCGTGAAGTCCACGGACTGGACCGGGTCACCGATGATCTCGAGCAGGCGGTTCGCGGATCCATCGTGGCAGTCGCCTGAGCGGAGCCCCGCACACCATGTCGTTGGGATTGGCGCCGGACCGCTCCGCATGGGCTGACCTGCTGGACCAGGCCTGCCGCGGCGAGGGCGTGGGCGTGGCTTACCAGCCCGTCGTGGACACCGTCCGCGGCACCGTGGTCGGCTACGAAGCGCTGGCCCGATTCCCGGGGTTCGATGAGAAGAGCCCCGAAGTGTGGTTCTCGGCCGCGCGGTCCGAGGGCCGCGCGGCCGAGTTGGAGGCTGCCGCCCTGCGGATAGCGCTCAAGGCTCGGGCGATGCTTCCGACCAACTGCTTCCTCACCGTCAACGTGTCGCCTGACCTGCTGGCTTCGGAGGAGATCCGCCGCATTTGGCGTGCGCAAGGGGACCTTTCCGGCCTCGTCATTGAACTCACCGAACAAGTACCGATTGATTCCTATGGTCATCTTGCTCCGGATCTGGACCAACTGCGGGCTGCGGGCGCCTTGATAGCGGTCGACGACGCCGGTGCCGGCTACGCGGGGCTCCGGCACCTCCTCTCCCTGCGTCCTTCGATCATCAAAATTGACCGGGAACTGGTCCGCGATGTGGACAGCGATGAGGCCAAACGGGCCCTGATCGAGATGCTTGGGACATTCGCCGGCCGAGTTGATGCCTGGATCCTGGCCGAGGGAATCGAAACCGCGGAGGAACTGGAGACGGTCGCGGCCCTTGGCGTCCCGCTGGTACAGGGCTACTACCTGGCCAGGCCGTCCGCCCCCTGGGCGTCGATCCCGTTGGAAACCGCGCACCGGCTGGCCGCCCGGGATAGAACGGGCCGCGGGAACGCTGTCAGCCATATCGTTGAGCCGGCCTTCACGGTGTCCACGGTTGCGGCCGCGGCCGATGCCTTCGCGGCGGATGCGCGGTTGCAGTTCGTGGTGCTCCTGTCAGACGACCGGCGGCCGGTCTGCATCCTCGACCCATTCGCGGCTGCCAATGGCTGGACCGCTCCCGGGTTGCGCCTGAATCTGGACACGCCCATCGCGGCTGCGCTGGCCCGCGCCGTGACGCGCCCGCAGGAGCATCGGTTCGAGCCGATGCCGGTGACCGACAATGCCGGCCGGTTTGCCGGCATTGTCCGAATGGAGCGCCTGATTACCGCGTTGGCGGGCAGCGAGTCCCAGGCGTCTGCCTAGCGCGCCGGGCCCGGCGCGCCAGGCGCCGCTCCCGGTCCGCCGGTGTCCGGGCCGGGGCCCTGCCCTGGCGCTCCGGGTGGTGCCCCCGGTCCGCCAGCCCCTGGTTCCGGCGCTGCGGGCCACGGCCCCGGTTCCCCGGGCATTGCTCCCGGGCCGGCAGCCCCCGGCGCCGCTCCCGGTCCCGGGCCGACTGGTCCCGGCCCCGGCCCCGCCGCCCCAGGCGTTGAGCCCGGTTCGGGGGTCCAGTTTCCCGCTGCCGTTGCGGGCGCCCCGGGCATCGGTGGCCCCTCGGGCGGCGAACCGGCCGGGGGCTCGTCGGCGCCTTGATCGAGGCGGAAGGGCGGGTACTCATCGCGCATCAGCAGCACGTAGGCCGCCAGCCGATAGGACCAGCGGTTGATCCCCATGATGAAGGCAAACAGTTCGTGGCGGTAGCGGGCGGTGAACAGCAGGATCACGGCGGTGATCAGGATGAGCAGTCCCAGCAGGGACAGACCCCACGAGGACACCGACACATCGTCGCCCCAACTGCGGCTCCAGACGAGTCCGCTGCCGCTGGTGAAGATGCCAACGATCAGCAGGTGCGGAATGGCTAGCAGCCACCACTTCACCAGCACCAGCCCGTGCGAGAGACGCTGCGGATAGGCAACGTCCAAGTCGGCGGGATATTCGGCGGTGGCCAGTGTGAACGGCGGGTACCGGTCGGTGCCCAGCGCCGAGTATCCGTAGAACCCCACCCGCCAGGACCAGCGCAACACCCCGACGTTGAAGCAGAACCAGGACCGCGGGTACCGGCCAGTGAACAGGATGACGATTCCGGCCGCGATAGTGCTGACCACCAGCGCGAACCACAGCAGCGCCAGGACAATGTAGTGCGGGATGACCAGCAACCACTTGACCAGCCACAGCCCGCGCGAGAGCCGGCTGTCCAAGTAGCCTGCGAGCCGGACGGGATGCACCGTCGTCGGCGGCCTCTCCCAGCCCGCGTTGCCGGCCAAGGCGGCGCCCGGGCCTTGGCCGGGCCGGGGGCGGCCGAGGTCGATATTCCGGCCCAGCCCCGCGGAACCGAGCAGCAGCAAGGGAATTCCGATGACCAGCGCAATGATTCCGGGGATCAGCAGACCGCCCCCGATCGGCCCCAGCAAATCGGAGCGCGCGCCGGCCTGCAGGTCCACCCAGACCGGACGGCTGGCATCAGCGTTCATCACCACCAGCGACCATTGTCCGGGTTGCACCTCCCAGGAGATGGTTTGGGAACCGGGGCCGGAGGCGGATTGGGTCCAGAAGTCCTGCTCCGCCGGTGCGGCGGGGGCGCGGTTGCCGGGCGTCGTCCGGTCACGGTCCCGCCAGGACATCTGCCCTTCCCCGGTTTGGGACCACGAGGCACCCCGGAGCGGCGTCACGGGCACGTCCCGCAGATAAGTCTGGACGTCGGAGGCCTTGGCGATGCCCACGAAGACCTCCTGATCCGGGACCACGGCCTCGGCGCGCACCTGCACACTGGCCAGGTCGCCGACCGGTGGCATCCCCTCGGACCAGGGGTCCACCACCACGGACGGACTGGTCAGCGCGTAGCCGGTGCTCTGGTATTGCCGGGTGCCGCCAGTCAGGTAGCCGCCGTCGCCTTGCGCGGCAGAGGCGCCCAACACGATCGATCCGGCGATGGTCATCCCTAGCCCGAGCATGCTCAGCAGCACGCCAAGGATCAACAGGACCCAGTTGCCGGGCTTCATACGGGCCAGCGGAGGGCCGGGAGGGGGTGCGTACGATGGGGCTGGTTGGGCGGTCATGGCGATCCTTTCGCACCGCGCCAATACCGTTGTCGGCGCGGCCGCCTAGGGCTGGATGGGTAGAATCTTGGCGGCCAGATCGGCTCCCCACTGACGCGCCCGGGCCTCCTCCTCCGGCATCAATTGGTTGGTAGAGGTAACCAGAAAGCTCTCCGGCTCGGCCAACAGCTCGAAACCGTGCCGGCGCAGGGCCTTGGCAATCGTGTGGCTGGCCCGACCGGTGAACAGCGCCGGAGCGTTGACCCTGGTGTCGAATGCCGCGGCCTTGCCGGTGGTCTTGTCCAGCGACGCCAGCCAGTCCCGCACCGCCGGCCCGTGGGCCGCGGAGTCCATCTCCAACTCATCCTTCGGGGCTTCCTTCGCCGCAGCCTTGCGGGTGGATTCCCGGCTAAGTCCGTGCACGTGGGTGGGTGCACCCACCACCAGGACGTCGCCGGGACGGATCCCCCGGTCACGTGCGGCTTCCACGGAGAATACTTCTGCCGGGCAATGCGCCTCGGTCAGCCCGCGGCCAATGGCTCCCGCAATCTGGTGGGTATTGCCGTACATGGATTCATAAACCACGACTACAGCCATACTGTGCTCCTTCTGCCGCGTCCCTTAGTCGTTTACGCCCCAGCGGACGTCTGTGGCCGGGCCGAACAGAGGTCGTGGGAGATCCCCCGTGCCCAATCCTCGATCTGGTCCCAGTCCCGAAAGTCCCCGAAGCGCGCGCCCAGCATGCGGAACAGGACGCCGGTCCAGCGCGGAAAATCTTCCTCCCGCGCCACCCCGGAGAATAAGCCGTGCCCACGCGGACGCACCAGATCCCGCAGCGCCCCGGCCAGGCGCCGGTCCTGCGCCTTGCGTGCCGACGCGCGGACCGGACGCGGCAAACTGGCGGACATCCCCACGCTGAAGAGCCACACGGGACGGGCCGCCAGTTCGTATCTATGCCGTTGGACGAAGGCCATGGCCTCCGGCAGCCACGCTTGTTGGTGAATCGCACTGCCCAGCACCACTGCATCGTAACCTTCGAGGCCGCCCAGCTGGCTGATGGGAAGAACGTCCGCTTCCAGGCCTTCTTGTGCCAGCACTCTCGCGATTCGCTGCGCGACGTCCACGGTCGAACCGTGGGCGCTGGCATGACCGATCAAGACCTGCACTGCGGCACCCCCCCCTTGGTGTGCTTCCCCAATCCGTCGGACGGCTGGCCCCCACCGGCCCCGTACGGCTGCAGGCACCATGCTACTCAGCCGCCCGGTACGTGAATAGGGCTGGGTGTGCTGCAGTCGCACGGGATGTTGTGCCCGCCGGCTGACGACGACGGCGGTGCTTACCTTCCGGCCAGCGCTCGGCTGACAATCCCGGGTTCCGGGTTGGTCAGTACCTCGCCGCCCACCAGCACGGTGGGGACGGTTTCGTTCCCTTGGTTGTGTTCGCGCACGAAAGCAGCGCCCTCCGGGTCCCGCCAGATGTTCACCCAGTGGGCGCCGCGGCCGCTGCGGCCCAAGGATGCCTTCAACCGCAGGCAGTAGACGCAGCCGGGCCGCCAGAAGATGACCACACCGCCGTCGTCGATCTTGGCTTTAATCGACGCCCACGGCTCCTGCCGGCCGCCGAAGAACGGGCTGACCGCCCACGCGGCGGCCAGCAGCACTATGGCAAAAACGATGCCCGCCAGCCAGTCGCCGTCCCGTCCGGACGAGACCAGCAGTGCCACCGCCGCAGCGGCAAATACAACTGCCCCGAACCAGCGCTCAAAGCGTTTCATGGCCACAGACTACCCGGCGGCGAGACCGTTCTTTTCGCCGCGCCGGACGACATTCCGCGCGGGCGCCAAGGTTTCTCCCAGCTTTCGCCATGCCGGCGCCCATCTGCGCCGACTAACGTCGCACACTGGCCACCGAGATGGGAGATCAGTGTGACGAAGAAATGGTTGTTGAGCCTGGCTGTTGCCGGCTCCATCGCCGTCCTCACCGCCTGCGGCGGAGCGCCAGCGGACGGCGGCGCCAGCCCGGCCGCGTCGGCCGAAGCCAGCGCCGGCGCCGAGGGACAGGCGCAGATGCCTGAGCCGGACCTCAAGGACATCCCGGATGTAGTGGCGGAAGTCAACGGCACCAAAATCACCAAGGACAAATTCACCACCGCCTACGAAGGCCAGTTCCAGCAGATGGCCATGCAGTCCCAGATGACGGGCCAAGAGGTGGACCAGGACGCGCTTAAGAAGCAGACCGCCGAGGCCCTGGTCGGCACCCAGCTGCTGATCCAGGAGGCCGACCACCGCGGCATCAAGGCACCGCAGAAGGATGTGGACGCCGAACTGGAGAAGATGGCCAAATCCAACGAGTTCAAAACCGTCGACGAGCTCATGGCCGCGATCAAAAAGCAGGGCATGGACGAGAACGAGGTCCATGCCGAAATGCAGACGCAGGTCAAGGTGAACAAACTCATCGCGGAGGAGGCCGGCAACACCAAGCCCTCCGAAAAAGAGCTGAAGGCCGCCTACGATCAGGCCAAGCAGCAGCAGGAGGCGATGGGCGAACAGTCCGGCCAGAAGGCCGAGGTTCCCTCCATGGAGGAAATGCGCCCGAACCTGGAAGAGCAGGTGAAGGCGCAGAAGGAGACCGAGGCCACCCAGGCACTGGTCACCGGGCTGCGGGAAAAGGCGGACGTCAAGATCCACCTCTGATTCTTCCCTAGCCAGCAGCGTTCGACGCCGGTGCCCGCCTTAGGCGGGCACCGGCGTCGTTATCTGGGCGCTGCACCCGCGCTGTCTAGACTGAGGCATGTTTGCAGAAAAGAAGAACTGGCATGCCAGCCACAAGCAGTCGCTTACCCGCGGCGAGCGGGCCGCGGATGTGCTGCGCAACGGCATGGGCAGTTGGCGGTTTGTCGCGGGATTCATCGCCTTCATGATCATCTGGGCCCTGGTCAACCTCTGGATCCGGGATCCCTGGGACGCCTATCCCTTCATCTTGCTGAACCTATTCCTGTCCATGCTGGCCGGGCTGCAGGGCGCCATCCTGCTCATCGCCGCCAAGCGGCAGGATGCGATCGCCGCCGCCATGGCCGAACACGATTTCGAGACGGACACCGAAGCCAAAAGAGGGATCGAACAGCTGCTGGCGATGAACCGGGAACAGCTGGAACTGATCCGCCAACTTCAGGAACAATCTGCCGGACGCAGCGAGCAACGGTAGCCGCGCGATAGGACGGGGGCCGCCCTCCCGGCTGGCGCTCCGCGGCCTGGTTACCGGCGCTCGGCGACCTGGCTGGCCAGCAGGGCCGGCTGCCGGACCGCCGCGTAGAGCAGCATGTCCCGGCGTTGGCCACCGATGACCTGGTAGCTGCGCAGCAGGCCTTCGCAGCTGAAGCCGGCCGCTTCGGCGGTGCGGAAGGACGCCGTGTTCCACGGTTCAATGTAGAGCTCCAGCCGGTGCAGCTCCGGGATGGACCAGCCGAAGGCCGCCAGCGCAGCCAGCGCGTCCGCCGCGCGGCCCCGTCCGCGGTGCGCCGGCGCCATCAAGTAGCCAGCCGTGGCCCGGCCCTCCGGCAGGTAGGTCAGCCACAGTCCAATTTGGCCCAGCGCCCGGTCTGTCTGCGCGTCCGCCACGGCAAACGAGTATCCCGCGCCGGAGGTGAACCTCCCGTTTTGGCGCAAGATCCATTCCACCGCCTCGTCCTGTGGGCACGGCGACGGAATGGAACTGATCAGCGGAATGTACGGGTCTTCGGCCAGCTCCATGGCCAGATGTGCGTCCTCGCTGCGGAACTGGCGCAGCAGCACCCCGCCGTGCGCCGGCGGAACCTCTGGCCAAGCGAGTGGCAGGCGTGCATCCATGAATTCGATTCTGCCAGTTGCCGCCGGGTTGACCAGCGGTGGCGTCACCAGGCCGGGCCGCTAAGCCTGAAGAATCCGGCGAGCGACTCCTGCGGGAATCACCGCCAGTGGCCCCGATCCTTTCGTTCGGGGCCACTCGCAGCGATGCTGGGCTCCTGGCTCGGCAGCTGCCGAGCCAGCCGAGCCTGTGTTACTTGTTGGCTGCCGTGGGCGCCGCCATCTTCGATTCGACCTGGTGCGGCCCTCCAGTGGAGGGGCGGACGTCGAAGTCGAAAATTGAGGTGGGCAGGTACACGGTGGAGCACGAGTTCGGGATGTCAACGACGCCGGAAAGCCGGCCCTCGATCGGCGCGGCGCCGAGCAGCAAGTAGGCCTGCTCCCGGCTGTAGCCGAACTTGGTGAGGTAGTCGATGGCGTGCAGACACGCCCGCTGATAGGACAGGTGCGAATCCAGGTACTTCTGCTCACCGTCCAGGGTCACCGAGGTGCCGGAGAACGCGAGCCATTCGCTGAACCGGGGATCCACGATGCCCGGCATGAAGATGGCGTTCTCGCTGACCCCGTAGGTGTCCATGCCACCCTTGATCAGATCGACACGCAGGTCCAGGAAGCCGCCCATTTCGATAGCACCGCAGAAGGTGATCTCGCCGTCGCCCTGGGAGAAATGCAGGTCGCCCATTGACAGGTTGGCACCGTCCACGAAGACCGGGTAGAAGACCCGGGTGCCCTTCGAAAAGTTCTTGATGTCCTGGTTTCCGCCGTTTTCACGAGGGGGCGCGGTGCGGGCCGCTTCCCCGGCCACGCGGTCGAAATCAGACTGCGGCACGCCACCGAGAACGGCGTCTTGGGGAAGGGGAGGCAAGGCCAGCGGCGGCACCCGGTTAGGATCCGTCGCGATGAGGTCGCCCTCGCGCTTGTTCCACTTGGCCAGCAGTTCCGCGGACGGAGCCGTGCCCATCAGTCCGGGATGGATCAGACCGGTGAACGAAACCTCGGGAATGTGCCGAGACGATGCCACCTGGCCGGTGAAGTCCCAGATGGCCTTGTAGGCATCCGGAAACTGTTCGGTCAGGAACCCGCCGCCGTTGTTCCGGGAGAAGATACCGGTGTAGCCCCAGCCTTGCCCGGCCAAAGGCCCCGAATCTTCCTGCGGGACCGGACCAACATCAAGAATGTCCACCACCAGCAGGTCGCCGGGCTTCGCCCCTTCGACGGCGAAGGGGCCACTGAGTTTGTGCACTGTCGGAAGCGGGGCGTTGAGAATGTCCTCCGCCGAGTCGTCATTGACGATCGCGCCGTCAAACCATTCACGGCAATGCACGCGGAAAGAATCACCGGGCCTGACCGTGGCCACCGGCGGGATCTCGGGATGCCATCGGTTGTGACCGACTTTCTCCTGATCCTCGAATTTCTTTGTCGAATCAAGGGGGAATATAACCTCGGGCATTGTTCTCTCTCCTTAGGATGTTCGGCAAAAACGGGTTTCCTCAGGGCCTGGGCAACTTGTGGTGCAGCGGATTGGCGGTGTAGGCAGGGCGGTTCTTTCCCTGACCGGGCAGTCCGGTGACAACCGGCGGTTCGTGCGCACTACGTTTGGAGTTGTCGATGAGCCGGAATTCTGCCGAGCCGGCAATGGAAAGGTGCGGAGCGCTCATTTTCCGACGCGACATTGTGCCGCAGGACGGACAGGGCGTCGAATCAGGCGCTTCCCCCATTCCGCAGATCAGGTCGAAAACCGCGCATTCGGGGCACCGATATTCGTACGTGGGCATCAGAGGCGGTTTCCTTCCTACAGTTTGTCCCCTAAGCGGTGGTGGCCGTGGCCGTATCTTCGCTGGTACTCGTATGCGGGAAGCCCCTGCTGGCCAGGAAAAAGGCCACGGCCAGGCAGATTGCTCCTGCCACTGCCATGATCAGGGCACTGCCCCCGCCGGTCTCATACCTGTTCAGCAGCAGGAGGAACGCCGGGATGGTGCCGGTCAGGAAACTGACGAGGATAGTAAACCAACCGGTTGCGAGGGTAAGCGTTTCCTTGTGCAACCCCAGCACCAGGAAGAACATGAACCAGAGCACCGCCCAAATGAGCCAGATGGAGCCGAAGACCGGATCATTGACGGAGGTGAACTGAATCACTCCAATAATGACGGCACAAATGGCGACGAACAGGGAGAACCAACCCAGCCCCTCGCCGGGCCAACCGGTGACCTGCAGAATTCCGACGTACAGGTACGTAAAGCCGAAAAGGTACAGCCCGGCCGCACCGAAAATCACCGCAGGATCGTTATTTGCCTGCAGGATAATGAGCGTCGGAAAGATGACCTGCATAGTACCGACAAAAAAGTTAAGGATGGCAGCTGATTTTCCCGGAATGAGCCCCACCAGCATTAAGCCGTTGATGAACAAAACGGCACCAACATACAATAAACCCACACTGCCCATGTTCGCTCCATCGCGATACAGGTGATGCTTGAGGTGTAGCACTGACGAGTATGGCGTAAAACCCGGTTTGGAAGGCTAAACACCACGCACCGTAATCGGCGCCTGAATAGCACGTGTTGGATAGTGCGGCCCAGCATAGTGGGCCAAATTCTGGAGTGTCAACGACGTGGCGTTTAACCTGCGTGGACGGCCGAATCCGTCGGGTTAAAGCAGCGCCAAGGCCAGTCCGGCGGCGGCTGCCGCAACGGTAAGGATCAGCGTGCCCGCCGCATTGATCAGGGCAAGGATTGGGCGGCGGGCCTGCAGGAGGCGGACGGTGTCCACGCTCGCCGTGCTGAAGGTGGTGTAGCCGCCCAAAAACCCGGTACCCAACACGGTCTGCAGGGCAGCCGGGGCGCCGTGGAAAATGACGGCTCCGGCGAGCAGTCCCATGAGCAGCGAACCGCTGATGTTGACCAGGATGGTGCCCAGGGGCAGCTCGCCGCGGAAGCGTGAACTGATCAGCCCGCCGATCACAAAGCGGGCAACAGCGCCCGCCCCACCGGCAAGCATCACCAGGAAAATGGTCATTCCACGTCCGTTTCGGCGCCGCCGGCGTTCCCCGGACCGGCGGCACGGCGGGCCGCGGCCACCCACACCCCGGCCGCCCCGGTTACCAGCCCACCGATCACGGACAGCAGCATGAAAGCCACGGCGTCGGCAATCCGGTCGGCTGCCAGGAGAAGGTTGGCGTCCAAGGCAAGGGTGCTGTACGTAGTGAAGGCTCCCAAAAAACCAGTGCCGGCGAGCAGCCGCAATGTCTGCCGCGCGCCAACATCCGGCCCGCGCCGTGCGAGTGCTTCCAGTAACAGTCCGAGCGCGAAAGCCCCGCCGAGATTAATAATGAGGGTCGGCAGCGGCCACCCGTCCGGTGTGGGGATGGCCGTGTTGAGCCAGTACCGGCACAGGGTGCCCAAAGCCCCACCACCCATGACAATCAAGATGGCGGGCAGCTGCAGGTGCAGCGGTCTGGAGCCGGGGCGTTCTCGGCCGCCGCGGCTCATGGGTTTACCCTGCTGGGCAACTGGCTACGCAACAGCACATCAGCCAGTCTAGGGTTTCCCGGCCGGGTTCAAGGGATAACCGACACGGCGGAGTTCCGGCTCGACGCCTCTACCCGCTGTGCGCAGCAGGGACGGCGGTCAACAGCGTCAGCAGCGCCTCGCCGGGGGCCACGCAGTTAACAACGTAATCGCCCACGGCTTGTTGCCGGTAGATGGCGGGGTTGTGCGAGGAGATGGTCCTGGCGTTGCGCCACAGCCGGTCCAGCTGCCGCGAGCTGGAGGTTGCGGACGCGCCGCCGACTTCGAACACCCGCGAGATCAGCCGCAGCACCTGGTCAATAACAACGGGCTGGATCCCAAAGACGTGTGCATCCGCACGGGAAAAATCGCCGACGACGGCGGTGCCCTCCTGCTGCGCCGCGCTCGCCTGCTGCACGGTGCGCGCCGCCGCGAGGACCGCGGCCTTCACCGTTTCCACGGTGCCGAAGGTCTCGCCGATGATCTGCAGGGACACCTGGTCCTTGGTGGGTGCGATGCCCGGATTGAACAAATTGCGGGTGCGCGACCGGACAAAGCCGGTGATCTCCTCCAGTGCCGCCGCAGCGATGCCGGCCAAGTTGGCCAGGTGCACCAACTGATACACCGCGTGCTGGATGCCGCCGCCGGCTTCCTCACTCCCGCGGAAATGCAGGAAAAGCGGGTCCACTTCCACGTCGACGAACTCCGCGGTACCGGAGCCGGTCAGCCGCTGGCCGAAGCCATCCCAGTCGTCGTGGACGCTCACGCCGGCGGCACCGGCGCTGACCTGGATGGTGGCGAAGCCCTGTTCCCCCGTTTCCGGGTGCGTCGCGAGCACGCTCACCACGATCCAGTCGGCAAAGATCGATCCGGTGGTGTAGTACTTGGTGCCGTTGAGCAGCAGCTTTCCGTCCTGTTCCACCACCCGGGTGGACTGGGCCGCGAAGGTCCCAGCGCGCTCGCTCTCCGCGTTGCCCACCAGGGCGCCCGCGGAGAGCTCGGCCAGCCAGTGGTCACGGTAGGCGGTCTCCGGATGTGCCAGCACAAACTCGGTGAACCCGATGTGGCCGCGCAGCGCCTGCGGGATGTTCGAGTCCGCGGCGCCCAGCTCAATCAGCAGCCGGGCCAACTGGTCCACGGTGACGCCGAAGCCGCCGGCCCGCACCGGCACGCGGAGCCGGCCGAAGCCTGCTTCACGCAACCAGCCGATCTGGTCAAACGGCAGCCTGCGGTCCCGTTCCCGCTCGAGGGCGCCTTCGCGGATCCGGCTGAACACCGGTTGGAAAATCGCGTCCAACTCCTGGTCCGTGGCGCGGGCTGCGGAAAGGGTGTCGGTCATGAGTGAACTCCTTCAACGGTCGGTGTCCCGGCGGCAGCGGGCGTGTTCCGGCTGCCCGGTTCCAGTCCGAGCTTGGGCAGCGAGGCCAGTAGTTCGCGGGTGTACGGGTGCTGCGGGCGGTTGAAGACGTCCTCGGCGCTGCCTTGTTCCACGGCCTGTCCGTCCTTCATCACCAGCACCCGGTCGCTCATGTGGTGGATCACGCCCAGATCGTGGGAGATGAACAGGTAGCTCAGGCCCAGTTCTTGCTGCAGGTCGGTGAGCAGGTCCAGCACCTGGGCCTGCACGGAGACATCCAGTGCGGATACCGCCTCATCCAGCACGATGACTTCCGGTTCCGGTGCGAGTGCCCTGGCGATAGCCAGACGCTGGCGTTGGCCGCCGGAGAGCTGGAGCGGATGCTTGGCCAGGTGCTCCACCTGCAACCCGACCTGGCCGGCCAGCTCCAGCACGCGGGCTGCCCGCTCTGCTTCGCCGGGATAGTCCTGCCGCGCGATGGAGTCCAGGAGAATCCGTTCTGCGTTCCAGCGCGGGTCGAACGAGCTCAGCGGGTCCTGGTAGACCACGGTGACCGAGCGGCGGCGGGAGCGCCGGGCCGCGGTCGGGATTCCGGTCCACGCTGCCCCGTCCAGCAGCACCCGGCCGGCATCCGGTTCCAGCATCGCCAGCGCGATCTTGGCCGTGGTGCTCTTGCCGGAGCCGGATTCGCCGACAATCCCGAGCGTCTCCCCCGCCCGGAGCTCAAGGGAAACGCCGTCGACGACGGTGCGCAGCACGCCGTCGTGGCCTTGGTAGCTCTTCACCAGCCCCTCCGCACGCAGCACCGGCGGGGCGTCCCCGGAGCGGTCGGTGCGGGGACGGCGGCTGGTGGCGGTGATCCGGGCGCGGCCGTCCTTGGTCAGCGGGGTGCCCTTGGTGTGCTCGGACGGAATGGCGTCCAGCAGCGCCCGGGTGTAGTCGTGCTGCGGGTGGTACAGCACCTGTCGGGCCGGGCCCTGCTCCACGATGGCGCCGCCCTGCATCACCGCCACGTGGTCGGCCAGCGTGGCCACCACGGAGAGGTCGTGGCTGATCAGCACTATCCCGGTGCCGCGTTGCTTCATCCGGCCGAGCAGCTCCAGGATCTGGGCCTGCACGGTGACATCCAGTGCGGTGGTCGGCTCGTCGGCAATCAGGATCTTCGGGTCCAGCGCGATCGCGGAGGCGATCAACGCCCGCTGGCGCAGTCCGCCGGAGAGTTCATCCGGGCGCTGCCCGGCGCGCAGTTCCGGCTGCGGGACGCCCACGCTGGCCAGCAGCTCCACGGCCCTCGCCGCGCGCGATCGCTTATTGCCCCAGCCATGCAGCCGCAGCGCCTCTTCGATCTCCTTGCCCACCGGGCGCAGCGGATCCAGCGAGACCAGGGCGTCCTGCAGCACGAACCCGATGTCCTTGCCGCGCAGCCGGCGCCACTGCCGCTCCCCCAGCGTCCCGATCCGGTGGCCGGCCAGTTCCAGCCGCTCGGCCTGAACCGAGGCGTTGGCACCGGGCAGGCCCACCAGGGTGCGCGCGGTGACGGACTTGCCGGAGCCGGATTCGCCCACGATGGCCAGGCATTCGCCCGCGGCCAGCCGCAGGTCCACGCCCTTGACCACGTGGTTCAGCCGGGCGTCCCTGCCGCGGCCGGTGCGGAAGGAAACGTTCAGGTTCCGGACGTTGAGCAGTTCCTGCCGGAGGGTGCCGGCGGTTGCGGTGTGTTCCAGGATCGCGGTCATGATCGGGCTCCTTCAAGCTTCTTCTGCAGGTGGTGTCCCAGCACGGTGGCAGCCAGGGCAATGGCGACGATGGCCAGGCCGGGCATCACTTCCAGCCACCAGGCCCGGGTGATGAACATGCGGCCGGCATCCAGCAGTGCACCCCATTCCGGCGACGGCGGGGCAACGCCCAGGCCCAGGAAGGCCAGGCCTGACGCCCAGACAATGGATTGGCCGATGCCCAGGGTGACCACAGCGACCAGGGGGCGCATGGCGTTAGGGAAAACGTGCTGGCGCAGCACCGTCCAGCGGCTGTGCCCGAGCGCGTGTGCCGCCTCCACGTACCCGGAGTTCTTCACGGCGAGGACCTGGCCACGGATCATCCGCGCGTAACCGGGCGCGGTGCCCAGCCCCACAGCAACAATCTGGGTGGTGACGCTGGGCCCGTAAACGGTCACGAACAGCATGGCCAGCAGCAGCACCGGGAACGCGAACAGGACCTCGAGGCCGCGGCTGATCAGCCCGTCGAAAAATTTTCCGCCGAGCCCGGACACCACGCCCAACACCACGGCGATGGCCATGGACAGCCCGGTGGCGCCGAGCCCGATCAGCAGCGACTCCCGGGTTCCGTAGACCACCCGGGTGTAGAGGTCGCGGCCGGACTGGTCGGTGCCGAACGGGTGGGCCAGGCTGGGTGCCTGCAGCGCGTTGGGCAGGTCGATGGCGAACGGATCGCGGCCGGTGAGCAGCTGCGGTGCCAGCGCGGCCAGCACAAAGAAGAGCACGACGGCGGCCGCCAACGCCGGGAGCAGCGGAACCTCGCGCAGCCGTTGCCACGCGACGGCGGGGACGTTGGCGGATGGGTTAAGGGTGGAGGTGCTCATGCGTTCTTCAACCTCGGATCAATGAGTGTGTAGGCGATGTCTACCAGCAGGTTGGCCAGCACATAGATGGCGGCAATCAGGATGACAATGCCGCAGACCACCGGCAGGTCGCGGGAGTTGACCGCGGTGACCAGCACCTTGCCCAGACCGGGGCGGCTGAAGATGCTCTCTGCGATCACCGCCCCGGAGAAGAGCGAGCCCAGCGCCCAGCCGGACAGCGTGACCCCGGGCAGCACCGAATGCCTGAGCACATGGCGGAGCCGCACGCCGGTGTCCCCCATGCCGCGCATCCGGGCGGACAGCGCAAACGGCTGGTCCATGCCCTTCTCGAATTCGGTCCGGGTGACTTGGCCGAGGAATCCGGCCAGCGGGATGCCCAGCGTCAGGGCGGGCAGGACCAAACCGTCCAGTCCGGTGCCGCCGACCACCGGGAACCAGCCCAGGTTCAGCGCGAACACCACCAGCAGGATCACGCCCAACCAGTACTGCGGCAGCCCGGCCGCCACCGCCTCCAGCCCGGAGGCCACCGAAGAGACCACCCGGCTGCGCCGGGCGGTGCCCACGATCACGACCGCGGAAATGAGCCAGGCGACCAGCAGCGACGCGAAGGTCAGGCCGATGGTGGGGCCCACCTGGTCGCCGATCACCTCGGTGACCGGCTTGTGCAGCTGGTAGGAGACGCCCAGGTTGCCGTTGGCCAGATCGCCCAGGAAACGGAAGTACTGCACGATCAGCGGGTCGTCGAACCCGTATTTCGCATTGATCGGTGCCAGTTCCGCGGCGGTGCGCTGCTGGACCTGCCCGGCGAGCTGGTTCAGCAACAGCGTGGCACGGTCCCCGGGCAGCAGCGCCTGGATCAGGAACGTGAAGGTGGCTGCGGCCCAGACCACCCCGACGGCGGTCAGCAGCCGGCCGCCGGCCCGGCGCAGTCCCGGCGAGGTCAGCAGGTTGTTCGGCCCCGGCCGGCGCCGCTCCGCGGGGACGGCCGGACGGTCGGTGCCGACGCCCGCGGCGGAGGCACCGCCGTCGTGCGCTGGGTCCTGCAGGAGCAGGCCGGTGTTGTGTGTGCTCATGGCGGCCACTCCTTACTCGGTGAAGAAGGCGTCGTGGAAGACCGGCTCGCCCTGCGATGCTTCCAGCCAGACGTCGTGCAGGTTCTGGCTGGTGGCGACGGTGGAGGTCTGCGTGTAAAGGCCCACCGCCACCGCCTCATCGCTGAGCCGCTGCTGGGCCTGGGCGTAGAACGTGTTGGCTTCCTCGGTGCTGGGCGCCGAGTTCGCCTTCAGGATCAGGTCCTCAATCTCCGCATTGTTGTAGAACGCCGTGTTCGCGTAGTTCGGGTTCTTGGCGGTGTTCTGCCGGAAGTTGATGTAGAGGATGCCGGCGGTGGGGCTGGTCCAGTAACCCAGCTGGGCATCGTAGCTGTCCGGCGTGGAATAGGCCCCGCCGAACAAGTCCGCCTGGGTGACCGGCACCAGGTTCACCTTGAAGCCGACCGGCTTGACCTGTTCCTGCAGGTTCTGCAGCGCGGTGGCGCCCTCGGTGGTGACGATCGAGTTCAGGCCGAAGGCGATGTCGATCGCCAGCTCCTGGCCGTCCTTGGTGCGGACGCCGTCCGCGTTGCGTTCGGTCCAGCCGGCCTCGTCCAACAGCGCGTTGGCCTTGGCCTGGTCGAACGGGTAGTCGTCGGCGATGTCCGCGTTGTAGCCCGGAGTGCTCTGGCTGACCGTGCCGTTGGGCTCGAACGGGACCACGCCCAGGAATGCCGAGTCCACCACGGCCTTGCGGTCCGCGCTGTAGGCGAAGGCTTGGCGGACCTTGGTGTCCGTGAACGGTCCCTCCACGGTGTTCAGCGAGAGGGTGACCGGACGGCCCGGCGTGATGTACTGCTGTACCTGGAACTGGGACTTGGCGGTTTCGAAGTCCACCGTGGGCACTTCGCCGATGGCGTCCGACTCGCCGCTGGCCAGCGAGCCGAAGCGCGAGGTGTTGTCCTGCACGAAGGACCAGACCACCGAATCCACGTAGGCCGGGCCCTGGTGTTTCGCGTTCTGCGGGGCGGAGTTGTAGTCCGGGTTCTGGTTGAACGTGACGGATTCGCCGCGCTTCCACTCGGCCACCGTGAACGGCCCGGAACCAATGGGAGCCTCGCAGTTCTGCTGTTCGGTCCGCTCGTCCAGGGCGGCGGCCGACTGGATGCCGAAGTAGCCCTGGCTGAGCGCGGAGAGCAGCGGCGAGTACGGCGCGGACAGCTTCACTTCCAGCGTGCTGGCGTCCACCGCCTTGCTGGACTCGTAGTACTCCTGGATGTAGGCCTGCACGGTGCCGTTGCCGCCGCTGGTCCAGTAGTCGAAGTTGTCGCTCACGGCCTGCGCATCCACCGGCGTGCCGTCGGTGAATTTCACGCCCTCCTTGAGCTTGAAGGTCCAGGTCAGCTGGTCCTCGCTGACGCTCCATTCCTCGGCCAGCCAGGGCACGATGCTGCCGTCTTCGGTCTGCGACACCAGCGAATCCAGCACCTGCCGCGACAGGTAGGCCTGCTGAACCCAGCCGCCGTAGATGCAGGGCGGTTCCTGCAGGTGGGCGTAGCGGATGGTCCCGCCGTCCACTTTCTCGCCCGCCGCGGCGCCGGCAGCTCCGCCGGAGCCGCTGCCGCACGCTGTCAGGGCCAGCACGCCGAGCAGTGCGGCGGCGGAGGCTGCCCTGCCGCCCGGCCGCTTGCCGCGCCGGTTGCCTCGCTGGCTGCTCAGGCCGGTGCGCAGGCTGGTGCGCAGCCGCGGACGGCTCGAGTCGGTGGTGGACGGCTGGTACGCCGGCTGGCGATTTGTCACAGTGCTGCTCCTTGGGACGGCCGATCTGGATCGGTCAGCTGGATGGGTGGAGACAGTCCAACCCACCCCCGGCACCCGGCCAAAGTTTGTTGCGGCAGCCGGCCTCCGCCGTCGTCATCCCGTCACGGCGGGACACAAAGGGGCAATGTTGCGTCACGCGGCGCCTTGGAAACCACGACGGCGACACACAACTTCCGCTGCCCCGGGGACGGACGCCAGCATCGAGGGCACAAGGAAACACACGAGGACAAGGACAGCCGTCATGCCCAAGCCACTGCATTTCAACGCGTTCGTCATGAACACCGCCAGCCACATCCACCACGGCCAGTGGCGCCGGCCCGATGCCGGCCAGACCGAATTCAACGACGTGGACACCTGGATTGGCCTGGCCCAGACGCTGGAGGCCGCCAAGTTCGACGCGATGTTCTTTGCCGACGTTTCGGGACTCTACGGCGACCCGGAGGCCGACTTCGACGTTTACGCACACGAGGGCCTGCAGATCCCCTCGAACGATCCGACGGTGCTGCTCGCGGCGCTTGCCGTGCACACCCAGCACATCGGGTTGGCGACAACGTCGAACGTCGTGCAGAACCACCCGTTCAATTTCGCCCGGCAGATGAGCACGCTGGACCACATCTCCCGCGGACGGATCGCTTGGAACATCGTCACCGGGATCAATGAGAACGCCTCGCGCAACTACGGCCTCCCGGCGCTGACGGACCACACCGAGCGCTACGCCTGGGCGGACGAGTACGTCGACATCGTGTACAAGCTCTGGGAGGGATCCTGGGACGAGGGCGCACTGCTGAAGGACAAGGAGGGCGGCCGGTTCTCCGACCCGTCGAAGATCCATAAGATTTTCCACCGGAGCGCCCGTTACCGGGTGGAGGGCCCACACCTGCCTGCGCCATCGCCACAGCGCACACCCGTGCTGTTCCAGGCTGGGTCGTCCACCTCCGGCCGCGAATTTGCCGCGCGTAACGCCGAGGCCGCGTTCATCATCGCGCCGACCCGGGATGTCGCACGCCAGATCGTCGAGGACACCCGGCGCCGGGCCGCCACCCATGGCCGGCTGCCGGAGGACATCAAGTTCTTCGCCGGGCTGTCCTTCATCATCGGCGAGACGGAGGCCGAGGCGAAGGCGAAGGAGGCAGAGTACGACCGCTACGTCTCCGTCGAGGGCTACCTCGCACACATGGCCATCCTGGACCGGACGGGCCGGGTCTACCCGCCGAAGACTCCGCTGTCGGAGGTAGACACGAACACGTCAAAGGGCTTCACCGAGTGGCTCTCCAAGGCCATCACCGACCGCGAGCCGCTGATCGAGGACCTGGCCTGGCTGCAGGCCCGCAACTCGCGCATTGTGGGTACGCCGGAGCAGATCGCCGACGAACTGGAGCGGTGGCGCGATGCCGGCGTAGACGGCATCAACGTGATCAACTGGGTGATCCCCGGCTCCTTCGAGGAGTTCGGCGAAAAGGTCATGCCGGTGCTGCGCGAGCGCGGCCTGGCCCAGAGCGAGTACGCCGAGGGCCCGCTGCGGCAGAAGCTGTTCGGCGCTCCGCTGCTCAACGACCGCCACCCGGCAGCCAGCTACCGCGGCGCCTTTGCCAACGGCCCGGCCAGCTGGGAGGAAGCCGACGCCGCAGCCGAAGGCTCATCCGCGCCGGCCACGGTCTAAGGACGGACGCAGATCCGGCTCTCACGAAATGCAGCCGGATCTTCCAGCAAGAAAGTGTGCGGTGTGAAATCGACTTTCACACCGCACACCTTTATTCCTTCGGGGCCGCTCAGGCGGTTTCTGCGAGGACCTGCTTGATCCCGTCGACGAACTGGTCCAGGTCGCCGGGGTTGCGGGAGGTGATCAGCGTCCAGCCGTGTTCACGGTCGATCACCACGGGCTTGTCGTCCCATTGGCCGCCGGCGTTCGTGATGTCCGCCTTGAGCGAGCTGTATGAGGTCAGCGTCTTGCCTCTGGTGCGTTCGGTTTCCACCAACAGCCACGGGCCATGACAGATGGCCGCGATCGGCCGGCCGGATTCGGAGAAGGACCGCACGATTCCCTGGGCATCCGGGTCCAGCCGCAGCGCGTCCGCATTCAGCGTGCCGCCGGGCAGCACCAGCAGGTCGTAGTCGCCCTCGGACACCTCGGGCAAGGGCTTGTCCACCGGGATTTTCTCGCCGCGTTCCCAGTCTCCCACCATTGTTTCCACCTGGCCGGCTTCAGGCGCCGCGATGAGGACATTCACTCCGGCTGCCCGGAGTTTTTCCACCGGAACCTTCAATTCGTCCTGCTCAACGCCGCGGTTGCTGACCGCAAACAGGACTTTTTTGCCTGTAATTTCGGGCATGGTTTTCCGTCCTTCCTTCGGGATCTTCGGACCCTTTCCACCTTGCCACCGCTGGGAAGCGAAGCCAAGGGCCCCCTCCACGGCTCGGCCCGCCAAGTGCCTTCGGCGCCGCGGGGCCTCTTGACGTGGCGAAACCGCGGGGATGCACTTGAAATCAGCGACCCGCCGCTTTCCCTGCGCCGGTTCAGTAAGGAGACGCCGTGAAGCTTCCACATCCCCGGGGTCCGGTCAGCGAGACCCTGCTGAACGCACTGCCACGCAACGATGCTGCGGATGCGCTGCCGCAACTGCTGGCCGCCGCTGGGGACGCCGTGGCCGCAACTGAAGATGTGCTGTACGACGACGATCTGCAGTTGGCGCTGTTCTGCCTGTACGAACTGCATTATGGCGGGTTCGACGGCGTGGACGACCGCTGGGAGTGGGATGTCCAGCTGCTGCAGGTCCGCGCCCTGATCGAGCAGCGGGTGGAGGCCAGACTGCGCGAATCCGTGGCCGTTTCCGCCCCGGAAAAGCCGACGCCGCAGGCCGTGGCGGACCGGCTCTTCGAGCTGGCGGCGGACGATGACGGGCCGAGTGTCTCCGCGTTCCTGGCCCGGGAAGCCACACCGGAGCAGGCCAAGGAATTCGTGGTGCTGCGCTCGGTGTACCAGCTCAAGGAGGCCGACCCGCATACCTGGGCCATCCCGCGGCTGCGCGGCCGGGCAAAGTCGGCGATGGTGGAAATCCAGGCGGATGAGTACGGCGGCGGCAAGCCCGGCCGGATCCACGCGGAGCTTTTCGCCAACACCATGCAGGGCCTGGGACTCGATCCGTCCTTCGGAGCCTATGTGGACTGCATTCCGGCCATCACCCTCGCGTCGGTCAACACCATGTCCCTCTTCGGGCTGCAGCGCCGCCTCCGCGGAGCGATCTGCGGTCACCTGGCCATCTACGAAATGACCTCATCGATTCCCAACGGCAAGTACGCCCGCGGGTTCCGCCGGCTGGGATTCGGCGACGAAGTGACCGAATACTTCGACGAGCATGTCGAAGCCGATGCGGTACACGAACAGATTGCCGGGCGGGATCTGGCCGGCGGACTGATTGCCGGGGAACCGGCGCTGGCCGCGGATGTCTTCTTCGGCGCCGGCAGCGCGCTCTATCTGGACGGACTGGCGGGCGGTTGGCAGCTGGAAGCGTGGACCGCCGGGCGCTCCGCGCTGCGGCAGCCACTCGATCCGGACCGGGAGGTGGCGGTCGCCGTCGGTGCATCGGCGTGAGGATCGAGTACGTCCTGCCGCTGAAGTGGCAGGACAGCAGCGGCGACGCCGAACTGACCGCCTATATCCAGTCGCTGCCGGAGTGGGCCGACCTGACGGTGGTGGACGGCTCGCCGGATCCGGTTTTCGCCCGGCATCACCGGCTCTGGCGGCAGCGTGCCCAGCATCTGCGCCCGGACGGGCCGGCCACTCCCAACGGGAAGGTGCAGGGCGTGCTCACCGGATTGCGGCACGCCCGGCATGAGTGGGTGGTTATTGCCGACGACGACGTCCGCTACACGCCGGAGTCTTTGGCCTCGGTGGCGGAATTGCTGGAGCACGCCGAACTGGTGCGCCCGCAGAACTACTACGAGCCCCTGCCCTGGCACACCCGCTGGGACACGGCCCGGTCGCTGCTGAACCGGGCGTTCGCCTCCGACTATCCCGGCACGCTGGCGGTCCACCGCTCGGTGCTGCTGCAGACGCAGGGGTACCGCGGCGACGTTCTGTTCGAGAACCTGGAGCTAATCCGGACCGTCCAAGCGGCCGGCGGCCGCCAGATCAGGGCCGACGGCCTCTATGTCCGCCGGTTGCCTCCGACGCTGCGGCACTTCGCGGGCCAGCGGGTCCGGCAGGCCTACGATTCCCAGGCCCAGCCGGTCAGGCTGGCCGTTGAACTGCTGCTGCTGCCACTGATGCTGGTCTTGGTCCGCCGCCCCGCGGCCTGCAGCGCGCTGGCAGCCTCCGCCGTCGTACTGGCGGAAGCAGGACGGCGCCGCGCCGGCGGTACGCAGGTGTTCGATAGCTGGGCTGCGCTGTGGGCGCCGGTCTGGCTACTGGAGCGGGCGGTGGCCGCCTGGCTTGCACTGGCCTGGCGTTGCGCGGGAGGCGTGCCGTACTCCGGCCAGCGCCTGCGGACCGCGGCCAGCAGCCCGGCGGCGCTGCGGCGGCAACTGAGCCATCCCAACCGAGGAGAAGCAAAATGACGAGCAAGGAACCGACGGAGATCGTGGTCTGCCCCGACGGACCGCTGCTGGTGCGCGGCGACTTCGACCTGGTGGACGGCGACGGCGAGGCGGTAGCCCGGTCGCGTGAGACCGTAGCGCTGTGCCGCTGCGGCGGATCGGGCATCAAACCGTACTGCGACGGCACGCACAAGCTGCTGGCGGCCCGGCGCAAAGCGGCGCAGTAGTGCGCCGGTGGCACCGTGCTTCCGTGGCGCTGAGAGCTACTAATGCCTGAGGACTTCAACCGGGGACCCGTCAAAGAGCCATCGGTGCCCTTCCGCGGGACCGCTGACGAACGCTTTGTGGGCGGGCGGGACCTGACCAGGTGGACCACGCCGCAAGGAAAGTTGCTGGCGCGGTGGATGGACCGGATCAGCAGCATCTTGGGCCCGCACGCGGCGCTGATCCTCACGCTGGCCGCCGGCGCTTTGGTCGCCGTGCTGCTCACGGTCGCATCGACGGAAATCTATGAGGCCGTGACCGAGGGCGACGGTGTTGCCGAATTGGACCGTCCGGCCCTCGACGCGGCCGAAAGCCTCAGGTCACCCTGGCTCAACACGGCGGTGACCGCGTTCACGAACATCGGCGGCCCCATCGGCATGCCTGTTATCGCGGTTCTGGTCTTGGTCATCCTGACGTTCCGGCGGCGGTCCTGGACACCGGCCATCTTGATGCTCACTGCTGCCGGGGGGTCCTTGTTGATGACGGTGGTGGCCAAGCAGTTCATTGGCCGGGCCCGCCCGGCGCTCGCCGATGCCGTGCCGCCGTTCGAATCGTCTGCGTCCTTTCCCAGCGGTCATTCCCTGAACGCGGTGGTCATCGCCGGCGTAGTGGCGTACCTGCTCATGCTCCGCCAGGCGAGAAAAAGATCCCGGTTCCTCACGGGCGGTGCCGCAGTGTTGTTTGCGCTGGCCATGGGGCTGAGCCGGGTCTACCTTGGCCATCATTGGTTCACTGACGTTCTGGTGGCTTGGACGCTCGGCGTAGCGTGGCTGGCTCTGGTCGTCACCGCCCACCGGCTGTACCTGACCGTCTGGTACCGCCGGGACGGGCAGGTAGGCACCCATCAGGGGTCTCCGCCCGCGGCACACTGACCAGAGCCCTGCCGCGTCACACGGGCGGCGGCTATATTGGCCACATCAGCCAGCCCGCACCGCAACGGATCAGGAGTGCATCCGCCATGGCCAAGGAACTCGCAGTACAGCTCATCGAACAGCTACAGGCGGCCGGGGTGCGCCGTATTTATGGCATTGTCGGGGACAGCTTGAATCCGATCGTGGACGCCGTGCGGCAGACCGGTGGTTCGGCGGCCGGCGGGATCGACTGGGTGCATGTCCGGCACGAGGAAGCCGCCGCGTTCGCTGCCGCCGCCGAGGCCCAACTGACCGGACAGCTGGCGGTCTGCGCCGGCTCCTGCGGACCGGGCAATTTGCACCTGATCAACGGCTTGTACGATGCCAATCGGTCGGATGCCCCGGTGCTGGCCATCGCCTCGCACATTCCCAGCAAGCAGATCGGCAGCACCTACTTTCAGGAAACGCACCCCGACCGGCTGTTCAACGAGTGCTCGGTGTACTCGGAAATGGTCAGCACGGCAGAACAAGCTCCGCGGGTGATGCACAGCGCCATCCAGCACGCCCTCGGACTGCGGGGCGTCGCCGTCGTCACGCTGCCCGGGGACATTGCCAGCCTCGACGCGGTGGCTCCGACTCCGAAGCCTGCCTTGTGCCGGCCGGGATCGCTGAGTCCGGATCCGGAGAGTGTCAGGATGCTGGCCGAGGCCATTAACGACGCCGGCAAGGTCGCCATTTTTGCCGGCGCCGGCGTGGCGGGAGCGCACGACGAAGTCATCGCCCTGGCCGAGCTGATCGGCGCCCCGATCGGCCACTCGTTGCGCGGCAAGGACTTCATCCAGTACGACAACCCCTTCGACATAGGGATGACCGGCCTGCTGGGCTACGGCGCCGCCGCCGAGGGCATCGAGGACGCCGACCTGCTGATCCTTCTCGGCACTGACTTTCCTTACGAGCAGTTCCTGCCGGACACAAAGAGCGCCCAAGTGGACCGGGCCGCCGAGCATCTGGGCCGCCGGACAAACGTGGACATCGCCGTCCACGGCGACGTGCTGCCCACGCTGAACGCGCTGCTGCCTCTGGTCAAGCACAAGCGCAGCCGCCGGTTCTTGGAGAAACTGCTGAAGAAGCACGACAAGCTGATGAACAAGGCCGTTGGCGCCTACACGCGCAAGGCGGAGGAGCTGGTGCCGATCCATCCCGAGTACGCCGCTTCGGTGCTGGATCAGGTGGCGGCGCCTGACGCGGTGTTCACAGCCGACACCGGCATGTGCAACGTCTGGACCGCCCGCTACATCCGGCCCCTGGGGACGCGCCGGCTGATCGGGTCCTTCCTGCACGGGTCCATGGCCAACGCCCTGCCGCACGCCATCGGCGCGCAGTTCGCTTATCCCGGCCGGCAGGTCATCTCGGTCTCGGGCGACGGCGGGCTGTCCATGCTGCTGGGCGAACTGATCACCGCGGCTTCCTACCGACTGCCGGTGAACGTGGTGGTGTTCAACAACTCCACGCTGGGCATGGTCAAGCTGGAAATGCTCGTGGACGGGCTGCCGGACTTCGGCGTGGACGTGCCAGACGCCAATTACGCGGCCGTGGCCCAGGCCCTGGGTTTCCACGCGGTGCGCGTTACCGACCCTGCTGAGATCGAAACCGCTTTCCGCGCCGCCTTTGCCCACGCCGGGCCCTCCTTGGTGGAGCTGATCACCGACCCGAAAGCGCTCTCGCTGCCGCCCAAGATCACCGGCGAACAGGTCTTCGGGTTCGCGACGGCCATGTCCAAGGTGGTGCTGAACCGTGGCGCAGGCGAGGCGGTGAGCATGGCCCGCAGCAACCTGCGCAACATCCCGCGCGGTTAACTCGGCGGTCGACCGGGCGGTTGACCTGGTCCGGCACCGATCGGGCGGTTGATTGGACAAGCCATCCCGGCGGCCGGCCGGCCTCGGGCTGGGATACTGGAGACGTGGAGATCGAACTGGAATCAGTGCTGACGTGCCCGGACTGCGGGCATGAGACTAGTGCGCAGATGCCCACTGATGCCTGCCAGTTTTTCTGGTCCTGCCCGCGCTGCAACTCCCGGATACGGCCGCTCGAGGGGGACTGCTGCGTGTACTGCTCGTACGGCACTACACTGTGCCCACCGAAGCAGGCCGAAAGTTCCCAAGCAGCCCCTTGCTAATCCGCCGTTCGTGACCGTTAGCGGACAGCGGCGGTCAGCTATCTGCTGCAGCGAGCTTTGATTGGGGCTCGGCCAGGACGCCGGCAAGATGGTCGAGCGCGCCGGGAACCAGCGAGAAGTACGCCCACACCCCGCGCTTTTCGCGATGCAGGATGCCGGCGTCCACCAGCACCTTCAGGTGGTGGGACACCGTAGGCTGCCCCAGCCCGAGTGGCTCGGTCAGATCGCAGACACAAGCCTCCGATCCTTCGCTGGCGGAGATGATGGAGACCAACCGCAAGCGGTTCGGATCGGCCAGGGCCCTAAACCTAGAAGCCAGCGAGGCGGCACGTTCGGCGCTCATCGGGTGCGCGCCACTAGGCGTGCAGCAGGAAACGTTGTCTCGCTCGGCACCGGGCACCAGGTCGGTAACTGACATCATGCCATCAATTATGCACAGATTGACACTTGTCGATATGTATGTGGATACTCTGTATCGACGAACATCAATACTTGTCCGCCGTCACGGCGCCGCCACGTCCCCGTCCTGAGGAGCCTTGTGAGCACCCCCGTTGCAGCACCGGATGCCAGCCAGGTGGCGGCCCGGATGTCCACCCTCGACCGCTTCCTGCCGGTGTGGATCATCGCGGCGATGGTCGCCGGCCTGCTGCTCGGCCGCATCGTCCCCGGTATCGGACCGGCGCTCGATTCCGTCCAAATAGCCGACGTTTCGCTGCCCATCGCCGCCGGGCTGTTGGTGATGATGTATCCGGTGTTGGCCAAGGTCCGCTACGACGAAACCCGCCGGGTGGTCGGCGACAAGAAGCTGATGGTCACTTCGCTGGTGATCAACTGGCTGGCCGCACCCGCGTTGATGTTCGCGCTGGCGTGGATCTTCCTGCCGGACCTGCCTGAATACCGGACCGGCTTGATCATCGTGGGGCTGGCCCGCTGCATCGCCATGGTGATGATCTGGAACGATCTGGCCTGCGGTGACCGCGAGGCAGCGGCCGTGCTGGTGGCGATCAACTCCGTGTTCCAGGTCGTCGCCTTCGGCGCGCTCGGCTGGTTCTACCTGCAACTGCTGCCGTCCTGGCTGGGCCTGCCGACCAGCAGCGCCGAGTTCTCCTTCTGGGCGATCACGGTGTCTGTGCTGGTGTTCCTGGGCATCCCCCTGTTGGCCGGATTCCTGACCCGCACGCTGGGCGAAAGGGCCAAGGGGCGTCAGTGGTACGAAGGCAAGTTCCTGCCGAAGCTGGGTCCGTGGGCGCTGTACGGCCTGCTGTTCACGATCGTGCTGTTGTTTGCGCTGCAGGGTGACGAAATCACTTCCCGACCGCTGGACGTGGCCCGGATCGCGCTGCCGCTGCTGGTCTACTTTGTCGTGGTGTTCGGCGCCGGCATGGTGGTGGGCAAGCTGCTGAAAATGGGCTACGAGCGCACCACCACGCTGGCCTTCACCGCGGCCGGCAACAACTTCGAACTGGCCATCGCGGTGGCGATCGGCACCTACGGGGTGACCTCCGGGCAGGCGCTGGCCGGCGTCGTCGGCCCTTTGATTGAAGTTCCGGTGCTGGTGGCCCTTGTCTACGTGGCGCTCTGGGCACGACGGCGGTTCTTCGCCTCGCCTGCCGAGGCGCCGCCTGCCGCTGTGTTCCGCTAACCCGACGTCCGGCCCGCGTCCCCCGGCCACGTCTCCCTTCCCGGCCACGGTCGACATCCAAACTTCCTCCCCCAGGAGCATCCAGCACATGACCGCCGAAACCACCCAGAAGCCTTCCGTCCTGTTCGTCTGCGTGCACAACGCCGGCCGGTCGCAGATGGCCGCTGCCTACCTCAGCCATCTGGCCCAGGGCGCCATCGAAGTCCGCTCCGCCGGGTCGCAGCCGGCCGAGCAAGTGAACCCCGCCGCGGTCGAGGCGATGCGTGAGGAAGGCATCGACATTTCCGCCGAGCAGCCCAAGGCCCTCACCACCGAGGCAGTCAAGGACTCCGACGTGGTGGTGACCATGGGCTGCGGCGATGAATGCCCGTTCTTCGCCGGCAAGCGCTACGAGGACTGGGTGCTGGAGGACCCCGCAGGCAAGGGCGTGGAATCCGTCCGGCCGATCCGGGACGAGATTAAGGGCCGCATCCAGCAGCTGATTTCCGAACTGCTGCCAGCCGCGCACCCGGACGCCGGCTGAGATCCGCTTCCTTGCTTCCGCGCCGGCCCGAGCCCATGGCAGCCGGCAGCGTGGGCGATAGGCTGGAAGTCCCGAATTTAAGGAGAGGTCCATGAACTCCGTTGCCCCTACCCTGCTGACCAGCGCCGGCCTGATCGGCGGCTTCCAAACCGCCCGCGCCACCAAGAACCGGCCACTGGGCGGCGCCGTGCTGGCCGTGGCCGGTGCCGCCGCCTTCGCGCTGTGGAAGCGCAACGCCGGTGCGGGCCGGGCAGCGGCGCTCACCGCCGGATATTTGGCGGCGTTCGGGCTGTCCCACCCGCTGGCCAAGAAGCTCGGCGCCTGGCCGTCCGTCTATACAGTGACGGCTGCGACGGCGGTCGCGTCCCTGGTCTTCGGCCGCAAGCGCTGACCTTACCTACTCCTCCGGGCTATCCCAGAAAAGCTGGCCGTCGTCGCTTCTGGCGCCGGCTGACGGCTCATGGATTGATTCCTTGCCGCCCGGCAGCAGATGCACGACGTCAAAATTGTGCAGCACCACCAGCACATCAGCGATGAGCCGGCGATGGCACCGCCACCACACGCTCTCGCTGCACATGATCGCCACCTCTGTGGCCTCGGCATCGGCCAGCAGGCGTGCCACGCCGCCGGCGAATTCCGGCGTGCGGGTATAGGCGGCGTAGGCGCGGAACGCAGCGACCCGCCACCAGCCGTCGGGCTCCGGCTCCCCCGCCGGTATCCGCCGCCGTCCGCCCAAGGCTTCTTCCCAGCGGTAGCCGACACCGGCGTCGCGAAGCCATCCGGCGAGCGCATCACTGCCCATCTCCGGGTGCTTGCGGCTGCCCGGGAAGCGGCGGACGTCAACGACCTTCTGCACGCCGGCCCCGGTGAGCAGTGCGGTCAGTTCGTCGGACGTGCTGGTGCCGTGACCGAATGTGAACAGCCGGCGCGAAACGCCCTGTTTCATCGGCAAACCGGCGCTACTTACGGACCGTTCCGCGCGTCTTGCGGTCCCGCAGGCGCAACTGGATGATCCGGGCCGCACCTGCGGCCGCCACCACAATCCCGCCCGCGACCGCGGCGATGAACAGCGCAAGCCCCAGTCCGACCTGCCCCTCGAAGCCAAAGTAGCGCAACAGGACTTGGTCCTGGTTCTGCGCAATGAAAATGATCAGCAGCACCAGCAGAATCAGCGCGATAACAACCGCCGTCCAGATCATCCCCAGGCGGGTGTTGTGGTGGTTCGCCGGTTTTCCCTTCGGTCGGCCGCTGACCGGCCCGCCTGACCCGGGTTGAACTGCGTCGGACGCACCGCGGCCGAAACCGCCGGACGGCTCCGTGCCCGGTCCGCCGGCTCCCCCGCCTTCAGCCTCGACGCCGTCCGGTCCCGTGCCCTGCGGATTCGAAGTCATTGCTGTCCCGCCTTTCGCCACTGCCGCCGTTTCCCACAGCGTAGACGAACAGCCCGTCGGGCAACACCAAACCCAAGCGGTAAAAGCCCCGTTTGCCGCTCCTTCTCAGGCTGGTTTTCGACCATTTATTCCGCGAGGTTGCTGCGCAACAGTTTGAAAAAACGCTTCTGGTACTCCGGGAATTCGTCGCTGGCCAGCACTCGTTCGATCCGCTGCCGGACCCACTCGCCGTCCCAGTAGCCCAGCTTGACCAGCTGCGGCAGCAGGACGGACAGCCTGCGGCTCTCCCTGGGGTTGGCCTCGTCGAACTGCATGGCGCTGGCGCCTTTGACTCCGGGCACGCGGAACAGCTCTTTCAGCGTCACCTCGATCAGAGCGGGCCGTTCCCGCAGGAACTTCAGGAAGTCGATGCGCTCCACTTGCGTCTCGCTGAGCAGGAGCAGCATCGCCCCTCGTTGGACCGGCGCGTGGACCAGCCCGTCTCGGGTCCAGTCAAACATCGCCTCGATACCTCGGTTGCGGTCCCAGCCTTTCGGGTTCCGTTCATACCGGGCCGACCAGGATTCAACGAACAGCTCCAGCCGGTCGGGGAACAGCGCGGGCGGCGCATCGCGTGCCACCCCACGGTCGGTGTAGGACAGGTCGGCCGAACGTTCCGCACCGATGCAGGCCATGTGCGCGATGTCCGCGGCGGCCCAGTGGTCCGCCGTCAACCCGCCCAGCCACCACCCGTCCGGAGAGCGTGCGCCGGTTGGCTCCGCGGACACCACCAAGCGGAGCCGGCGGACCAAGGTCTTCTGCCGGCGCTTTTCGCCGTCGTCCATCGCTGCCGCGTAGGCGAGCGTCCCTGCCCGGTCGCCGCCCGCCAGCAGGTCGAACAGCCGATTGTCGGCCGCCGACGTCGGCAAAGAATCACTCATGCAGCAAATTTAGCCCGCCCGAAGGCCGGAGAGGGTGAGCGGTGAAATCCAGTCCGCGGGCCATCTCCACGTCCCGCGCGATCTGGCCGCGGCTGGCCAACCGCATAGGCTGGCAAGCATGGACTCCCCTATCCAGAGCTACCTGCGCACCCTGCACGCCGAGCTCGCCGGGCTCAAGGACGGCAAGCCCTACGCCGGCATTCCCGCGATGGCGGGGGTGGATCCTGACAGGTTCGCCATCTGTCTGGCCACGGTGGACGGCTACGTGTACGAGGTCGGCGACTCCGGCGAAGAGTTCACCATCCAGTCCATTTCCAAACCGTTCACCTACGGGCTCGCGCTGTCCGATCTGGGCCTGGAGGCCGTGGACCGGAAGGTGGACGTGGAGCCGTCGGGGAACGCGTTCAACGAGATCTCGCTGGCTCCCGGTACCGGCCGCCCCGCCAACGCCATGATCAACGCCGGGGCGCTGACCGCCACCTCGCTGATCAAGGGCAGCGGCGGCAAGACCGGCTTCCGCCGCATCTTGGAGCACTATTCCGCCTTCGCCGGCCGGGAGCTCTCGGTCAGCGAGCGCACCTACCAGTCGGAGGCACGGCACGGCTACCGCAACCGGGCGCTGGCCCACCTGCTGCGCTCCTTCGAGATCATCGAGCAGGAGCCGGACCCGGTGGCGGAGGACTACTTCCGGCAGTGCTCGGTGCTGGTCACCTGCCGCGATCTGTCCGTCATGGCCGCCACGCTGGCCAACGGCGGCACCAACCCGCTGACCGGCAAACAGGTGCTGGACCTGGAAGTGGAGGAACGGGTCCTCTCCGTCATGGCCACCTGCGGTATGTACGACGACGCCGGGGCATGGCTCTCGGACGTGGGCATGCCGGCCAAATCAGGGGTCGGCGGCGGCCTGCTCGCGGTGCTGCCGGGCCAGCTCGGCCTGGCCGTCTATTCACCGCCGCTGAACGATCACGGCAGCAGCGTCCGCGGGGTGGAGGCCAGCCGGCGGATCTCGCACGACATGGGGTTGCACTTTGTCCGGGCGGCCCGCACCGGCCGCAATGCCATTCGCGCCAGCTACGACATCGCCGATGCGCCGTCCGGCATCCGCCGCACCGACGCGGCCGCCGACGTGCTGCGGGACAACGCCCACCGCGCCCGGGTGATCGAGCTGAACGGGGACCTGCTGTTCGCCGGCACGGAATCCATGGTGCGCGAGGTCAGCGACCTCGACGAGTCGGTGGAACTGATCATCCTGGACATGCGTCGGGTCGATGAAACCGCCCCCGTCGCCCTGGACATGCTGGAGCAGCTCCGGAAGTCGCTGGCCCAAGACGGACGCGGTCTGGTGCTCATCGACGGCGAGGGCGCCCTGGCGCAGCGGTTCGAAGAGGACGGGCGGGCGGTGCCGTCGTTCGCCACCCGTACCTCCGCCGTCGAATTCGCGGAAAACCAGTTGATTGCCAGCTACGGGGACGAGCTCTGCCAGCCGGCCACCGTGGACGTCGCCGACTCGCCTGCGCTCAGCCCGCTCGCCGCCGGGGACGCCGCTGCCTTGGCCGCACTGATGGAAGAGCACAGCTACGACCACGGCGACGTCATCCGCCGCATCCGCCAGCGCTTCGGCGGTGTCTACTTCATCCTGTCCGGCAGTGTCGTCACCACGTCGCCGGGTCCGGAGAACAGCCGGGTCAAGCTCTCCACCCTCAGCGCCGGCATGACGTTCGGCGAAATGGCGCTGGGCAGCGCCGACCGACAGGAAACCACAGTGCGCGCCCACGGCACGGTACGGGTCAAACTCCTCCCGGCCGAGACGATCAGCCGGCTGGAGAGCGAAAACCCGCGCCTCGCCGTCGAGCTGTGGAAGGCACTGACCCGCGACGCGTACGCCCATGTGGACCGCTACATGCGCGAAACAGCCGTGCGCATCCGCGACTGAAACTAGAACGGGTACTGCGCCTGCCCGCTTTGTTGGATGGTGATCCAGCGCTCCTCGGTAAACGAATTGATGCCGGCCTGGCCGCCGAACTTGCCGTAGCCCGACTCGTGGATGCCGCCGAACGGGGCCATCGGCTCGTCCTGCACGGGCTGGTCGTTGACGTGGCTGATTCCGGTTTTGAGCCGCTGCGCCACCTTGAGGCCTTCGGCCAGGTTCTCCGTGATCACCCCGGAGGTGAGTCCGTAATTCGTATCGTTGGCCAGCTTCACCGCCTCTTCCGGACCGTCCACTTCCATCACCGTGGTGGCTGAACCGAAAATCTCCTCGTCGTAGACCCGCATCTCTTCCGTGATGCCGGAGAGGACTGTTGCCGGCACCACGGCTTGGCCCGCCTTCTCTCCGCCGGCCAGGACCTGCGCGCCCTTGGAGACTGCGTCGTCGATCAGTGCATACTGCCGGTCCGCCGAGCTCTGGTTGACCTGCGGTCCAATGACGGTGGCCTGGTTCATCGGGTCACCGGTGGGCAGCTTGGCCACCTTCTCCGCAAAGCGGCTGGAGAATTCCTCGACGATGCTGCGGTCCACGATCACCCGGTCGACCGACATGCAGATCTGCCCGGCGTTCATGAACGAGCCGAAAGCCGCCGCCTGGACGGCGTAGTCGATGTCTGCATCTTTCAGGACCACCAGCGAGTTCTTGCCGCCGAGCTCCAGCACCGCCGGCTTCAGGTTCTGCGCAGCCAGTGTGCCGATGATCCGTCCGACTTTAGTGGAACCGGTGAAGTTCACGTTCCGCACCCGCGGGTCGGCAATCAGGGTACCGACGATGTCGTTCGCGTCCGCCCGGTCGTTCGTGATCACGTTGAGCACTCCCGGCGGCAGGCCTGCGTCCAATAAGGCGTCCGCGAGGAACAGGCCGCAGGCCAGCGGTGCATCCTCGCTGGGCTTGAGCACCACAGTGTTGCCAACGGCCAGCGGGATGGCCATGGCGCGGATGCCAAGGATGAAGGGCGCGTTCCAAGGCGAGAGCGCCGCCACCACACCGTAGGGCTGGCGGACCGAGAGCGAGAACTTGCCCGGCAGGTCGGTGGCGAGCACATCGCCCCGCGGAGCGGTAGTGGCCGCCGCGGCAGAGCGCAGAATGTTGGCGGCAAGTTGGACGTTGAAACCGGCCCAGACCGCTACTCCCCCGACCTCGCCGGCCATCAACTCGATGCCCTGCTGCATCCGTTCCTCCAGCAGATCGGCAGCTTTCAAGAAGATCTTCGCCCGCTGGGTGGGCGGAGTGGCGGCCCAGGAGTCAAAGGCAGAGGACGCAGCCCCGACGGCGCGCGTGACATCCTCCGGACCGGCCGCGGCGACGGTGGCGTACGTGGCACCCGTGTAGGGGCTGATGTCCTCGGTGGTCTTGCCGGAAACCGCCGGGACGTGCTCGCCGTTGATGATCAGATCGCGCGTGATGGGCATGGCGCTTCATTCCTCTCCGAAGTGGCTGGGCCACGCCGCCGGCCGCAAGCCGGAGCGCCGGCCGTTTCTCGCGGCCCGGTTAATCCGGAGCCTACTCCCGCCGTCGGGCTCCGACAATGGCAGTTGACTGCCCTGTGGAACCGGCCCAGACGGCCCTCTTTGGTGATGATGTTCACTCGAAAGGGTCGAAAATGCACTCAAAAACGTCTCGAATGCCGTCGGTCTGTTCCACGGGATGTAGCAATCCGGTGCTTCCGATCCGGTGTAAAACGGGCCTCGGAACGCGGAAGTTTCGGGGCTTTCAGGTTATCCACAGGTAAATTTCAGGTCTTGGACAGTTATCGAACCGTTATGTAGTGTGATCATCACGTCGGCGATCATGCGCCGTCGTCCTCGGAAGGTATTGCTGAGCTCTGCCAACCTTCCCGAGTTTGTTCGCTAGACATCTGGCAGAGGCGGGGGACCCACTTTTCCGGGCCCCTCTTGGGGCCCTTGGGGTTAAGTCGCGTGGAGTGCATGCCGCACTGCCGCACGACCGGGTGACTCCCATCCGAATCCGACAGCTCACCTCGTAAGCATTGGGAGAGGTCTACTTCTTGCTGCTCAAAAACAACCGTGCCCGCCACCGCGCCACCCCCGTCCGCAACACCACCGTGGCCGGCCTGTCCAACGCTGTTTCGACCCACGCCGGCACCGTCGGCCGCAGCGCCGCCGTTGTCACGGCCGCCGGCGGCCTGATGCTGGGCGTCGGCATGCCGGCCAACGCCGCCGCCGATGTCACCGTCCCGACCTACGGTGCAGCCGATGTGGCAGACACCGTTGCCGCCCCGGCCACTGCCGCCGCCGAGGTGGAGCAGGCTTCCGTGACCACCGAAGCTGCTTCCGACGCCGCCACCCACACCGTGGTTTCCGGCGACACCGTAGGCACGATTGCCGCCCAGTACGGAAAGAACGTGCAGGATGTGCTGGCCGCCAACGGTCTGGACACTTTCACCATCATCTACCCGGGCGACGAGATCGCGCTGACCGGTTCCGCCCAGGGCACCCAGTCCGGCGGCCAGGTTGCGCAGGGCTCCGGCGCCGGCGTTGCTGCCGCGGCGACGCAGGCTGCACCGGCAGACACCGCCACCGTCTCGCTGGCCAGCACCAACATCAAGCCCGCTTCCACCGCCGGCAACCAGAGCATCGTGGACATCGCCATGCAGGGTGTGGGAACGCCCTACGTCTGGGGCGGCACTTCCACCTCCGGTTGGGACTGCTCCGGCTTCACCCAGTGGGTTTACGCCCAGGTGGGCGTCGACCTGCCCCGCACCAGCCAGACTCAGGGCAGCGCCCTGACGCCCACCAGCAGCCCGAAGGCCGGCGACCTGGTAGTGCAGAACGGCGGCAGCCACATTGGAATCTACTTGGGCGGCGGCAAGATGATCAGCGCGCTCAACCCGAGCCAGGGCACCTTGGTTCACGATGTGAGCGCCATGCCGGTCACCGGCTACTACACCATGTAGTCACCACAGTCTCCTGGCCCGGCTATTCCCCCAACGGCCGGGCCAGGATCACAGGGAGCCCCGTCGGCCATGCGCCGGCGGGGCCTCTCCCCTTTTAAGGGAGGGCGATTCCTGCAGGAATGCCGCCGCGTTAGGCGCTTTCTCGCGGTACGAGTCCCTCCTCCTCAATCTGCGGCAGCAGCCTCTCAAACAGGGGAGGCTGCGCCTCTTTAAAGGATGCCGCCGCCCACCTCCTCTTTAAAAGCCGCCACCTCCTCCTTAAAAGGGGGAGGTTTTTCCTCTCATAAAGGAGCCCTCGGCGCGTTTCCGCCCATACTCACTGGGAAGGCATCAGAGCCCGTCCGCCTACCTCCCCGCGCGACTCCCAGGCGAGGTGGCCCCTGCGGCGAGCACCGCCGTCGTTATTTGGCAGGGCTTGAGGGGCAGCGGGAATAGGCGCTGATGGCCGAGGGTTAGACTACTATTCCGCCGTTTTGGGCGGCGTTTCTGGCCCTACCGGCCGACCACAACAGCACGTACTCCACCCGAGGATTCTCCCGTGAGCAATGAACCGTTGACGAATAGTGCCTCGGCGACGCCCCGACCGGCCCAGGGCGGCGGTCTGACGGCTGATGAGTCGCGCCGCAACCGCCGGGTGATCGGCATCCTGCTGGTTTCCGCGTTTGTGGTGATCCTCAACGAGACGATCATGTCCGTGGCCCTGACCGACCTGATGGAAGACCTGCACATCAGCGCCCGAGCAGCCCAGTGGCTGACCACCGCGTTCATGCTGACCATGGCCGTGGTCATCCCGGTGACCGGCTTCCTCTTGCAGCGTTTCACCACGCGGCAGGTTTTCACCGCCGCCATGCTGCTGTTCTCGTCGGGCACGCTGCTGGCCGGGCTGGCTCCGGGATTCGAGGTGCTGCTGGTGGCCCGCGTGGTGCAGGCCTCGGGCACCGCGATCATGATGCCGCTGCTGATGACCACGCTGATGAACCTGGTGCCGGCAGAGGACCGCGGGAAGACCATGGGCAACGTCTCGATTGTCATTTCGGTGGCGCCGGCGATCGGCCCGACCATCTCCGGCATCATCCTCAACGCGCTGTCCTGGCGCTGGATGTTCTGGTTGGTGCTGCCGATCGCGCTGGCCATGCTGTTGGTCGGCAACCGGCGGATCCAGAACGTCAGCGAGCCCAGGCAGGTGCCCTTGGATGTGCCGTCAGTGGTGCTGTCCGCCATTGGCTTCGGCGGGCTGATTTACGGCCTCAGCCAGGTAGGTTCCGGCCACGGAACAACGACGGCGGAGCCCACCTCGAGTGCCGCGATGTGGATTGCTTTTGCGGCCGGCGGGGTGGGGTTGCTGGTGTTCCTGCTGCGCCAGGTTCGGCTGCAGCGTGCGGATAAGGCGCTGCTGGATCTGCGGCCCTTCCGCGCAGTCAATTTCTCCATGTCCGTAGGCCTGATGGCCGTGAGCATGGCGGCGCTGTTCGGCACCATCATTCTGCTCCCTATATATATGCAGCAGGTTCTGGGGCTGGAACCGCTGCAGATTGGCCTGATGCTGCTGCCCGGCGGCCTGCTGATGGGCCTGCTGGCGCCTGTTGTGGGCCGGCTGTACGACAAATTCGGGCCAACGGTGCTGTTAGTGCCGGGTACCGCGGTGGTCAGCGCCGTGCTCTGGTACCTGTCCACGGTCAGCGAGAATACTGCTCCGCTGACACTGCTGGCCGCGCACATAGTGCTCAGTCTGGGTTTGGCGCTGCTATTCACGCCCCTGTTCACCGCGGGACTGGGTTCGGTGCGGCGGCAGCTGTATTCACACGGAAGTGCGATTATCGGCACCGTTCAGCAGGTTGCCGGCGCTGCGGGGACCGCCATGTTCATCACCGTAATGTCCATGCAGACAGCTGCGCTGACGGCTGGCGGCGCGGAAACGTCGACGGCGGTGGCCGGAGGCGTGCGGGCCGCCTTCCTGGTGGGGGCAATCATCTCCGTGGTGGCCGTGGCGGCCGCGTTCTTCGTGCGGAAACCGGTGGAAGAAGAAACCGTCGAGGCTGCCCGGGACGGTGCACGAGCAGCGCACTGAGCCTGCTCGAGGTGCGGCCAGGGTGCGGCCGTGCGCCTGCCTAGCTCTGGTCACTGAGCAGCAGCTCGCCTGCCAAGCTCTGGTCACTGAGCAGCAGCTCGCCTGCCAAGCTCTGGTCACTGAGGTGCTCGGCCTCCAGCCTGCTTGAGCTGTGTCCGCCGCACCGCGGGGCACCTTCCGTACAACTCCACCTCCACAGGCACCATTCACGGGCGCCTCGTCCACATCCACATTTCCACCTCTCCTACTAGTTTCGAGCCCTTCATAGGCTGGATTTATGGCGATCGAGGTGCTGGATGCGGCTCCGGGAGCAGGGCAGGATGATTCCGCTCTGCTGGCTCGGCTGCGCGCCGAGGTCGCCGGCTTCAACGATCAGCTTCGTGCTGGCGGGCTGACCCGCAGCACTAAATGGGTGGCCCGCACGGCAGCGCAAGTGGAAGAGCTGGCCAATACCGTGGCCCAGACGCAACTGATCCTGGCCCGGATCGTCAAAGAGCAGAACATCGCGGCCGTGGGCGAAACGGATCAGCCGCACGATCCTGACGACCCGGACCGGCCGAAGCGCGGCGCCTTCACATCGAATGAGGATTTTCTGCGGGCCAAGCTGGGCATTGCCCGGCAGGAGGCCGCGCGCCGGTTCCAGCTGGCCGAGGCCACGGAGCCGCGGCCGGTTCCCAACGGCACACCGACCGCCCCGCCCCGGCTTCCGGTGCTCGCCCGCGCTTTGGACGAAGGGCAGGTGTCCGGCCATGCCGCAAACCTGATCCGGCGGGCGGTCGACGGGCTACGCCGGATCGCTGAACCGGAGCAGTTGCGCAAGATGGAAGAGGCACTGGTCAAGCACGCCGCCGATTTCGACGCCGATTCGCTGCGGGACCTGATCCGGCAGTGGGAAGGTGGCCTGAATCCCGGTGGCGCCGATCCGACCGCGGCGGAGCTGAAGGCTCGCCAGGGCTTGTTCTACCGGGGCCGCCGCAACGGCCTGCATTGCTACGAAATCAACGCCACCGATGAGCAAAACGAGGTCCTGGCGACCGTGTACAACACGGCCACCAACCCGCGTTTGCGGGAAGGCACCGCCACCGCCGGCACGGTCGGGTTTGACGGCACCGGTACGCCCCTTGCCGCCCCCGGCACCGGGGATGTTGCCTCCGGCGAGGGCGCTGTCCCGTCCCTGCCAGGGGGCGTCGAACCGGACGCCGGAACCGCAGCCGGTGCGCGCCGACCAGACGATGCTGACCCGGCCGCCGCATCAGGCCATGAGCTGGACGGGCGGACCCGTCAGCAAAAGCAGCTCGACGGATTGATCGGTGCGTGCAAGGTCGCTCTGACCACGGACCGGCTGCCCGCAGCCGGCGGACGCCGTCCCCAGTTGCTTGCCACTATTGACTACAAGGACCTGGCCTCCGATCTCGGCCGCCCGGGATCCAGCACTTTCACCGGACCGCTCAGCGCCAAGACCATCCGCCGGATAGCCTGCGATGCGGACATCATCCCGGTGGTCCTCGCCGGCATGGGCGTGATCTTGGACGTCGGCCAATCGCAGCGGCTGTTTCCGAAGTACATGCGGCTGGCGATCATCGCCCGGGACGGAGGCTGCGCCTTTCCCGGCTGTACCGCCCCGTCGCCGTGGACGGAAGTGCACCACATCCGGTGGTTCGAAAAGGGCGGTCCCACATGCACCGACAACGGCGTTTTGCTCTGTGGGCACCATCACCACCTCATCCATGAAGGAGACTGGCGGGTCGAGGTCATCAACGGTGTCGCCTGGTTCTTCCCGCCGCCCGATATGGATCCTGCACAAGAACCCCTGCGCAACCACATCTGGCTGAAGAACGCCCAGCTGCCCGAACGCCAGCCGGAACCGGCAACTGTAGGACAGGGGTCCGGACTATCCGACGACCCACCCCGTCCAGACTTGATTGGTTCTGACGCTGATGTTCGAGGCACGAACGCCCTCCGTACGGGCGATCTGGGGGCCGCTGGGCAAGAAGAACTTGATCTTGGCTGGGCCTCCGGCTCAGAGGCCCACAGCCGTGGCAGACATTCGAGCCCGTTCCGCGGGTGGCCAGATCAGCCGGCAGCGCCGCCATTCTGAGGGCGCTGGGCCTCTACGCAACCGAAGTACCGGCAGGTCCTTCCGCCATCCGCAGATGAAATGGTGCGGGAGACGGAACTCTAGCCAGCGCTGTAGTTATCGCATGCCCCTTGCATGGAGGCGACGGTTTCGGCCGGGATCTGGTCGCCGGATTCGGCGATCTGCGACATCGGGCCGGTGATCTCCGCCGGAACGCCGGCAGCGTCTGCGGCCGCGACCAGTCCGCCGAGTAGCTTCTGGTCTTCTGCACCGATGTTGCCGTCCCGGATTGGAGCGCATGCCTGCTTGACGGCTTCGCCGACGGCTGCGTTAGCCAGATCGGACGCGGCTTGGCTGACGGCGTCGGAAGCGGCGTTTGCGGCTTGGTCGGCGGCGTCGGAGGCGGCCTGTTCGATCTGTCCACAGCCGGTGGCGACCAGTGCCACGAGCGGGAGCATCAGCAGAGCAGAGTATCGGCGAATCACCCCGCAACTTTACTATGCGGCACTCGCTTTCCCTCATTCGGGGGATGCTGCTCGCCCGGCTGCGGGATCCGCGGCCGAGCACCGGTGAGAAGACTGGGTTCATGACCACTACAGAAGTGCAACACCGTCCCCAAACCGCAAGCGTCCGGTTCATAGAAGGGGCACCGTTAGTCACGGCCTTGGCTGCCGGCCTATACGCGATAGCCGCGATTTTCTTCCTGCTGACGTACGGTTCCCTGCCTCTGGTTCCCGCCGAGGCGCTATCCCACGAGCTGAACGGACCGCTGGGCGCCGTCCTCAATTACGTCCTCCCGTCCCTGGCGATGCTGGGATCCTTACTAGGATTTGCCATCCACTATCGGCTGCTTCCGGCCCGGGGCCTGGCAGTCGGCTCCACGGTCTTTGCCTCAGTTTGTGGCGCTGTCGTGCTGCTGGCGGTCGTCGATAGCAATATCTTGGCGACTCTTGGCTATCTGCCGTTCCTCACGGTCAAGTCCTTAACCGACCCTGATTTCATACAAACAGCGCTCGGCCTACCGTGGCCAATTGTTGGCCATCAGTTGGTTTGCATCATTGGCGTGACGCTGTGGATTCTGACTGCGGCCGTGGCCGTTCGCAGAAGTTCGGGCGCCTGCGTCGCGTGTGGGCGCCGTTCCTCTGTTGCAGCCGCCAGGCGGTGGGGAACGCCGGTGACCATCGCCGCAGCCATGATTCCAGGCGTCTATGCGGTCACGCGCTTTGCTTGGGCCGCGGGCATCCCGCTCGGAATTGAGCAGGCCTTCCTGCAGCAGATGCAGAAGACCGGCCTGGTCTACGCCGGTCTTGGCCTGGCTTCCATGGCGCTGCTTGGCGTCTTGCTGACGCTGGGCCTGATCCAGCGCTGGGGCTCGGTGTTCCCCCGTTGGATCCCCTTCCTGGGCGGACGACGTGTCCCGGTCTTGTTGGCTGTCATTCCGGCCGGCTTTGTATCCCTCATCGCGATTCCCGCCGGGGCCGAGATGATTCGGGTGTTCACCATACGCGGCGCGGGCGGCATCCCGATCGACTGGGCCAACTGGGCGACGATCGGCCCGACCCTCCTGTGGATTCCTTGGGGTGTGCTGCTCGGCGCCGCGACACTGGCCTATTACCTCAAACACCGCGGCTCCTGCCGCCGGTGTGGGGTCAACGGATGACGGCCAGCAGTCGATGGCCGAGAATGAGCCCATGACAGAAACGGGCCGACGGCCCTCACAACGGGCAGGGCGGATCTTCAGGCACTTCGTGTTCATGATGATCGGCGCCCTGCTCGCTGTGCCGTACATCGTTGTTTTCATCTGGGCCACTCAACTAGCCGCCGTAAGCCCGGCCAACGCTGCCGTGGCATTTACAGTGCTGGTCCTGCTGCTCGCCGTGCCCGCCGCGCTCTCCGCTACCCGAGCGTTAGAACGGACCGCCGTCGGTGAACTGCTGGCGGTTAAACTGGCCGAACCTGCCGGTCCCGTGACCCGGCAACGCCGCCTCAGGGGCGCCGTTTGGTACCTCGTTCATCTCATGGCCGGTGGCCTCACCCTGGTGGCTATTGCCTTCGCGGCCCCGCTGGTCATCAGCGTAGTAATCCTGCCGCTGCTCGGCAACGCGAACTCCGCCAACGAACTGTCTGCCGCAGTTGTCCCCTTTACCGACGACACGACGGCGGCGCTATGGTCGCTTGGCCTGGGCACCGGAGTCATCATTTTCACCATATTGACCGCCCTCGCGTTGCCACATTGGGCCACGCTTCTACTGGGCCCCTCTCCCGCAGAACGTCGGGTACTAGAAGAAGAGCAGGCGAGGTTGGAAGCCAAACGGAACGAGCTTGCCCGCGAACTCCACGACTCGGTGGGCCATGCCTTGACCGTGACCACGCTCCAGGCGACGGCCGCCGAAGCCTTGATGGGCCGTGATCCCGAAGAGGCAGCGCGGGCCATGCGCGCCGTAGCCGACACTGGCCGAAGCGCGCTGGCCGAACTCGATCGAGTGATCGGCATTTTGCGGGCGCCCGGAGTTCCAGCCGAAAATCCCGCGGGACTTCGGCAATTGCCCGGTTATTTGGACCACATGGAAGACCAAGGCCTGCAAGTGAAACGTGAGTTCGAGACCCAGACGCTGGAGCAAGTGCCGGCAGCAGCATCGGCGCCCGCATTCAGGATCCTGCAGGAGGGGCTAACGAACGCGCTCAAATACGCTTCACCGCGGGAGGCGGTACTTCACATCGAACTCAATGGCCAGCGCCTGCAGATCCAACTCGTGAATCCAGTAGTGCAGTCCGCGACTGCACGGAGGGCCAGTGGCCGCGGCATCGCGGGCATGCAGGAGCGGGCCAGGCTGGCCGGGGGCAGCACCCGGTCCCAGCTAGCCCAGGGCCGCTGGACCTTGTCCGTGGACATTCCATTGCAGGAGCGAGCCTGGTGAGCCAGCCCATCCGCGTATTACTGGTTGACGATGAGCCTTTGGTCCGCTCCGGTCTTGCCGCCATTCTCGGTACACACGCAGACATCGAAGTCGTCGGTGAAGCCTCCGATGGGACGGACGTATGGCAGGAGACGCGGCGGCTGCAGCCCGATCTGGTGATGATGGACGTGCGGATGCCGCAGATGGATGGGATCGAAGCGACTGCTCAATTGATGGCCCTCGGAGTCGATCGCCCCAAGATCCTGATCCTGACCACCTTCGAAAGCGACGACTACGTATACCAAGCGCTGAAAGCCGGCGCCGACGGCTTCCTGCTCAAACGAGCCCGGCCGGAACAACTCCTTCACACCGTGCGTGCGGTAGCCGCTGGCGACTCCATCGTTTTCCCGGCCAAGCTTCGCGAGCTAGTCGCAGCCCACGGCAACAAGTCCCGCGACCGCGTTGCTGCTGCCGGCCTCAGTATCCGTGAGGCGGAGGTCCTCCGTCACTTGGCCAGGGGATACAACAATCTGGAGATTGCGCAGGCGATGTTTCTCGGCACCGAGACCATCAAGACCCACATCGGGTCGATCCTCTCCAAGCTCCGGGTCCGCGACCGCACGCAAGCCGTTATCGCGGCCTATGAATCCGACTTCATGCGGCCAGGCGCCTGACTCTCCGTCTTGGATCGAGGGTGCTGGGGGCTCCGCAACGCTCGGTTCTAAACGTCGGCGAAGTATTTGCCGGCGGCGATGAGCAATAAACCGCCGACGGCGACGACCACGGTCCCGGTCAAGAGACTGGCAGCCACTGTTGCCACTCCAGAAACCATCACCCAGCGGCCCAGCCCGCGCCGCTTGGGCTGGGGCTTTTCGGGCACCGGTGCCGCCTGCTGGACGACGATCGGAAGTGACAAGGTGATCACCGCGCCTGCCCCGCCCTGCGGTTCAGCCTCGCTTGGATGCCGGGTCCCAATAGGCCACGGCCTGCCCGGCATCGATAGCATCCGGGCCAATACCGGATTCTCGGCGGCAAGATGCCGTTCAATTCTTGCTAGTTCACGCTGTTCTGCGTCAGAAAGTTTCATCGTTGGTGCCGGCCCAATCTGATACGGACGCGGGCACCTGCGTGTGGCTGTTCATGGGAATCTCCCGGTGGGCAACTGCTAAGGGCCTTTAGAGTATGAAAATCAAAGCCGGCATAACAGTCGGTTTCACAGTGTTACGCGGAGAGCCGGCGCAGCATGACTTCCGGGCCATTTCCACCCGCGGACGCCGCCGGAAATGCCCGGGGCAAGGCGCGCGTATGTGCAGGGGAAGCTACCGGTAGAAACAGGGAGAAGCCGCCGGATACGCCGGTCCTGAGCGGCCGGCCAGGGTTGGTGGGCCCGCACCCAACCGAGCTTCCCGGGACCAGCCGAGCTCCGCCGTCGTTGGGGGTAGTCAGGTGGCTGGGCCGTGGCTACGCTGGCTCAGAGGCACAACCTCACGGAGGAATCCAGATGGGCTTTGACCAGTATCACGAACCCGCCCAAGAGCTCTCCGCCGAGACGCGGACGTTTGCGCGCATGTGCGCCAACCTCACAGAGGAAGCCGAGGCCATCGGCTGGTACGAGCAACGGATGTCGCTGGAAAAGGATCCGGAATCGGTCGCCATCATGCAGGATTCCTTGGCCGAGGAGTTCAAGCATTTCAGCATGGACCTGGAGTTCCTGCTGCGGCGAAAGCCGAAATGGCGCCAAATTGCCAGGGGGACGTTGTTTCAAGACGGCGACATTGTGGCCAACGGCGGTGCCGCGGAGGCGGCGGCCGCAGCCGGATCGAGCCCCGAAGCTCCGGCCGAAGATTCCGGCTCCGGGCCAGGGCGGCCTGATTCGTCGCTGGGGATCGGCAGCCTCCGGGAGGACTTCTCATGACCGCTAATCACCTGCTGCGCGAGCATGCCCCGATTTCCGACGGCGGGTGGAAGCTGTTGGACCAGGAAGCCAGGGAGCGGCTCACCGTGGCATTGGGTGCCCGCAAGATGGTCGATTTCGCAGGACCCTACGGCTGGGAGTATTCCGCCACGAATTTAGGACGCACGGAGCGGGTGACCGGGCCGGCGCCGGCCGACGGCGTGTCGGCGCGACGGCGCGGGGTGCTGCCCTTGGTTGAGGTCCGGGCACCGTTCAAGGTTTCCCGCATGGAATTACTCGATCATGATCGAGGAGCGGCCGATGTGGACCTCACCGATCTGGATGAGGCTGCACTCCAAATTGCCATCGCGGAGAACTCAGCCGTCTTCCACGGTTGGAAGCAGGTGGGCATCACCGGCGTCACCAGCGCCACTCCGCACGCACCCATTCCGCGCGTACCGGACTTCAACGACTACCCCAAGCGCGTGGCCAAGGCTGTCTCGGCGCTGCTGCAGGTAGGCATCGGCGGTCCGTTCGGGCTGGCGCTGGGCCCCGGACACTACACCGCCGTGGTGGAGGCGACGGAGCGCGGCGGATATCTGCTGTCGGAGCACCTGCGCAAACTGCTGGGCGGCCCGATTATCTGGGCACCCGGGGTCCGCGGGGCGATAGTGATGAGTCTGCGCGGCGGGGACTTTCTGTTCGAATCTGGCCAGGACCTGTCGGTCGGCTACAACCGGCACGACGAAGAGTTCGTTTACCTGTACATCGAGCAGTCGTTCAGTTTCCGGGTGGCCACGCCGGAGGCCGCGATCCATCTGACCGGCAGCGACGGGTAGGCAGGCGGAAGCCTACGGCAGAGGCCCCTGGCTGGCGGCGCGGACTGGACAGCTCATGAGGACACCTCTGAGCAAAACAGCGCGACGTCCAGCCGGGCGGTCCTGCCCAAGGTGAGCACCGCCGTCGTACTTCCGGACGTACTGGGCGCTGGCGTTGGCAGGTTTCCGTGCCTAAGTTGGAGAAGGACCGCAACGGAAGGAAGCATATGTCCCGCATTGCCATTATCGGCGGCCACGGCAAGGTCGCGCTGCACCTCTCCCGCATCCTCACCGGCCAGGGCCACGAGGTCAGTTCGATGATCCGCAATCCCGATCATTCCGGCGATGTCCGGGACGCCGGCGCCACGCCGGTGATTGCCGACGTCGAGACCGCGTCCGCCGGGGAGTTGGCCGATCAGCTGCGCGGGCATGACGCCGTTGTTTGGTCGGCCGGCGCCGGCGGGGGCAATCCGGAACGCACCTATGCAGTGGATCGCGACGCGGCCATCCGGTCGATGGATGCCGCGACAACGGCCGGGGTGCAGCGATACATCATGGTGTCGTATCTGGGCGCAGGCAAGGATCATGGGGTTCCGGAAGACAATTCGTTCTTCCCCTACGCCGAGGCGAAGGCGGCCGCGGACGAGCACCTGAAGTCAACGTCGCTGGACTGGACGATCCTTGGTCCCGGAGCCCTGACGCTGGAACCGGCGACCAGGAAGATCCAGACCGGACCCGGCACGCCCGGCGGCCAGGTGAGCCGGGAGGACGTGGCGATGGTCGCGGCGGAGGTACTGGCCGATCCGTCCACCGCCGGCAAAGTGATCGAATTCATCAACGGAAGCACGCCGATCCCCCAGGCCGTCCGCGACATCTGAGGCGCGCGGCCCCGGCAAACCGTTGCCCCGGATCAACAACAGAACCCCGCGCTGCCATCAGCGCGGGGTTCGGAATTATGAGATTTAGCCTTCGCAGTCGCGGCAGTACTTCTCGCCGTTCTTTTCGCGGGCTACCTGGCTGCGGTGGCGGACCAGGAAGCAGGAGGAGCAGGTGAATTCGTCCTCACGGGGAGGAACAACCTGCACTACCAGTTCTTCGCCGGAGAGATCAGCACCAGGAAGGTCAATGCCCTCGGCGGTGTCCGAATCCTCGACGTCGATTAGCGCGGTCTTCGCACCACCGGAGCGCTGGGCCTGAAGGGCTTCGAGCGACTCATTGTTGTTGTCGTCGTCCTTGTTGCGCGGTGCGTCGTAATCGGTTGCCATGGGGGGTTTAGAACTCCTGATGCTCTAGTTTGTTTTGACCTATCTGCGAGCGCCCATCATAGCCGCTCATCCAGACATTTCAACATCGATTCCACAACGTCTCGCGCAGGGCGATAATTCCCGTCCGACGGGAACCGCCGCAGCACGCCTTAAGGCGGAAACGACTGTGGGCAAGGCCACCACCCCGAGCAGTTGCAGTCGGAGGGGTTTCCGCACAACGGGTGGACGTGCACGCGTCACCGGGTCGGAGGGTTTCCGCAGAACGGGAGGAGGCGCGCGGCACCGGGTCGGAGGGTTTCCGCAGAACGGGAGGAGGCGCGCGCGGCACCGGTCGGAGAGGTCCGCAGACCTGTCAGAGGCTGACCAGGTCGCCGACGCCGGCCACGGTTGCCACCGCCCCGGCCCAGCACGCCAGGATAACCAGCGCGAATCCGGCCAGCCAGAACGCGGAGGGAATCCCCGTCCGCTTGGCGATGATGAACGCGTCCGAGTTGGCCAACTGGTGGCGGCGCCGGGTGTGGACGCTCAACAGGTTCAACCAGTCCCGCACGGCACCTACCAGCAATGCGACGCCAATGGCCAGAGTGAGATGGCCCAGAAACTCCGCGGGCGCAAACCAGACCAACAGTTGGGAGGCGACCGCCAACCCCACGGCGATCACGATGCCCTCAAGATTCCGGATGAACAGCAGCGTGACCAGCAGCAGGAGCGAGCTCACCGACAGCGCCGCGCCGGACCAACCGGTGAAGGCGGCCCACACCAGCACCGCACCCACCAGCGCGGGCACCGGGTAGCCCCAGAACCCTGCCCACGCAGCCGAGGCCCGGCCCGCCCCGCGGCTGATCATGGCGCCGGATTGGTCGAACCGCAGATGGATTCCGCGGACCAGACGACCAGTGGTCAGCGCCGCGAAAGCGTGCCCAAGCTCATGGACCGCTGTGACGAACAACCCGAAGTACCGCCAACTGCCGCGTGGAACCGACAGCACCAACGCAACAGCAAGGATCAGCACTAGTTCCAGGATTCCGGTCTCGAGCGGTTCACCGCGCGTGAACCCGTCGGTGATCCTGCGCCACCATTCGGCGGCGAACTGCTGCAGCATTTTCCCTCGTCTCAGCCGTGACTACGCGATATAACTAGACCACATTCCCCCACTCCGGAAAGCAAACATGGACAAGCTGGATTTCAAGAAAGACCAGAAGGAGCTCTACTCCCCCGGCAAGGATTTCCGCTTGGTCACCGTCCCGCCGATGCAGTTCCTGGAGGCAGACGGCCACGGCAACCCGAACTCGTCCGAGTGGTACGGCCAGGTGATCGAAGCCCTGTATTCCGTCTCCTACACGTTGAAGTTCGCCAGCAAGAACGAGCTTCGCCGCGACTATGTGGTCGGCCCGCTGGAAGGCTTGTGGTGGGCCAAGGACATGTCCGCCTTCACGCGCCGCGCCAAGGACGAGTGGTCCTGGACGCTGATGATCCGCCAACCCGACTGGCTGGGAGCCGACCACATCAAAGACGCCATGCAGCAGGCCGCGGCCAAGAAAGAACTTCCGGCCGTGGACTCGCTCCGGTTCGGATCGCTGGATGAAGGGCTGAGCGTTCAGGTCATGCACGTGGGACCGTACGACGACGAAGGACCCGTGCTGGCCCGTCTGCATGATGATTACCTGCCGGCAAACAACCTGGAACCGGTGGGCCGCCACCACGAGATCTACCTCAGCGACCCCCGGAAGACCGCGCCAGCCAAGCTCAAGACCATCCTGCGCCAGCCGGTCCGCCGGGCCTGAGCCGCTCCGCCAATCCGCCTGCGCGGCCCTTCCGCCCGAGGAGGCCATACCCGGTGAGCGCCGCTACCTCCGGACCCGAAAGTTGACACTTCAACATTATTTCTGTCAAGATTTAGTTGAAGCGTCAACCTACTGATGCTTATCGCTCGTTCTAGACGGCCGAGTTCCCCTGACCATCGAAACGGTGACAACATCATGACCAATTCAGCTTTGATTACTACCGCCCGTACCGTCCTCCGCGTTATCTTGGGCTTCCTCTTCGCAGCCCACGGCTGGCAGAAGTTCAACGAATGGACCATTGCCGGCACCCAGGCCGCCTTCGGCCAGATGGGCGTCCCGGCCGCCGACATGGCTGCCCCGGTCGTCGCCGCACTGGAACTGGGCGGCGGCATTGCCCTGATCCTGGGCGTCCTGACCCGAGTGGTCGCCGCCCTGCTGGCACTGGACATGATCGGCGCCCTGGTACTGGTTCACGCTTCCGCCGGTGTCTTCGTCGATGGCGGCGGCTACGAACTGGTGCTGCTGCTCGGCGCTGCCGCACTGGCTCTGGCACTGGTCGGCCCCGGCCGGATCTCGGTTGACCGCGCCATCTTCGGCAACACCAAGCTCGCGGCCATGGCCTAATCTCAGCCACGTAGCAACCGCAAAGGGCAGGCGCAGCCGCAAGGCCGCATCTGCCCTTTGTACTGTCCCCGGAGGTCAAGGCGGCCGTCCGCCGCCCCTGTCGCCGCAGGCGAATGCCGCAGGCCGATGCCGACCGCTGTGAAGTCGGGGTCTAGGCAGCCATCAGGATGGACGACGGCGGAGCCACGGCTTGGGTGCCCCGGTCCGGTTCCGAGACGGCACCCGATTCTGTGCCGGGGGCCGATTCCGAGCCGATGCCGAGGTCCAATGGAGCCGATCTCAACGAATCCGGCGGCACGGTTCGGGTCAGATCCAGTACCGGCCTGCGTTCGGCCGCGGCCAGTTCATGGTGCGCCGCTGCCAGAAAAGCAGCCAGTCCGGAGCCCAGCGATGCGCAGACTGCGGCGAGGATCTCCGAGGAGGCTTCTTTGCGGCCGCGCTCAATCTCCGACAGGTGTTGAATCGACACCCCGGCGCGGCTGGCAACGTCGCCGAGCGTGCGTCGCTGGCGGCGGCGTTCCCGGCGCAGCACGGTCCCGTAGACGTCACGGAGCAGCGGCGCCGGTCCCGAAGCGGGATAGCGATGAAGCTTTTGAAGTTCGAGCACGGCGGAACTCCCTCCTGGCTGGTTCCATCGTAGGAAGCTGCGGCACCGGCGTCAGCATGCTCTGCTGACGGCAGAAAAGCATCCAAACATGCAGTTCCACGGCAAATTCGACGTTTGAGGTCGATCAGCAGGAGGCCTCCCTTGTAGGGTGACGGCATGGCACCTCTACGACCCATCGGATTTTGGCTGAAGCTCGTTGACCGCCTGATCGACGAACAGTTCATCGAGACCATGGAAGAACACGGCATCACGCGCCGGCAGTGGCAGCTGATGAACCTGTTGGCGGATAAACCCTCCACCGCCGATGAGCTGACCGAGGCCCTGGGCCCGTTCATCCCGGAGACGGAAGACGAAGGGCCGCAGGCCCCGGTGGAAGAACTGGTGGAAAGCGGTTGGGTCAGTTCCGTGGACGGGCACTACGCCCTGACCGACACCGGCCGCGCCAGCCTGTCCTCGCTCGGCGACGTGGTTGACCGCACACGGGCCGTCATAGCCAAGGGCATCAGCGACGACGAGTACGCAGCCACCCTGGACGTCCTGGAACGCATCGCCCGCAATCTCGGCTGGGACGGATAGCAGCCATGGCAACGCCGGCCCAGCTGCGGAAAAGCGCGCTGGCCCTGCCGGAAACTTCCGAGGCCGTGCGCTCCGGCAAGGCCGCTTTCTCCGTCCGGAAACAGGAGTTTGCGACGCTGGGCCAGGACGGCCTGCTCCACCTACCTCTGAGCGACGACGACGCCGATGCCGCCTTGGCTGCCCACCCGGCGGCCGAGCGGTGGGCACCCAAGGGAAGACCCACGGGCGTGCAGCTGCCATTGTCCGAGATCAACGGCAAGGACCTCAATTGGCTGCTCCGCCGCTCCTGGCTGGTTTGCGCACCGAAACGGCTGGCAATGCAACTTGAAGCCGCCTATTCCGGCACCACGCCTCACATGTTGCCGGCGGTCGGCGGCCCGGCCACCCGAGCCCTGCTCTCCGCGGGCATAACCGACTTGGACGCAGTGGCCCGCCACAGCCAGGCGGAACTTCTGGCACTGCACGGCGTCGGCCCCAAGGCCGTACGGATCCTGACGGAAGCACTCGCTGCCTCCGGGCAGTCGTTGCAAGCGCACGGATAGCCGGCGCGACAGGGCGGAGGGCAGCACGGATGTGCAGGTTGTTCGGGCTCCATGCCGGCGGACACCGGGTCCATGCCACCTTCTGGCTGCTGGGTGCCCCTGACAGCCTGTCCGAGCAGGGCAGGCGCCAGCCCGATGGAGCAGGCATCGGCATCTTCACGTCGCTCGGCGCCCCGATTGTCAGCCGGCAAGCAGAATCGGCCTGGCACGGGCGGACGTTTGAACTCGCCGCGCGCGACTTCACCTCGACCACCTTTTTGGCCCACGTGCGGTATTCGTCGGGCAGCAAGGACTCGGTTGCCAACACCCACCCCTTCGAGCAGGACGGCCGGTTGTTCGCGCACAACGGAGTCTGCCGCGGCCTGGAGCTGCTGGATGAACGGCTGCAGCGGCTCGGTGCCGCGTCCCTGGTGCGAGGCCAGACCGATAGCGAACGGATCTTCGCGCTGATAACGGCCGAAACACGCCGCAGCCACGGCGATGTGGCCAGTGGCATCACCGCCGCGCTGGGCTGGATCATCGACACCCTGCCGCTCTACAGCCTCAACATGGTCATCACGACGCCGGACCACCTGTGGGCGCTCCGCTATCCGGACACCAACGAGCTGTACATCCTGGAGCGGACGCCCGGCGATCCTGCCGGCCGAGAACAGCTCGATGCCCGAAGCAGCCGCATCCGCGCGCACTTTCCCGACCTGGCCCGGTTTCCGAGCGTGGTTATTGCCAGCGAAGTCATGGACAGCGAAACCGGCTGGCGGCTGATGGGACCGGGCGAAATGGTCTGCGTCGGACCGGACCTGATCGTCGAGTCGAGCAAGCCGTTCCCATCCAGCCCCGCGTTCCCGCTGGCACTGCCCGATCTTGGCCGGCATGCCGTCAGCCAACGACCCGACTTAAGCTAGCCGACGTTTTGAACCAGGCCAAGCGGCCGGGCACACGGAGCCCTACTCATGCCGGACGGCCGGTGCGCGGGGATCCGCAGCCGGCCCACCGCCGTCGTTGTTTCAGCGGAAGTTGGGCTCGCCCAGATAAGGTTCCAGGATCTTCCGCTGCCGGTCGCTCAGGCGCAGCAGTCGGCCGGAGTCGGTGTGGAAGAACGCCAGCGTGGTTTCGGCCAGCACGCACTGCTCGGCGGTGACCGGGTCCATGATCATGTACGCGATGGTCAGGCTGGCGCCCTTGATCGCGCTGATCCAGACCTCCACGTGGGCCGGGATGTTGCGGTAGTTCAGCGGCCGGACGTATTTGACCCGGTGCTCGGCCACCAGCGCCTGGGTGGATTCGGGCAGGTCGGAGAAGACCGGCAGGTCCACCTCGAGACCGGGTCCTCCGGTCCCGGCCGGCGGGCCGAACGCGTGGATGCGCGCTTCCTCCAAGATCCGCAGGATCTCTACGTTGTTGATGTGCCCGTAGGCATCCATGTCGCCCCAACGCATCGGAACGTTACAGGACAGGCGCTGGGCGGAAGGTGTCTCGGTCATGGCCCGATTTACTTTACCGGCCGTTTACGTTGTGGAAACTGTTTGGCATTCCGGATCCGGGACCCTATAGTAGGAGGGCGCCGCAGAGTGTGATGCGCAACACAAGTCTCATGATGAATACATACGAAACAGAAAATACAGCCAGCGAGGCACCGGGATTCGACGTTTGGGTGGACGTCGAACTCCACGTCGATACCCAATTGGGCCTCATTCAGTTCTGCCTCGAAGGCGAGCGCGTCCTGGGGTGGTCCGACAATATTGCCGCCATCGCTGCGGCGATGGCGGACTCCGCCGGAACCGCCCAGTGGTGCGAAAAATACTCCAAACTCCTGGTGCCGAGTTCCCGTAAGGGTGCGGGAAACCGCTTCTTCACCGTGACGAGGATGGACCCAGAGCACGACGACGGGGACCGCCCGGCGGCGTAACCGTGCACTGCCGCCTGGCCGCGGCCGGTTGGTGCGGGCCCGCTCCCTTACCGACGCTTGGTACGAACGCGCCCGGGCGGACACGACCGTCATGAACGCTGCCCTGCCGCGGACATGACTACCATGAAGCCGTGCCTACTTCATCGCCTTCGCCCCGCCCGGAACGCGGCAAGTTCGCCGCCAAGCTGCTCCGCGGCGGCACCGAACCCGATCCGCGGTTCACGCTGGCCAACGAGCGCACGTTCCTCGCCTGGATCCGTACCTCACTGGCCCTGGTGGCCGGAGGCATCGCGGTGGAGGCCTTCACTACCGACATTTTTGATCCGGCGATCCGCACCACCATCGCCGTCGTCCTCCTGGTGCTGGCGATGGCGATCGGCTGCGGTTCTTTCTTCCGCTGGCTGAACATTGAACGGTCCATGCGGCACAAGACTCCCCTGCCGCTTCCGCTGATCGCCCCGATCCTAGCCATTGGCGGCGGCGTGGTGGCCGCGTTGCTGCTGGTCTTCGTCCTGCTGCGCCTGACGTGATGCGACGCGCCCGCCCCCTGCCCGAGCCGGGACACCACGACGCCGGCCTGCAGCCCGAGCGCACCTCGCTGGCGTGGAGCCGGACAACCCTGGCCATGATCGTGGCGACGGCCATGTTCCTGCGCTGGTTTCCGGAATACGGCTGGTTCACCGGAACGCTCGTGGCCGTGTCGCTGTGCACGGCCATGGGCATCTACATCACCCAGCAGTTGCGCTACCGCCGGGCGGTCTCCGGCATCGCCAACGAAAGGATCCACGCCGATGCCGCCGCGGCCGCCTGGATCGCGGGCAGCGTAGTGGTGCTGGGCGCGCTCGGCCTCTTCGCCGTCCTGTTCCTGGCCTTGGACTAAGTTACGACGACGACGCGCCGCTGGCGCGGACGGGCGTGCCGCGCAAAGCTGGCGCGGCTCGCCCGTGGGCGCGCAAGGCTGGCGCGGCCGGTCGTGGGCGCGCAGGGCTGGCGCGGCCGGTCGTGGGGCGGCGAGAGTCAGGACTGTGACAGTGCGTCGCGGTAGACCCAGCGGCCGTCCTCACGAACGAACGTGCTCTGTTCCTGCTGCGCATGTTCCTGGCCGCCCTCGCGGTAGGTAGCGCGGAATTCCACCGTGCCGGCCCGGTCCGATTCACCGCCGCGCCTGGCCCTCAGGATCTGCAGGCCGGTCCATGCCAGCGCGGGATCCAACTCAAGGCCCGCCGGCCGCGTTTCCGGATGCCAGGTCCGCAGCAGATAGTCGACGTCGCCCGCCACGAAGGCGGTGTAGCGCGAGCGCATCAGGGCTTCCGCCGTTGGGGCCTCGGCGTCGCCGCGGTGGAACGGCCGGCAGCATTGGCCGTAGGTGTGGCCGCTCCCGCAGGGACAGGGCATATCGATCGGCACGGTCTTCATTCAGGCACCTCCGCGTTCTTCACGAAGCAGGGACTGCACAGCGTCGGCGCCGCCTCGTTAAGGGCCGCCCTGCTCGTACCGCACGTCCAGGCTCCGCTCGTCACGTTCAGTGGGCCAGTTCGCGGGCCGAAGCGTAGATGTCAGGCAGATTGTCGTTCCGGCCGGCCTCGCGCCGGGTCACCCATACTTCGAAGGCGACGCGGACCACTGCCGCGCAGGTCTCGAACGCCAGCCGGATCTGCAGATCACTGACGCCGTCGCGGCCGAACCTGTCCATCAGGGCATCCACCAGCCCGGTAGTCCGGGTGGCGTTGTGCTTGAGCAGGGCCGCCCTCAGCAGCGGCTCCTTCCGGATGAGCTGGTTGACCAGCAGCATGCTTCGGGCCTGCGGCGCATCGTTGTCCGCATACCCCTGCATCACCTGCTGGTAGACGCGCTCCAGCTCTTCGCGCGGACTGCCGGAGGGGTCGATGGCCAGCAGACCGATCTCAAGGGCGGCGTCGAAATCCTGATGCGCCGGCAGCGCGGCTTCTTCCTTGCTGGTGAAGTACCGGAAGAACGTGCGCTGGGAGATCCCGGCGGCGTTGGCAATGCCGTCCACCGTGGTGGCATCAACGCCGTATTCCTGGAACAGACGCAGCGCGGCCTGGCTGATTTCCGCCCGGGTCTGGCGCCGCCGTCGCTCCCTTAGTCCGGGTGCGGCAGCAGGGAGCTCAGCCGTGGAAGGGCCGGGCACATCGGTTCTGGAAGCGTCGCTGAACGACGATTTCTGTGGCATAGCAGCTTCCAAGATACCCCAATATTTGAGTATTCGCTGCCAATGTGGCAGTATCTGCCATAATGGCATGAAAGGGCATCAATGAACATTAAAGTTGGCGACACCCTCGTCTACCCCCCGCACGGCGCCGTCACCGTGACCGATCTCCGCACCCGTCCATTCAAGGACTGCCAGACCAAGTTCGTGCAGTTCCGCGCGCATCATGACGGACTGATGATCGAACTGCCGCTGGGCAACGCGGAAACGGTCGGCGTACGCAAGGCCATCAGCAAGAAGGGCGTCAAGGAGGTCTTCGCGATCCTCAAGGCGAAGGTGCCCGAGGACCAGGAGAACTGGTCGCGCCGCTTCAAGGCCAATCAGGAAAAGATCAACAGCGGCGACATCTATAAGGTCAGCGAAGTGGTCCGCGATCTCTCGCTGCGGGCGCTCGGCCGCGGTTCCTCGGCCGGCGAAAAGCACCAGCTCGAGCAGGCCATGCGGATCCTGTGCTCCGAGATTGCGCTGGCCGAAAAGACCGACAACGAATCGGCCCGCGAGATGATCGAAGCCGTCTTCGGCCCGGTCGACGCCACGGTCTAACCACTCACTATTCAACAGGCGGCCTTCTCAGCTCTGAGAAGGCCGCCTGTTGAATATTCGATTCCGGGGCACACCGGCGCCGCGGTTCGCAATGAACTGTGGACCATGCCCGCAGCCCTGCCGCCCGCGGCGGCGGTGCTACAGGATGCCCAGCTGCTGGAGCTGGTTCGCCAGACCCTTCCCGTCCGGGGCATAAATCCAGGGGATGCTGCGCGCCGGACCGCTGGGACGGTCCTGTGAACGGCCGCCGGCCAGCACCGCTTCGCTGACGGAGAGCTGCCGGATGGCGATGGCCGCCACGTGCCCCGGATAGCGCAGCGCGAAGCCGGCGTAGATGGCTTCGTCGTGCTGTCCGTCGTCGCCGATCAGCAGCCACTTGATGTCCGGGAACTCCTCGGCCAGCCGCCGCAGCTGGTCCACCTTGTGGCCCTGGCCGCTGCGGAACCAACGGTCCTTGGTGGGGCCCCAGTCGGTGAGCAGCAACGCGCCGTCCGGATACAGGTTTCGGGAAAGGAACCTGGTCAGTGTCTGCGCAACATTCCACGCGCCGGTGGACAGGTACAGCACGGGGCTGCCCGGATGTTCACGGGTGACCCGTTCCAGCATCACGGCCATGCCCGGCGTGGGGTTGCGCGCATGCTCATCCAACACAAAAGTGTTCCAGGCCGCCAGCAGCGGACGCGGCAGCGCCGTGACCATCACCGTGTCATCGACGTCGGAGACCACGCCGAAGCGCTCCCCCGGCGGCACCACATACACCGAGGCTCCCACCGGCTCGGAGTCCTCGCAGCGCAGCGTGACAGTATGCCAGCCGGGCTCAAGATCCACTGACACTTTCGCATCCACCACGCCGCCGCGGTCGGCCACCACATGATGTTCCACGCCGGCGGCTGAGATGGTCACCCGCGCATTGGCCACCGGCGGGCTGATGAAGTTCCGCCAGCCGCGGATGCCGTCGGCCACCAGTTTGGAGGGCATCCGGCCATTGTCGAAGGCGCCGGGCCGGGCCATGACCACCCGGCCGAGCACACGGATCCAGCCGGCCGTACCGTAGCCGGTAAACGGCATCACGGTAGCCACATAGCCGCGCCGGCGCGCCCGCCGTTCCCGGTACGCCTGCCACCGGTCCTCAACGCGCATGCCGATGTGGGCTGCCTTCTCCTGGAGATCGTCGCCGTTGCCAGTCCTGAATGCCATGGTCCAAGTCTGTCATGGGCTGCGGCCCGGCCCTCCATCTTTGGCGCTTGCGGCCCAGAGGACGGGCCGTGGGGTCTTGTCCGCGCCGAAGTGAACCTGAAGACTGGTCCCATGACCTTTGCAGCGCGGCATATCAGCATTGCCATCAACCGCCCCGTTGGGGAGGTCTACGAGTTTGCCGGCAACCCGGAGAACCTGCCGAAGTGGGCCGCCGGCCTCAGCTCCTCCATCGGCATGGTCGACGACGACTGGGTCGCGGAAACGGCCGCGGGACCGGTGCGGGTGAAGTTTGCCGAACGCAATGAGTTCGGCGTGCTGGACCACTTTGTCATCACCGCGTCCGGCGAGTCGATCTACAACCCGCTGCGGGTGCTCGGCAACGGCGACGGCGCCGAAGTGGTTTTTACGCTGTTCCGCCGCGCCGGCATGGATGAGTCGAGCTTCGAGGCCGATGCGGCCGCCGTGGACCAGGATCTGCACACGCTCAAGCGGCTGCTCGAGGCCTGAGCCGGCCCACCGCCGTCGCGCTCCACAGGTCCACCAGCGCGGCCGCGCCGACGCACCCAAGCCGGCCGCCGTCGTCGTGATTTTTCCCCGCCGGAGTGCGCAAACGGACGTACACTGAAAGCGCTGGTTCCGACGTCAGATACGCCCTACCAACGGCCGAGTTGCACCTCGACAAAGTTTCGAAACTCATTGTTTGGGAGGAGAAATGACAACCGCTTCACCGCATGCCGGTCACGCCCACGTTTCCCGCGGGAATGTGCGTAACGCCGCGATGACTTCGGGAATTGTTCTCTTTGTAATCGGTGTCCTGGGCTTCATCCCCGGCATCACTATGGCGTACGGAGAGATGGCCTTCGCCGGCGGCTCCGAAGCCAAGTTGCTCAACGTGTTCCAAGTGTCCGTGTTGCTCAACATCATCTACCTGGTGGTAGGCGTGGTGGGCTACATCATGAGCCGCACTGCCAGTGGCGCCCGGGAATTCCTGATGGGAGCAGGCATCCTGTACCTGGCGATGTGGCTGTACGGCCTGATCGTCGGACCCGGCGAGTATGGGGCCAACTTCCTGTCCACCAACACAGCCACCAACTGGCTGCACTTCGTCCTCGGCGCGGTCATGCTGGCCCTGGGGATCACCTACATGATGCGCCGCGGGGACGAGGCACACGAAACAACATAATCGCTGCCTGCCCCCGCCGGAGCCTCCGGCAGAACGGTTAGCGCGCGGACCCCAGTCGGCAATGACTGGGGTTCGCTGGCGTGCGGGCCCATCGGATACTAACCGCGTGATGATCATGATCGCCTGCGGCTTGCTGCTGGCCGCCGGCCTGGCCGCGGTGGTCCTATGCGGCGGGGAGCGCTTCCGGCTCCCGACGGATAACAACGACGGCGGCGCCCGCCCGGGCGGCACAGGCCCCGTCCCGTACCACCGCCGCTTTTCCGCGAACGACGGCGGCGCCCTGCTGGTCCACGTTGCGCGCCGGGTGCTGTGGTGGGCGAACGTGCTGCTGGTCGGCGGCGGAGTGACCGGACTGTGCATGGCCGGCGCCGGCGGACGGCTGGTGATGCGCCTGTTGGCGGTGACATCGCCGGAAGACGACGGCAGGCTCACCGACGCCGGGGAGACGATCGGCGAAATCAGTCTGGAAGGAACCTCCGGCTTCGTCGCGTTCGGCGTCGCCATCGGCTGCGCGACGTCGCTGCTTTACGGCCTGGTGCGCTGGTGGCTGCCTGCCGGGCGGATCGGCGGAGCAGCCTTCGGACTGCTGTTGCTGCTGGGGCTCAGCACGGTGTTCGGGCCGCTGGAGCCGGACAGCCGGGACTTCCGGGTGGTGGGCCCGGCCTGGCTGTCGATCGCCGCGTTCTCCGCGCTGGCTGTTGCCCACGGCATGCTGGTCGGGACGGCCAGCAGCTGGCTGTCCCGGCGCGTGCCTTTGCTGCAATCGGCGAAAGACGTGCGGTGGTACCTTCCGCTGGTGCTGGTGCTGGTTCTGCTGGGCGCTGGCGCGGGAGTTGTCGTGGCCTGGATGGTTGCCGCCGTCGTCGTGAGCTGGGCAGTGGCGGCCCTCAGGCTGAAAGTGTTGCGGGGTCGGCGGCGTGGAGCGGACGTGGTGCCCGGGACACCGGGCCCGCCGAGCGGACCGGGCGGGCCCGGCGGGCTAGGCGGGCCGGCCGGGCCGGGCGGGCCGGGCGGGCCGGGCGGGCCGGGCGGGCCGGGCGGGCCGGAACCGATGCCAAGTGAGCCCGAACTGTCGGGGGTGGCACCGGGTGGTGCGTCGGCGCAGGCCGGGGCGCGCGCCGAGCCCGGATCGACGGCATGGACTGGGACCGCGGCGCAGCCGGGAGCGCCGGCGCTCAGTGCCGAGCCCGGGACGGGACAGGGGCCCCTGCAGGGACGCTGGGTGCTCGTCGGACGGATGGCTTTGGCTGCGCTGGCCGTGGCTTGGCTGCCCGGTTTTCTGACCTCGATGGCCGCCATTGTGGCGGCCGGCAGCCCGTAGCCGGCCAGCTTAAAGCGAATCGCTCCGCCGGATGAGGATACGGCGGAGCGATTCGGTCAGCAGGCAGGCTTAGACAGCTGCGGCCTGCGGGGTGCGGATGGTGGCGAAGCCTTGGGCCCAGGGAATGAGCTGGTCGATCATCGGGGCAAGCGTTCCGGCGTTCTGCTCGGTCGGCTTGAAGTCGGCAAAGTTCTCGAAATCGGTGAACAGCGAGAACATCACCTGGTTGCGGACCACGGCCACCTGCAGCTCGGCCAGGAGGTTGCGCAGGTGTTCGGCAGCGCGGACGCCACCCATCGAACCGTAGGACACGATTCCGGCGGCCTTGTTGTTGAATTCCGCGTTCAGGTAAGACAGCGCGTTGGCCAGTGCCGACGAGACGGTGTGGTTGTATTCGTTGGCCACGAAGACGTAGCCGTCGAACTCGGCGATCTTGGCCGACCAGGCCTTGGTGTGATCGCCCTGGTAGTTCTGGTAGGCGGCGGGGTACGCCTCATCCAGCAGCGGAAGGTTGAAGTCGGCGATGTCGACGACCTCGAAGGTGGCGTCGGTCCGGCCGGCCAGTTCAGCGGCCACCCACGCGGCCACCGAGTCGTTGACCCGTCCGGGGCGGGTGCTTCCGGTGATGATGGCGATCTTGGGGAGGCCCGCGACGACTGCTGCCGGGGCCGAAGCCACCGGAGCCGTCGAGGCAGCAGCGCTGACTGTTGCATTCTCTTGGGGTTCGGCAGCTGCCGGCGCGGGGTTGGCGGCAGACCGGCGGGCGCTGGACTTGCTGAAAAGATTCTTAAACCAGGACATGGCAGCCTTCGATAGATTGCTTGACGTTTCAACAATCTTAGCGGCGCAAAGAATGACATGTCAACAAATGGTGGTAGTGGAGCGCTGCCTCCTGGCGAGGTGCGGACGCGAACGTCACCGCGGGCCGCCGGCGGCGGATCGATCACCGTGCGAGCGGGCACCGCCGGAGGCCGCACTCGCCGGGTCGATCACAGGCCAGCGGGCGCCGCCGAAGGCCGCACTTGCCGGGTCGATCACAGGCCAGCGGGCACCGCCGAAGGCCGCGCTCCCCACATCGATCACAGGCCAGCGGGCACCGCCGAAGGCCGCACTTGCCGGGTCGATCACGGGGCCAGCGAACTTCCCGGCGGGCGGACATGTTCAAAGATGACGGTGGTGTTTGTCCCGGCCACCTCCGGGCGGACACTGAGGTTGTTGGCCACCAGATCGCGCAGCGCAGCGGAGTCCGGCACCGCCACGTGGATCAGGAAATCGCGGTCTCCGGTGACAAAGAAGATCCCCTCCACCGCAGGCAGTCCCGCCAGGTAGTCCTTGAACTCGGTCAGGTTTGACCGGGCATGGGCCTGCAGCCGGATGGAAATCAGAGCCTGCAGGCCGCGCCCCACCGCAGCAGGATCGACGTCGGCATGGAAGCCCCGAATCACTCCCCGGTCGCGCAGGGATCGGATTCGGCCCAAGCAGGTCGACGGAGCAATGCCTGCAGCCGCGGCGATCGCGTTATTGGGGGTCCGGGCATCGTTCTGGAGCAGCTCGACGATCAACCGGTCTATGCGGTCCAATCCGGACCCTGTTGTAGCCCCGAAAGAGCGTCGAACATCATTCGATTCCACCATGTGACAGCCACCACTTCCTGAACTTTAGGTCAGCAATAACCAGTCTCGCAGAATCTTCTCCAGATCACTTGAGATACAGCTAAACATTGTTCACGATGGAGCCGAAAGCAGATACAACCCGAGGAGCACCCATGTACTCGCGCGCACACACCCCGAGCACCGCCGTCGTCGTTGGCGCCGGCATGGTGGGACTGGCCACCGCTTGGCACTTGCAGGAACGCGGCGTGGAAGTGACCGTCCTGGACAGGTCCGGCGTCGCCGCCGGTGCTTCCTGGGGCAATGCCGGTTGGCTGACGCCGGGCATGGCCATGCCGTTGTCGGACCCGAGCCTCTGGACCTACGGCCCGAAGGCCCTGGTTGATCCCGCGGCGCCGCTGCATGTTCCCGCCCGGATGGACCCGCAGCTGTGGCAGTTCCTGGCCCGCTTCGCGCTGCATGGCACGCAGAAGGCGTGGGACCGGACCATGGCCGCGCTGACGCCGATCGACCGGATGGCGCTGGAGAGCTTCGATGAGTTGACCGACAACGGCGTCGAATCCTGGACACGGAAGGGCCCTTTCATCGTCGGCTTTGAGGACGAAAAGGAGAGCCGGCATTTTGTCCACGAGCTTGCCAACGTGGAGAAGGCCGGCCAGTCCGCTCCGCTGACCCGGCTGGACGACGCCCAGATGAAGGTGCCGCAGCTCTCCACCGCCGTCTCGACGGTGTTCGAACTGGAGGGACAGCGGTTCCTTGAGCCCGGCCCGTTTGTCGAGGCCCTGGCGGAAGCAGTGGTGGAACGGGGCGGGAAGATCATCCCCGGCGCGGAGGTCCGCTCACTGCGCCACGGCCACACCGGGATCTCGGTGGAAACCTACGCTCAGGAGCCCTTCCACGCCGACGTCGTTGTCCTGGCCACCGGGGCTTGGCTTCCCGAGCTGGCCAAGCCGCTGGGCGTGCGCACCATGGTGCAGGCCGGCCGGGGCTACTCCTTCAGCGTCGCCACCGACCAGCCGGCCGAGTTCCCGATTTACTTCCCCGCCCGCCGGGTGGCCTGCACCCCATATCAGGGGCGGTTGCGCATCGCCGGAACCATGGAGTTCCGCGGCCCGGACGAGCCGCTGCAGACCGGGCGGATCGACGCCATCCTGGCCTCGGTCCGGCCGCTGTTCACCAACATGGATCTGGATCATCTCGAGGACATTTGGGTGGGACCGCGCCCGGTCACCCCGGACGGGCTGCCGCTGGTTGGCGCCACCCGCTCCCCCGGCGTCTACGTTGCCGGCGGCCACGGGATGTGGGGCATTGTGCTGGGCCCGGCCACCGGAAAGCTGCTGGCCGAGCAAATTGTCACCGGCCGGGTGCCGGACGAGATCCGGCCGTTCGACCCGCTGCGCTGACGGGAGGGCGCGGGCATCCAATACGCCGCTGACAGCCGGCCCGCCGCGGGTCTATCATGGTCGGCATTCGGGCCGCGGTACGGCCCGAGGAAGGGTGGCTGTCATGGAGTCGCTGACCGTGCCGGATCTGGATGCGAGGACGCTGGAAGGACTCCGCATCCTCGCCGACGCGCACCACCGCACACCGGAGGCCGAAGCCCGGGCCATCCTTGTCCAGGTGGTCCGGGGGCTGGGCGAAGCCGACGATCTCCTCGCGTCGATGGTTGGCGACGAGGAGGCCGAGGCCGGCGGGCATCGCCGGAGGGGCCAGCAGTAACCACTGGCCGCCGGGCCGGACCTGCGTACAGCAACCTCGGCGGCAGCCGGGGCCGGCCTGTCCCGGTGCCTCCGCGAACTGCCCACGCACGCTGGCGCGCACCGCCGTCGTCGTCGTTTAAATGGTGCTGCCCCGCACCGGAAGGTACGGGGCAGCAGTCCGTCTCTAGAATCAGCCGCCGAAGACCGGGGCGATGCTGTTCCACAACTGGTAGACACCGAGGACCACGAACAGCAGCGCACAGATGCCCAGCGCAATGTTCGTATGGAGCTTGTTGGCCCACTCCTTCGGGATGCGCTTGCCGTTGAGCAGACCCAGCAGGGTCAGCGCCAGGAACGGCATAAACAGCGATCCCAAGGCGCCGTAAATCAGGATCAGCGCAATCGGCTTGCCCAGCATGAACAGCAACATGGGCGGGAAGGTCAGCCAGAGCACGTAGAACTTGAAGTACTTGCCGCCCACGCGGGTGTCCGGGTGGCCGGACTCCTTCTTGCGCATGTTGCCCCAGAAGTCGGCGAACATCAGGGACACACCGTTCCAGACGCCGATGATGGAGGAGAACGACGCGGCCCAGAAGCCGATCAGGAAGCCGGTACCGACCACGTCGCCGTACTCGGCCTTGAGCACCTCGTAGAGGTCCAGCAGGCCCTCGTCGCCGGCGCTCAGCGAGACGCCGGCGGAGCGGACTACCTCGGCACCGACGATCAGCATGGCGATCACGAAGATGCCTGTCATGATGTAGGCCACGGAGTTATCGATCCGCATCACGCGCATCCACTTGGGCGTGTGCCAGCCCTTTTCGCGCAGCCAGTAGCCGTAGGCTGCCAGCGTGATGGTACCGCCGATGCCACCGGCCAGCGCCAAGGTGTAGAAAATGCCGCCGTCATCCTGCGGGATCATCGGCACCAGGCCGCCGATCATTTCCGGAATGTTGGGCACAGCGATGATGGCCAGCCCGACCACGGTGACGAACATCAGTCCGACGAGCACCGCGGTGATCTTCTCGAAGGTGGCGTACTTGCCGAACCACACCATGACAAAACCGGCCAGGCCCATCAGGATGGCCCAAGCCCACAGCGGCAGCACCGGGAACACCGCGGCCAACGGCAGCGCTGCCGATGACATTGCAGTGGCACCGTAAACGAAGCCCCAAATCATGATGTACGGGCCGAAGTACCAGGTGGTCCAGCGGCCCAGCGAGCGCCAGCCCTCGAAGATCGTCTTGCCGGTCGCCAGCGAGAATCGCCCGGCGCCTTCAACCAGAATGATCTTCAGGATGACGCCGACGATCACCGCCCAGAACAGGCCGTAACCGTAACGGGAACCGGCGACCAACGTGGCCACCATATCCGCGGCACCGACGCCGGTGGCCGCAACAACGAGGCCGGGACCGACGATCTTCCATTTGGCGGGCGCCCCGCCGTCGTTGTCAACGCGTACAGCGGGATCCGCCGCACCCGTGATGTTGTTCTCAGTGGCCATGAGCCATGTATTCCTTACCGTGATGGAGCTTGTCCGCAGAAAACGGGCGGCACGAGTGCCGCCCGTCACCGGACCCCGTTTAGTTTCTCACGCGTTCCGAACGTCCGGTCAGTAAAGCACCGAAGGGGCCACAAGGGGAACCGTTGGACGCCCGGGAGGCTCCGTTGAGCGGAAAATAGCGGCGCTACTGTGGCTTTTCGCACATCCGCTTTCCCTCTGTCATACGGGCCGGGCACAGCCACCGGCGTTATCCACCGGCGCCATCCGCCAGCACTATCCGTCGGCGCACTCCAGTTGGGGCTATCCGCCGGGGTTCATCCGCCGGGATTCATCCGCCGGGATTCATCCGCCGGCGGCAGACTTCCACGGGTCGCATGCCTCAACCGACAGCCGCCGGTAGCCTTCGGCGTTGCCGGACACCACGGTCAGGCAATGCTTGACGGCCGTCGCGGCAATCAGCGACTCCACGGCCGGCACATCCTGGATGGCCAGTGGCGCCCAGGCCTCCGCCACCTGCTGGTCCACCGGAAGGATGTAGGCGGCGAACCGGTCGGTCAGCTCGGCCAGCCAGCTGTCCGCCTGCCCGGCCAGGGCGCTGTCCTGAGTGCTGAGCGCGTGCAGCTCCCCCAGCGTCAGCGCTGAAATGTAGACGCGGGAGCGGCGGCGCCGCTGCAGGAACTCCACGACGGCGGGGTCTGGGTTCTCGCGCCTGAGTTCGGCGACCACGTCGGTGTCCAGCAGCAGCCCGCGGGCACGCGGCGGCCCGGTGGTCTCGGCGGTTGTCGACGCGGGACCGGCCGCCGACGGTGTTGATTCGGTCCTGCTGGTCATCGGGCAGCGACGGCGCGCCGCAGCCCGCGGGTTTGCACCGCCGCATCCAGTAAGAAATCCACAAAGGCTTCCCTTGCTGCGGAGATCTGCTCGTAGTCGGCCAGACTCAAGACCTGGAGTTGCGGGGATTCAAGGGTGTCCATGGCAGCCGGCGCCGGGCGCCGCGTCCTTTCGGGTGCTCTTGCCCGCACCGGTAGCCAGTGGCTGATGCAGGCCGCTTCGTCATCCGAACCACCCAACGAGCGTGGGGTTGGTATATGGCCAAAGTCGGAGCTTGGCGGCCACAATTCTTGAAGCTAGGGCTACTTTAGCTGGTCCGGGTGTCGGCCGTGAGAGATCGTGGTCACATCGCGTAACAGGGCGCCGTAACGTTTCATCTTGGAGCGCGGACGCGGCGGATGATGACCGCGCCCGGGCATTTTGGCGGCCTGCCAAGCGCATCCTTCCGAAACTGTCCGCACCGGCTGGTACATCTTTAACTGCCGGCAGGCACCGGCCGGCGGCGGGATATCGTTGGGGGGACCCCGCCGCCGGCCGGGTTGGCAGCTGCCGTACTTGTGCAAGGAGGCACCGTGTTTCTGCTCGACTCCGACGCCGCCGGGGCTGACCGGGACCTGGTCTACACGGCCACCGACCTGGTCACCGCCGCCCAGTGCGAGTACCAGGTCCTGCGCAAGCTGGACCAGAAGCTGGGCCGCTCCCCGGTGCCGGACTTCGGCCGGGACGAGATGCTCGAGCGCACCGCGGCGCTGGGCGATGTGCACGAGCACCGCGTGCTGCAGCAGTTCCGCGACGCTTTCGGCTCCGGCGTGGTGGAGATCGCCGAGACCAGCAGTTACACCCGCGAAGACCTTCTGGCCAAGCATGCCGAATCCATTGCGGCGCTGCAGTCCGGCGCGGACGTGGTGTTCCAGGCCTCCTTCTTTGACGGCGGCTTCCATGGCCGGTCCGATTTCCTGGTCAAGACCCAGCACGACGGCGGTGCCCCGGCTTACGCCGTCTACGACACCAAGCTGGCCCGCCACGCCAAGGTCACCGCGCTGCTGCAGCTGGCCGCCTACGGGGACCAGCTCCTCGAGGCCGGCATCAGCGCGGCTCCGACGGTGACGCTGGTGCTCGGCGACGGCCGGCGCAGCGACCACAGCCTGACCGACCTGCTGCCGGTCTTCCGCGAACGCCGCGGCCGTTTCCTGGACCTGGTCGCCGCACACCGCGGGCAGCCCGCGGCGGTCCGCTGGGGAGACGAACGGGTTAGGGCCTGCGGCCGCTGCGACTACTGCGCCGAACAGGTTGAGCTGCACCGCGATCTCCTGCTGGTGGCGAACATGAGCACGGTGCGCCGCCGCAAACTCCATTCGGCGGGAATCCGCACGATCGACCAACTGGCCGCGCTGGAATTGCCGGCCGGCGAATCGTCGACCGGCGCGCTGGCCCGATTGCGCGACCAGGCGCGCATGCAGACCGGCACCGCGGAGCCGGACGGCAGGGTCACCTTCCGCAAGGACGGTGACGAACACACCGTGGCGTACCGCGTGCTGGAACAGCACACCTTGGCCCGGTTGCCCGAGCCGGACCCGGGCGACATCTTCTTCGACTTCGAGGGCGACCCGCTCTGGCAGGACGAGGACGCGGTCTGGGGGCTGGAGTACCTGTTCGGCGTGGTGGAGAACCCTCCGGCGGGTGGCGGCCCCGCACCGTTCAAACCCTTCTGGGCGCACAGCCGCTCCGGTGAACGAAAAGCGCTGGCGGATTTTTTGGACTACGTGTCCGAACGGCGCCGCAACCACCCCGGCCTGCACATTTACCACTACGCCAACTACGAGAAGGCCGCCCTGCGCCGGCTGTCGTTGCAGCATCTGGTCGGCGAAGAGGCTGTGGATGAACTGTTGCGCGAGGGCGTGCTGGTTGACCTCTACGACACGGTCAGGCACAGCCTGCGGATTTCGGAGAACTCCTACAGCATCAAGAAGCTGGAACCGCTCTACATGGGCGATAACTTGCGCTCCGGCGATGTGAAGGACGCCGGGGCATCCGTCGTGGCGTACGCGCAGTACTGCGCCGCCCGGAACGCGGGCGATGACTCCGAAGCCGACACGATCCTCAAGAGCATTGCGGACTACAACGAGTACGATTGCCTGTCCACGCTGGAATTGCGCAACTGGCTGCTGGGGCTGGCCGCCGAACGCGGAGTTGTCCAGGGACAGACAGCGGAGTCCGCTCCTGCCCTCCCGGCGGGAACAGCCGCTGACGACGGCGGACCGGTCCTGCCGCAGGAACAGCGGCTGCTGGACTACGTGGCGGCAGCCGCCGACGAGGCCGCCTCACGAGGCCAGGAGCTGTCCGCGGACGAACAGGCGGTTGCCATGGTCGCGGCGTCCGTCGGCTACCACCGGCGCGAAGCGAAGCAGTTCTGGTGGGCACATTTTGACCGGCTGGATGCCCCTGTCGAGGACTGGGCCGATGTGCGCGACGTCTTCACTGTCGATTCCGTCCGCGTGGTTACCGAGTGGGCGAAGCCGACCTCCCGCAGCAACCCGGTCCGCGTTCTCGCGCTGACCGGCCGGCTGGCTCCCGGTTCCACCCTTAAGGAAGGCAGCCTGCTCTGCCGCCTCTACAACCAGCCGTACCCGGCGTTTCTCTGCGATCAGAAAGACGGCGTCAACCACCGTGCCTACAGCTTCGGCGCCGAGGTGCTGGACTTGGGGGCGGACGGCGGGAAGGACATGCTGGTCATCAAGGAGCGGTTGCCGCGCGGCGCCGCCCCATACACCGAGTTCCCAGTGGCGCTGACACCCGATCAGCCGGTGCCCACTACGTCCATCCGTCAGGCTCTGGCCGATTTGGCGGCCGCGGTTGCCGGCACGCTGCCCAACTTCCCCGCCGAACCGGCGCTGGATCTGCTGCGACGGCGGCCGCCTCGGCTGGCAACGCTGGCTCAACTGCCCGCAGTCCAAGGCCACCCGGACGGTTACGTCGATGCGATCACCGCCGCCGTTGCCGATTTGCAGGACTCCTATCTGGCGGTTCAGGGGCCACCGGGCACCGGCAAGACCTACGTCGGGTCGCACGCCGTCGCCCGGCTGGTGGCACTGGGCTGGAAAGTCGGCGTGGTCGGCCAGTCGCATGCGGTGGTGGACAACATGCTGCGCGCCGCCATCGAAAAGGCCGGTGTGCCGCCGGAACTGGTTGCCAAAAAACCGAACGGCGACCATGACCTTCCCTGGCCCAACCGAAGCACCGCAGATGTGACCCGGTTGCTCGAGTCGCCGGGAGGCACGCTGATCGGCGGCACGGCGTGGACCATGACCGGTTCGGCGGTCCCGCCCAAGTCGCTGGATCTGCTGGTCATTGACGAAGCCGGCCAGTTCTCGCTGGCGAACACCCTGGCCGTTTCCCGCGCGGCCAAGCGACTGCTGCTGCTCGGCGATCCGCAGCAACTGCCGCAGGTCACCCAGGGCACGCACCCGGAACCAGTGGACGAATCCGCCCTCGGTTGGCTCTCTGCAGGTCATGCCACCTTGCCGCCGGAGCTGGGCTACTTCCTCGCCCGGAGCTGGCGCATGCATCCGGACCTTTGCCGGGCAGTGTCAGTCCTGGCCTACGACGGGCGGCTCGAATCGGCACCCGCTGCCGCCACGCGGCACCTGACGGGAGCCCCGGCCGGAGTGGAGTGCGTCTACGTTGACCATCAGGGCAACGCCACGTCGTCACCGGAGGAAGCCGCCGAGGTGCTGGCCCAGGTCCGCAGGCATGTGGGTCTGCCCTGGCGCGAAGATGGCACAGCGATGCCCCGCCCGCTGGCCGGTGCGGACATCCTGGTGGTGGCACCGTACAACGCCCAGGTCCAGCTGATCCGCTCGGTACTCGATGACGCTGGCCTGCCTGACGTGAGGGTCGGCACGGTAGACAAGTTCCAGGGCCAGGAAGCGCCCGTCGTGATCGTTTCCACCGCTGTGTCCGCTGCTGCCGAAGCTCCGCGGGGGATGGAGTTCGTGCTGAACCGGAACCGCAACAACGTGGCGGTCTCGCGTGGACAGTGGCGCGCGGTCATCGTTCGCTCCCGCGCGCTCACCGACTACCTGCCGGCGCGGCCCGCCGGCCTTGAGGAACTCGGTGCCTTCGCCGGGCTCTGCGACTGCCCGGCTTGAATCGACCTCGGCTTGAATTGACCTCAGCTTGGATTGACCTCAGCTTGGCCCGCGGGCCAGAGGTGAAACGGGTCGGAAGGCCAAACTGCCCCGGCATGCTGCGGATGTCGTGCTACGTTACGGGCGAAATCCGCTACGGTGCCGGGCCCGAACATGCTTGAATGAGAAGCGGCAGCACGGCGGGCCAACCACCCCGTTGCCCGTGCCGGCTGGAAGTGTGCACGTAGTAGTTTACGCACAGTAATTCCGACGAGAAGAGGAAGAACATGAGCAAGTACGAACTGCCCGAGCTCGACTATGATTACGCAGCCTTGGAGCCACATATCTCGGCCCGGATCATGGAGCTGCACCACTCCAAGCACCACGCCACCTACGTGGCCGGCGCGAACACCGCACTGGAGCAGCTGGCCGACGC